>JBQGEK010000119.1:0-6329 GCA_052039575.1 Patulibacter sp. | reverse complement strand
GGCGCGCCCCGTCCCGGAGAGAGCACCGCCCATGACCGAAGCATCGTCCCGTCCGCCGCGGTCTCCGCGACCCGTGCGCCGACCCTCGCCGGCCACCGCGCAACGCCGCCGTCTAGCCGCGCTCGGTGCCGTGGTGCTGCTGCTCCGCGGTGGAGGCGGCGGATCGAACGACGCCGCCAACGTGGCGGCCCGCGGCTTCGCGGCCGACGGGGGATCGTTGAAGACGGCGCAGGTCAACCTCAAGCTCGGACTGAGCGGCAGCGCCGCGGCCGGCGGCGAGCCGGTGATGTTGGAGTTCGTCGGGCCGTACTCGGCCGGGGACGCCAAGACCGCGCGCTTCCGCTTCGCGCTCGGGATCAACGGCACCGGCGAGGAGCCGGTCGCGACGCTGACCGGGGTCGATGGCCGCAACTACGTCTCGGTCGGCGACCAGCACTACGTGCTCGCCGCGGACGCGCTCGACGACCTGAAGGACGACGAGCGCAAGGACGAGGGCCTGTCGCTGGAGTCGCTGGGGATCGACCCAGAGTCGTGGCTCGAGGACCCCCAGATCGTCGGCGAGGAGCAGTGGGACGGTCAGCCGGTCACCCATGTCCGATCGCAGGTCGACGTCAAGCGGATGACCGACGACCTGCAGAAGGTCGTCGGTCGGGCGGGGGCGTCGGACAACGAGGAGGCGAAGGCCGCCGCCAGCACCCTGGGCTCGATCGGGGACGACGTGTCGTCGGCGACGATGGACGTCTGGGTCGGCGAGGGCAAGGGCGCGCTACGACGCCTGCAGGTCGACGTCCAGCTGGAAGAGGGACGGCTGGCGCTCGACTTCGGCCTGACCAAGGTCAACGAGCGCGTCCGGATCAGCGCTCCGAAGAACGCGCAGCCGTTCGACGAGCTGCTGACGGTGCTCGCCGCCGTGGCGGGGCAGTCGCCGGGAGCTACCGGCACGTCGACCGCACCGACACCGCCCGCCGACACCACCACGTCGGAGGCCGCTCCGAGCGACGGCGGCGACTACACCGCGTGCGTCGAGGCCGCGGGCAGCGACGTCAGCAAGCTCCAGGCTTGCGCGGACCTCCAGGACTGAGCGGAACCCCCGGGGACCGCGCGGGGCGGTTCCCCGTCCGCTACCGCGACTCGCCCTCGAGTGACCGCAGGATCTCCGCGGCCTCGACCTCGGGGTCCGATTCCGGCTCGCCGTGACGCCGTCGCCGGGCGTTGCGGACCTTGACCAGCGCCTGCGCCTCGACCCACGCTTCGTCGACCGGCTCCTCGGGAGGCGCGGTCGAGTGGTCGCCGCGGGGTGGCGCCGCGCCCGATCGTGCGCCGGACGTGAACAGCAGCGCAGCCACGCAGACCGCGGCCGACACGCCGACGATGCCGAAGATGAGGATCGTGATCGCGGTGTCCACGTGAGCAGTCTTGCGTATACGCCCGTTGCGCGTACACGCTAGCCTGTGCGGCAGAACTGGTTGACTGACTAGTCAATCGAGCGGCGAAAGCGCCGCGTCACCTGTCCGGCACAAGGAGCCACCGTGGTCGATTTCACCCTCAACGACGAGCAGAAGGCCATCCGTGACATGGCCCACGACTTCGCCGAGAACGTCATGCGGCCGGTCGCCTGGCAGTACGACGAGCACGGCACCTGGCCGGAGGAGGTGCTGAAGCAGGCGTGGGAGCTGGGGATCATGAACTCGCACGTCTCCGACGCCTACGGAGGCCCGGGGATGGACTACCTCGCCGGCACGCTGATCGAGGAGGAGCTCGGCTGGGGCTGCTCGGGCATCGGCACCTCGGTCGCGGCGAACGGCCTGGCGACCGCTCCGATCTCGCTCGGCGGCAGCGAGGAGTTCAAGAAGGAGTTCTTCGGTGACATCACGAGCAACTACCGGCTCGTCTCGTTCTGCCTGACCGAGCCGGGCGCCGGCTCGGACGTGGCCGGCATGCGCACGACGGCCACCAAGGTCGGCGACGAGTACGTGCTCAACGGCTCGAAGTGCTTCATCACCAACGGCGGCTACGCGGACTACTTCACCGTCTACGCGAAGACCGATCCCGAAGCCGGGCACCGTGGGATCTCGGCCTTCGTCGTGCCGAAGGACGACACGATCACGGTCGACAAGAAGGAGGACAAGATGGGTCAGCGGGCCTCGAACACCGCGACCATCACCTTCAACGACACCCGCGTCCCCGCCCGCAACCTGCTCGGCGAGGAGAACAAGGGCTTCAAGCTCGCGATGATGACCCTCGACCGCACGCGGCCCGGCGTGGCGGCGATGGCGACCGGGATCGCCCGGGCGGCCTTCGAGGCGGCGACCGAGTACTCGAAGGAGCGCGTCCAGTTCGGCGTGCCGATCGCGATGCACCAGGCGATCCAGTTCCTGATTGCCGACATGGCGACGAAGATCGAGGCATCCCGCCTGCTGACCTGGCAGAGCGCCGCGCTGCTCGACGCCGGTCTGCGCAACACGCTGCAGAGCTCGCACGCCAAGCGCTTCGCCGCCGACACGGCGATGGAGGTCGCGACCGACGCCGTCCAGGTCCACGGCGGCTACGGCTTCATCAAGGAGTACAAGGTCGAGAAGTTCATGCGCGACGCCAAGATCATGCAGCTGTACGAGGGCACCGCCCAGATCCAGCGCCTGGTGATCGCCAAGGAGATCCTGCTGGGCCGCAACGTCGAGGCCGCAGCGGTCACCGCCGTCTGAGCACCGGGGTCGCGGGCGCTGGGCGTCCCGTGACCCCGCGCGGCGCGCCCGGCGCGAGCGGTAACCCCCGGATCCGACGGCCGCCGCAACGGTGCACGGACGTCAACTTTTTGCCCTGCGCGGTGCCGGCTCGATGTAGGCTCGCGTCCATGCGGATACCAGGGAAGCGGATCGCGGCCGCCGGGGTGGCGGCCGCCGTCGTCGGGGGCGTCGCAGTCGGCGCGGTGCCGGCGATCGTCGGTGCGGAGACGCTGTCCAGCAAGGTCGAGATCCACGCCAACATGCCGAGCAACGCGCAGCCGACCAAGCGCAACCCGGTGCCGGTCACCGTCGACGTCCAGATGGAGTGGCAGCGCTCGACCAACGACAACGCGACCACGTTGCAGAAGACCACGGTGCTGTTTCCGCGGGGCTCGGTCTACAACGGCGCGAAGCTGCCGACGTGCAGCTTCGCGCGGCTCAACAACAACGGCGTCGACGGCTGCCCCCGGGGCTCGGTGATGGGGCGTGGCCGGGCGCTCGCGTTCGCCGACACCGTGCGGACCACGGCGAACATCACCGTCGTCAACGGCGGAGCCAACCGCGTCTTCTTCTACACCACGATGACGAACCCGGCCGTGGTCCAGATGCCGGTCGAGGGCAAGATCCGCAAGACCCGTGGCAAGTGGTCCTACGAGCTGGTGGCGGAGGTCCCGACCGAGCTCCAGGTCGTCGCGGGCGTGCCGATCGTGGTCTACAAGATGGACATCAAGGTGACCAACCGGAAGTGGCTCGCGTTCGACCGGACGCCGGGCGGGATCAGCGTGACGAACGTGCTCGGCCCGCCCCGCTCGAGCTGACCTCTCCGGCCCGGTCGCCGTCGGTCGCACGAGGGGGAACGCGGACGCGGGTCCACCCACCTGCGATCCTGCGGCGGTGGCTCCGCCGTCCCCGTCCGACCGTCGCCGCGCGGCCCGCCGCGCCACGCGCGCCGCGGTGGACGCCGGCCAGGTGCTCGGGGGCGACCCGGCGGTCGCGCTTCCGTCCGGACTCGAGCGGGAGGGGAGCCCCCGGCCGCGGTCGTCCGGTCCCGGCGACCCGTTGTCCGCCGTGCTGCGGCGAGCGGGGGTCGTCCGCGTGCTCGTGCTCCAGCTGCTGGAGGGGGACGAGGCGGCGTACGGCAGCTGGCTGATCGAGCGGATCGGCGAGCTCTCCGGAGGGCTCGTCACGGTCAACCCGAACACGATGTATCCGCTGCTGCGGGCGCTCGAGGACGAGGGGCTGGCCGAGGGCGAGTGGGAGCATCCCGTGCGCCGGTCGCGCCGGTTCTACCGGATCACCGCCGCGGGAATCGCCGAGCGTGAACGGCTGCGCGGCGAGGTGCTGCCCGCGCTCGACGAGGTCGCCGCCGCCGTGGTCGCGCTGCGCAACGAACTGGCCAGCTGACCAGGATCAGGGATCGGTCGATAGGCTCCGGACGCTCGACCGGCGGGATCGCGTCCGGCCGCCTCGGCTCGACTCCGTCCGCCCACGGCCCAGCAGCCCGGCTCGAGCCCACCCCCCCCCATCGCAGGAGCCCCAGAGCCCCATGACCATCGTCTTCAAGGCCGCCGTCGTCGGCGCCGGAACCATGGGCGGCCAGATCGCCCAGACGATCGCCGCCGCCGGCATCGACGTCGTGCTGAAGGACATCAAGCAGGAGCTGGTCGACGCCGGCATCGCCGAGGCGACCAAGGTCACCGAGCGTCAGGTCAAGAAGCAGCTGTCGAAGGGCAAGCTGACCGAGGAGCAGGCCGCGGCGCAGGTCGCCGAGGTCGTCGGCCGGATCCAGGGCTCGCTGACCTACGACGGGTTCGGCGACGTCGACTTCGTGGTCGAGGCCGTCCCCGAGAAGCTCGAGATCAAGCAGGCGGTCTTCGCCGAGCTGGACGCGGTCACGCCCGGCCACGCGATCCTCGCCACGAACACCTCGGGCCTGATGATCAGCGACATCGCCGCGGCGACCGTCCGCCCGGACAAGGTGATCGGCACCCACTACTTCTTCCCGGCTGCGGTGATGCCGCTGCTCGAGATCGTCGAGGGCGAGCTGACGTCGGCCGAGACCGTCCAGACCACCTACCAGTTCGCCCAGGCGACGAAGAAGCAGCCGATCGTCGTCGGCGAGGTTCCCGGGTTCGTCGTCAACCGGATCCTCGCGGCGGGCATGTCCGAGGTCTTCCGGGCCCAGGAAGAGGGCCAGCTGTCGATCGCGCAGATCGACGAGGGTCTCAAGGGCAAGGCGATGCCGATGGGCCCGTTCACGCTGATGAACTCGCTCGGCCTGGACCCGTCGCTGCATCTCCAGGAGCAGATGGTCGAGGACTACGACGAGGGCGACACCTCCCCGTCGGCGCGCTTCTACAACCACAAGCGGCAGACCGAGCTCGTCGCGCAGGGTGATCTCGGCGCGAAGACCGGCGACGGCTTCTACAAGGCCGACGGTTCCGAGAACGTGACCGGCAGCAACACGCCGGACATCGAGGAGATCGCCAACCTCTGGCATCTGGCGCAGGTCCGCGAGTCGATCTACCTGATCGAGGAGGGCATCACCAGCCACCGCGACATCGATCTCGGGATGGCCGCCGGCACCGGGCTGAGCCCCGCTCGCGGGATCCTGCCGCCGCTGCTGCAGGCAGACAGCGTCGGGCTCGACGTGATGCTCGAGCGCTTCGAGGCCGCCGCCGAGAAGCACGGTGACCGGTTCGAGGCTCCCGTGATCCTGCGGCGGCTGGTCGCCCAGGGGCGGCTCGGCGAGCAGTCCGGCCAGGGCTTCTACGTCTACCCGCAGTACGACGAGCAGCAGCCGGCCGAGAAGGTCAAGATCGAGACCCGTGACCACGGCGTCCTGATCGCCTGGCTCGACAACCCGCCGGTCAACTCGATCTCGCCCGAGGTCGTCGCCGACCTGAAGAAGGTCTGGGACCACGCCGAGAAGTCCGGCGTCCGTGCGGTCGTCTTCGCGTCGGCGTCGCCGATGTCGGCGGTCTTCTCGGCCGGTGCGGACATCCGTGCATTCACCACGATGGACGACGCGGCCGGCCGCAAGCTGCTGACCGAGGCCCACGCGCTGTTCCGCTCGTGGGAGCGGAGCTCGATCGTCACGATCGCCGCGGTCAACGCGCTGGCCTTCGGCGGCGGCTCGGAGCTGGCGCTGGCGACCGACTTCCGGATCGCGGCCCGCTCGGCCGTCTTCGGTCAGCCCGAGATCAAGCTCGGCCTGATCCCCGGGTTCGGCGGCACGCAGCGGATGCGTCAGCTGGTCGGCGATGCCAAGGCGCTCGAGCTGAACCTGGTCGGCGACCCGATCCTCGCCGACGAGGCCTACGCCCACGGCCTGGTCAACACCGTCGTCGACGACCACGAGCTGCTCGACGTCGCCGTCAACTGGGCCCGGCGCCTCAGCGGCCAGGCCCCGTTGGCCGCTGCGGCGATCAAGCGCGTCGGCGCGGCCCAGGACTTCGACGCCGGGCTCGACGCGGAGAAGGACGCGTTCGCGGAGATCTTCTCGACCGACGATGCGTCCGAGGGGATCGGCGCGTTCATCGCCAAGCGCGAGGCGCGCTGGCAGGGCAAGTAGGGGATCGCGGGCGCTCGCGTCCGCGTCAGCGA
>JBQGEK010000118.1:0-7741 GCA_052039575.1 Patulibacter sp. | reverse complement strand
GAAGCGGACCGCGACGTCGCCCGTCGGCTGGATCCCGCTCTTGCCCGGCGTCCGCTCGGCCCGGACGTCGCTGACGGTGATCGTCGCCGTCGCTCCCTCCGGGACCTCGTCGTGATGCGCCGCCCAGGCCCCCACGCCGATCACCACGGCAGCGGCGGCCGTCGCCAGCGCCACCGGGTGGCGCCCACGCCGGTTCCCGCCGGTGATCGTCTCGGCGAACAGCGCGCCGAGCACACCGGCGGCCACCGCGGCGAGCAGCGCGGCCGGAAGTGCCTCCGGCAGCAGGTTGGTCGTCCACGGCAGGCGGAACAGCAGGTGGGTCCAGCCGTACTCCGCCATCAGTCCGACGGTGGCGGCCAGCACGCCGGCGACCGCGCCGAAGGCGATCGGACGCCGCCACGAGCGGCGCCACGCGAGTGCCTCGACGGCCAGCGCGGAGACCAGGTAGAGCGGCTGGGCGTGGAACGACTGTCCGACGACGACGGAGACGAAGAAGGTCAGCGGGATGAAGATCACGAAGGCGACCACCGCGGCGTGCAGCGCAGCGCCGCGGCCACCCCAGAGCCGAGCGACGACGAACGCGAAGCTCGCCGCCACCGTGATCAGCACCGGATGCCAGACCAGACGGAACTGCGGCACGCCGAAGTTGAACTCGTCGGTCTCGAGCGTGAAGACCGCCAGCACGATCACCGCGCAGAGCACCGGCACCGGGGCGATCCGTCCGAGCACGCCGCGCGGCTTCGGGGTGTCGACGCGGATCGTCCGCGCGCCCTCGACGAGCAGCAGGATCATCGACAGCGTGCCCAACCCCGCGCAGGCGATCAGCATGATGTGGGTCGGCCCCCAGAGCGTCACGTCCTGCCCGAACACGCGGTGCCACAGGTCGTCGAGCGGGAACGCCAGGAACGCCATCGCGGATGCGACCAGCATCACCGCGGCCGACGCGGGGATCGGCCAGAGGCCGCGGATCCGGATCGCTGCGCGGCTGGACTGCGGACCCTCGGGCGGCGCCAGGCCGACCGCGAGCAGCCCGCCGACGAAGAGGATCAGCAGCCCGAAGAGGATCGGGTAGTGGGCCGCGGTACCGAGCGGCCCATCGTCGCGGCCCTCGTCGATGTGCAGCGCGATGTCCCACTCCGCGCCGGCCAACGCCATCGCCCCGCCGACCAGGGCGATCAGCGCCGGCAGCGCGGCCCAGCCGGGCGCCCCGAGGAGCCGCCCCGCTGCGAGCGCAGCCCGGCCGACCGGTTGCGCGCCGCCGCGGCGGAAGGCGAGGATCACCGCCAGGGTGGCGACGGTGACGAGGCCGCTGAGGCCGGCCACCACGGCGATCTGCCAGAGCGGGGCGCCACTGCCGGCCTCCTTCGTGGCCACCTGGGCGAGCAACGGGGTCATGGGGGTCTCCAGCGAAAGTCACGGAGCGTGCCGCAACACGCTCAGTTCACGAACGTTCGCTACGGTAGCGTACCTACGGTCCCGTAGCAACGGTCCCCGGCCCCCGGTCCCACGGACGCCTGTCACACTCCACCGGTGCCCCCTCGGCCCCGAGTTCCCTCCGTGCGCCGGCGTGCCCCCGCGCCTCGCCTGCCTCCGGAGCAGCGCCGCGAACAGCTGCTCGATACCACCCTCGAGCTGATCACCGACGCCCGCTCGTTCGACCAGGTGTCGATGGAGTCGGTCGCCCGCGCGGCCGGCGTGACCAAGCCGGTCGTCTACGACTTCTTCCGCAACCGCGCCGCCCTGCTCGCCGCGCTGGTCGAGCGCGAGGAGCAGCGCACCCTCGTCGAGCTGGCCACCGCGATCCCCAGCCCGCCGTGGCTCGACGACGACCCCGACGACATCCTGATCCAGGCGATCGAGACCTTCCTCGACGCCGTCGAATGCAACCCGCGTCGCTGGACGCTGATCCTCCACCCCGTCGACGGCACCCCCTCGGAGATCCGCGACAAGGTCGAGCAGATCCGCGAGGGCGTCGTCGGCATGGCGAGCAGCCTGCTCGAGGTCGGCCTGCGGGTCCGCGACAGTCCGACCGACGTCGACCGCGACCTCGTGTCCCGGATGCTCGTGGGCAACGCCGAGGAGGGCGCGCGCCTGCTGCTGCAGCGCCCCGACGACTACCCCCGAGACCGGCTGCTGCGGTTCACCCGGTGGCTGACCGGCACGATCCCGCGTGGCGTGCCGTACCCCGTGAGCCTGCGCGAGCGCCTCGCCGGGCTCCCGGCCGACGACCCGCTGCACGGACTGATCGAGGCCCAGGCCGCGGCGCTGACCGTCGCCTCGCCACCCGCCGACGAGCACTGACACGGGCCCCGACCCGCGCCGGGCGCAGCTCGACGCCTCAGGCCGCGGCGACCAGCCCGCGAATCGCCAGAGTCGTCGCTTGCGGACTCTCGACCGGCGCCATGTGACCGACCCTCGGCAGCTCGACCAGGTCGTGCAGCCGCGGCAGGCGATCGGCCAGCCGCTCGGCGTGGACCGGCGGGGTCAGGCGATCGTCCGCCCCGACCAGCACCGTCGTCGGCACCGTGAGCGATTCGACACCCTCGTAGAGGTCGATCGAGCTCAGGGTGGTGCCCGTGTTGGCCCGAACGTCACGCGGGCAGCGCAGCACCATCCGGGTGCAGAAGGCGACGGTCGCCGGGCTCGCCGCTCCACAGAGCGCCACGTGCTGGACCACCCGGTTGACCACGGGGGACGCCTTGCGCGGCAGCGGCGCGGAGCTGGCGAGGAACAGCTGCGACAGCTCCTGCTGGATCCGCTGGTTGACCCCCGACGCCGGCAGCACCAGCGCGGAGGTGATCAGGTCGCCGACCCCGGTGCTGAACAGCCCGGCGGCGGAGACCCGGTCGCGGATCTCGTCCGGTCGATCGGACGCCCAGGCGATGATCGTCATCGCACCCAGCGAATGGCCGACCAGCACCGCCCGCTCGCCCTCCGGGACGGTCGCCCGCAGCACCGCGTCGAGGTCGTCGGCGTAGGCCTGGATCGAGTAGTCGCCGCCACTCGACGGTGCGCTCTCGCCGTGCCCGCGCAGGTCGTAGGCGACCAGCCGCAGGTCCCCCTGCAGCGCCTGGATCTGCAGCGTCCAGAAGTCGAGCGCACAGGTCCAGCCGTGGACGAAGACCACCGTCGGCGCGCCTTCCGGGCCGAACACCCGGACACGCAGGTCGGTGCCGTCACCGGCCTGCACGGGGATCGGTCGGCCGCCGACCGGCCGCGCGAGCGCCGCGTGCAGCGGATCGGCCGCGATCCGGCGTCGGTCGCTCAGGTACGACGCGCCCCACGCGACGCCCGCCGCCGTCGCGGTCGCGGCGGCCGAGAGCGCCGTCTTGCGGGTGCCGGCGGAGATCCGTTGCGTGGCTCGAGCCATGGGGACGATCCTACGGGACCGTAGGATTCGGTGGGGAATCTGCCGCAAACCCCCTGCTACTCCCGGGATCTGGGCGGTGGCGCTTCGTCGATCTCGATCACCTCGACGTCCGGCGACTGCCGTCCGATCGCTGCCAGCGCAAGGGCGCCGGGGACCGCCGGAAGCCAGGTCGAGATCAGCCGCTGCAGCAAGCTGGCGAGCACCGCCACCCCGCCGGGGATCCCGAACGCGATCATCATCCCGAGCAGCCCGGCCTCGACGCCGAGACCACCCGGGATCGGCAGCAGGTTGGCCACCTGACCCAGCAGGTAGGCCATCAGGATGTCGAGCACGTGCGGCGACGCGCCGAAGGCGTGGCAGGCGGCCCACAGCACGCCGGCGTCGGCGAGCCACCACAGCGCACCGCCGAAGATCGCCGGGTCGCGCTCGCGG
The DNA here is from genome assembly GCA_052039575.1 of Patulibacter sp. Taxonomy (GTDB): domain Bacteria; phylum Actinomycetota; class Thermoleophilia; order Solirubrobacterales; family Solirubrobacteraceae; genus Patulibacter. The sequence goes on along the minus strand of JBQGEK010000118.1, from coordinate 3,939 downwards.
ACCAGCTTGGAGACGTTGTGGACGCCTTCGTCGAGGATCGCCGGAACGGCCGCGAGCGCCCGCGCGACCTTGCCCTCGCGGTGGCTCGACGCATCGGCGAGCCGGCGCAGCCCGGGGCGCCCGAGCAGCGCGACCACCAGGATCAGGACCGCGATCCCCGCCGGGACGATCGTGATCGCCGCGTGGCCGCGGCCGAACAGGAACAGCAGCAGCCCGACGGCTGCGATCAGCACGATGAACCAGACGTAGACGATCGCGATCTGCGCGGCGACCGTCGCACCGGCGTGGCGCGCGTCGAGGCCCTGGCGCCGCAGGGCGAAGGTGGTCGAGGCGATGCCGCCCGCCCCGGCGGTTGCGAGCAGGCGCGTCGCCGCGACGCCGGCGAGCACGATCCTCCAGCTGGTGAACCGCGGCAGCTTCAGCCCCGACCGCCGGACCGTCGCATTGAAGACCCAGACGTAGCCGACGAACGAGAAGACCTCGAAGACGACCGCGACGATCAGCCAGACGGGATCTCCCTGCCGGACCTTCTGCCAGGTGTCCTCGAGGAACCCGACGTGCGGCGCGAGCAGCCAGAAGACCACCAGCACCGCGACGATGATCCCGATCCCGATCGCGACGCGACGCAGCAGGCCCGCGGTCGACGGAGCCTCGGGATCGCCCGACGCGTCGCCCCCCGCGTCCGCCGACGGCGGATCCGCGAGCGCGGCATCTGCGGTCCGCTCGTCACGCGCACCACGGGGATCCGTGGCATCGCCGGCCACTGGGGGAAGATCAGCCTCGGGCACAGTTGGTCGTCGTGGTCGCGGTACAGCCGGGTCGTGCACGCGTGCCCGCCGGAACGGGACCGCCGGTCGGATCGGCCGACTGCGTCATCACCGCTGTACCGTCCGTCATACTCTCACGCCCGCAATCGCGGCGCAGGACGATCGTCTTTTGCCCGATGCGCCGTGGGATACCGCCCGCCGACGCTCAGGCCGCTCGACGCCAGCGCACCCGATCGCCGTCCCGCTCCTCCTCGGCGACGCCGCGGCCGACCAGCAGCTCCAGCGCCGCGAGCAGCGCCGACAGCCGTGCCGGGCCCCGATAGCCGACGTCGCCTTCCCGCCAGATCCGGCTGCCGACCTGCCAGGTCGGGGTGAGCTCGTCGCTCAGCACCGCGGCGACCCGTTCGAGCCGCGTCTCGAGCCCGCGCAGCCGCTCGTCGTGCAGGCCCGGGACGTCGTCGATCGTGGCGCCGTGGCCGGCGAGCAGCCGGTGGTCGACGAGCCGGCGGGTGAGCGCCAGCCCGGCCACGTACTCCGCCGCCGGCCGCTCCCCGGACATCGTGCCGAGCACCGGCGTCACCGGCGACCCGTCCCAGAGGTGGTCACCGACGAAGACCATGCCCGCGTCGTCGGAGACGAACAGCGTGTCGGTCGGGCTGTGCCCCGGCCGCAGCACCGTGGTCAGCGTCAGGTCGCCGGCAGCGATCCGCTCCCCGTCCTGCAGCACGTGGTCGACGGCCACCGCCGGGATCGCGGTCGTGTAGGGCAGCGCCGCGCGAGCGCCGTCCATCAGGCTCTCCGGCGCGCCATGTCGGGCACCGTGGGCGATGCCCCAGTCGAGCTCGCCCTGGAAGTGCTTCGGAGGATCGGCGAGGACCTCCGCGACCGCGCCGATCGCCGCCACCCGGGCACCGCCCGCCGCGACGATCTCGCCGGTCAGGCCGATGTGGTCGAGATGGTGGTGGGTCAGCACCACCTGCTCGATGTCCGTGTAGTCGAGCCCGATCTCGGCGAGGCCGCCGCGCAGCATCCGCGAGACGCCCGGCAGCGCCGCGGCCGCGTCGATCAGGGTCAGCGGTCCGTCGCCACGCAGCAGGTGGACGTTGAGGCCCGCGGCGAAGCCCGCCAGCGGCATCGCGATCCGCACGACGCCCGCGGTCAGCTCGTCGACGGTCGCGGTCGGGGCACTCGAGGACACGCCCGGGAGTGTCGCAGGCAACCGTCGGTCCACGGCACGCCCAGCTGATGCCGGGGTGCCGCGGACCGGAGGGGTCGGGCGGCGCCGTGGCGGCGACGTCGTCCGCTCACCCTGCATCACCCTTACCCCGTCCGCCCGCTCCGATCACCACCCTTTTGCCCGACCGGCCACAGCGTGGTTAGGCTGCGGCCGGGAACCGGCATCAGTCGACCTCGGTTCCGCCCGCGAGCACCATGTCCCGTTCCCTCCACACGCACGATCCGAGCGGCCACGAGAGCCCGCTCCAGGCGATCTCCAACGCGATGGCCCAGATCTACAAGGCGCAGTTCGGCCGCGGACCGACCAAGGTCAAGACGTACTTCGCCGGCCCGGACGCCGTGGTCTGCATCCTCGAGGACACCCAGACGCCCGCCGAGAAGCGGCTCGTCGAGCGCGGTCAATCCGAGCGGATCCGCGACATCCGGCTGTTCTTCCAGTACGCCGCCGAGGACCAGCTGAAGATGCCGGTCGAAGCCGCGACCGGGCGGCGAGTGCGGGCGTTCGTCAGCGGCGCGGATACCCGCGCAGACGCGTCGGTCGAGGTCTTCCTGCTCGAGGAAGCCGACGGCGCACCGTGAGCGACGGCCCGCAGCGCGCCGCGGCCGTCAGTTCAACCGTCGCGGATCCGCCGCGGCGTCGGCCGGATCGCGATCGATCTCGCGGTCCCGGTCGACGTCCTCCTGGTTGACCAGGAACTCGCGCATCCGCTCGAGAGCCCGCGCGAGGATTCGCGAGACCTGCATCTGCGACACGCCGAAGCGCTCGGCGATCTCCCGCTGCAGCAGGCCCTCGCCGTAGCGCAGCGCCACGATCTGCCGCTCGCGATCGTCGAGCGTGGTGCAGGCCCGCCGGACGAGGTCCCGCTCGTCGACCGACTCGAGCTGCGCATCCTCCTCGCCGAGCATGTCGAGCACGCCGACGGTGTCGCCGACCGGGGAGTCGAGCGACAGCCCGCTGTAGCCGCGACCGCCCTGCAGCGCGTCGACGATCCGGTCCTCCGACTCGTCGAGCGTGTCCGCCAGCTCCTGCACCGTCGGACGGCGCCCGGTCTCCGACGAGAACCGCTCGCTCTCGCGGTTGATCTTCGCGTCGAGCTCCTGGACCGATCGTGGAACGTGCAGCAGCCAGCAGTGGTCGCGGAAGTGGCGCTTGATCTCGCCGGTGATGTTCGGGGCCGCGAAGGCGACGAAGCGTGTGCCGGCGTCGGGGTTGAAGCGGTCGATCGCCTTCACCAGGCCGACCGATCCGACCTGCACCAGGTCGTCGAAGCGCTCGCCGCGCCCGCTGTAGTTGCGGGCGAGGGACTTCACCAGCGCCTGCCCGCGGCGCACCATCTCCTCGCGGGCGGCGGTGTCGTTGTGCTCGTGGTAGCGGCGCAGCAGCCGAAGATCGGTCTGCTCGCGACGCGTTGCGGTATCCAGATCCAGCATGGTGGATGCCTCCCAGGTGGGTAAGCCTTCCTTCCAGCGTGCGTCGTACGGGTTCCAAGACCCTGGTCAACGTCACGCCTGCTGTTTCCCATGACGGTCGCCGTGAGTACTACGCGATCGTCTCCAGTCAGCACCCTGGGGGAGAGAGTGCCTGCTGTCGGCGTCGCACTCGACGTCCATCACTCGGGTCGACCCTATCACCGGGGCTACGCCCGCAGCGTTTTTTTCCCGTACCGACCGGGGTCGCGGAGTATCCCGCGAATCACCCGCGGCGAGCGATGCCCGGATCGTGCCGGCCGCGGGCGCGCCTCAGGCTTCCTGAGTGTCGCTCTCGACGTCGGCACGGGCCGCCGCCCGCCGCGGTCGCAGCGGGTGGGCGAGCCGGTTGGCGATCCGCTCGACCCCGTCGACCGCGGACCCCATCGCCGCGACCCGGTCGTCGAGCGTGCGGACCCCGGAGTACATCGCGTCGACGGTCTCGCGCAGGTGCACGACGTCGGGCGGC
>JBQGEK010000117.1:0-5935 GCA_052039575.1 Patulibacter sp. | reverse complement strand
CCCGGCGAGCCCGGCCGCGCGATCCGCGTTTGAGCGCGGCGCGACCCGGTCACTGTGAAGATCATCCGAGGAGTCCTCCGATGAGCGTCGCGTTCCACACCGCCACCGTCCGTCGCGTCCGTCCGCTGTCGCCCGGCCTGCTCCGCCTGACCCTCGGCGGCGCCGGGCTGGCCGCCTGGGCGTCGTCCGGGGTGCCCGACGAGTGGCTGAAGCTGCAGGTCCCGAGCGTCGACGGACCGCCGCGCCCGCGCAACTACAGCGTCCGGGCCGTGCGCACCGTCGACGGCGCACCCGAGATCGACATCGACGTCGTGATCCACGACGGCGGGCTCGGTGCCGAGTGGGCGCGCGCCGCATCCCCCGGCGACACGATCGGGATCAGCGCACCCGGCGGATCGTGGGCTCCCCCGCCGGACACCGCCTGGCACCTGCTCGCCACCGACCTGGCCGGCCTGCCCGCCGCCGGCCGGATCGTCGAGTCGCTGCCCACCGGCGCCCGCGCGCACGTCGTCGCCGAGACCTTCGATCCCGCGGACCGCCAGGCGCCATGGGAGACCGCGGGCGACGTCCGCACCACCTGGATCCACGGCAGCGGCTGCGGTCACGGACCGAGCCGGCTCGAGCAGGCGGTCCGCACGTTCCCTCGTCCCGACGGCCCCGGGTACCTGTGGGTCGCGGGCGAGACCCGGACCGTCCGCCGGATCCGCCGCTGGGTCCGCCACGACCAGGGCTTGCCGCGCGAGCGCTATTCGCTGATCGGCTACTGGCTGCCGGACGCCGAGACCTGGGACGAGGGCTACGAGGCCGCCGGGATCGACGCGATCTGGCACCGGGGAGCGGCCGAGGGCCGCGACCACGAGCAGATCCTCGACGAGGTCGACGACGCGCTCGACGCCGCCGGCCTCTGAGCGGCCCGACGGCGGTGCGAGCCGGTACTCGCACCATCCGCCCGGCTACGACCCCGCCCCGCCGATCGGGGCGGGGATCTCCCGGAGCCGGCCGTGCAGACCGCTGCCTATGCGCGCCGGGGAGGCCGTCGGCTCACGACGGCGTCGATCACCAGGAACGCCACCAGCGTGATCCCGAGCAGCGGCAGCGCCCAGGCCACGACGAGCGTCGCCGGCAGCAGCACCACCCACGCCCACCACGGCAGCTGGCGCCAGGCGCCCCGCGTCGGCGGCGTGGCGATGCCGCCCGCCGGACGTCGGCGCCACCACATCCGGTAGCCGAGGAAGATCAGGTACAGCAGCCCGAACGCGAGCACCGCCAGCCCGATCTGGTTGGGCAGACCGAAGAGGGTGCCCATGTGGACCTGGATCCCCCACCCGGCGAGCTGCGCCATCAGCGGCCACTCCGCGAAGCGGATCTCCTCCGTCACCTCGCGCCCCGTCGGGTCGACCGCCACCGCGTCACGCTGCATCGGCCACTGGTTTCGCGCCTCGGTCACCGCGAACCCGTGACCCTCGGTCGCCGGCAGCGTCACCGTCACCGGGTCGCGCAGTCCCGCGCTCCGGGCCGCACCCAACGCCCCGTCGACGACGACCAGCCGCGCCTGCTCCGCCCGCTGGTCGGCGCCGGCCGACTCGGACTCGCTGCCGTCGCCGTGTCCGCCGTGTCCTCCGTGCCCTCCGTGTCCGCCGCCGTCGCCGGTCGCGCCGACCGGAGCCACGCCCGGCGTCGTCCACGAGAGGCTCGAGCGCAACTCCGAGAAGTTCGACCCCGCGTGCTTCGACCAGGTCAGGCCCGTAGCGGCCAACCCGACGAAGCCCAGCGCGAGCACCGTGCCGACCGCGGCGTGGCGGGAGATCCGCCGCGCGCGCTCCGGTCCGCTGCGGTCCGGCAGCACCAGCCGCTTCAGCTTTCGGGCACGACGCCGCCGGTCGACCCAGAGCACCAGCCCCGCCAGCACGATCACCCACAGCCAGCTGGCCGCGGTCTCGCTGTAGATCCGCCCGGTCTCGCCGAGCCGCAGGTTGGAGTGCAGACCGGCGACCCAGGTGCTGATCGGCAAACTGCCGAAGACCGTGGGCTGCGACCCACGAACCTCGCCGGTGTAGGGATCGACGAAGACGGTCCGCTGGCGGCCCTCGCCGACAGCGGGATCGGCGATCACGACCCGGGTCGTCCGGCCGGGACCGTCCGGCGTCCGGACCGCACTCAGCACGCCATCGGGGTAGGCCTGCCGGGCCGCCTGGATCTGGTCGGCGACGGGGATCGTCCCGTCGCCCTCGGGGACCCGAAGCTCCTGCGAGTAGGCGATCCGCTCGATCTGGGGCGTCAGCGCGTAGATCGCGCCGGTGATCGCGGCGACGACCAGCAGCGGCGCCACGAACAGCCCGGCGTAGAAGTGCAGACGCAGCAGCAGCGGGCGCAGGCTGCGGCGCGGGGGACGGGCGGTGGGGCCCTGGGCCGGCGTGGCGGGTGTGTGGTCGGTCGTGCCGGACGGCGGGTCGCCGGATGGGGTTGGCGGATCGACCGTCGTGGTGGGCGGCTCGGCGGGTGCGCTCGACGCGGCGTCGGGCGTGGGACGGCGCACGTCGCCGTCCCCGGTTTCGGTGGACATCTTCGGGTTCCGTTCGTCGGATGGTCGGGGTGGTGCACCACGACTTCGACGGCGGCCCCCGCTTGGGATCCGGCCCCCCGACCCTCGAGCTGCGCGCGACGAACCCGACGTGGGCGCCGCGACCGCGGCTGACGACGCGCACCGTCGAGCGGCGCGGGCGATCCGTTCCACGGCGGTAGCGCGCGACGATCCGCTCGCCGGGGAAGTGCCCCATCGCGAGCGGCACGGCCAGCAGCAGCGTGGGCAGCGCCAGCAGCAGGTTCTCCGGCAGCACCCCGAGCAGCAGCAAGCCGACGACGACCACCGTCGCCGCCGCGATCCCGCCCCTCAAGAGCACCCGCGCCACGGCGGGGACCTTAGCGGCGTGGGGCCCCCGACCGCGAAGAGGTCCGGGCGAGCTCGTGCGGGTCAGCCCCCGTCGGCGCGGCGCTCGATCCTCGCCACCACCCGCAGCGCGGCGGCGAGCAGCGCCGCGATCAGCACCGCGCCGATGCCGATCGCCGCCGCCATCTCCGCGGTCAGTGGCACGAGGTCGAAGAAGTCGCGGCCGAACGGCAGGGCCCAGACCGCGACGAACGCCAGCGCCATCGCCGCGCAGAGGCTTCCGACCGCCAGCCGTCGTCGTCCCGGCTCGTCCTCGAGCACGATCACGATCATCAGTCCGGCGATCATCACGGTCGCCGCGGTCACCGCTCGCGCCTGCTCGAGCGTGCCGTCGAGCGCGTAGCGGATCAGCAGGTAGGAGACGAGGATTCCGGCGCCGGTCGCCAACCCCGCCGGCAGCGAGAAGCGGAGGATCGCGCGGAGGAAGCCCTCGGGGCGCCACGGACCCGTCGACGGCGCGAGCGCGAGCAGGAACGCCGGAATCCCGATCGTCAGCGTCGAAGTCAGCGTGAACTGCCGGGGCAGCAACGGGAAGACCCCCGTCGTCAGCGCGATCGTCACCAGGAGGAACGCGGTGAACAGCGCCTTGGTCACGAACAGCCGGGCGACGCGCTGGATGTTGCGCAGGATCTGGCGACCCTCGTGCACCATCCGCGGAAGCTCGGAGAACTCGCCGGAGACGAGCACCAGGTCCGACACGCTGCGCGCCATCTCGGTACCGCTGCCCTGCGCGATCGCCAACCGCGCCTGCTTCAGCGCCGGCACGTCGTTGACGCCGTCGCCGAGCATCCCGACGTACTCGCCGGCCTCCGCGAGCGCGGCGACGACTCGCGCCTTGTCCTCCGGCGAGATCCGGCCGATCGCCGGGGCGGCGCGAACCGCGGCCAGCAGCGAGCCGTCGTCAGCCGGGAGCGACCCGCCGTCGAGCGCCGGCCCGGTCGCGGGGATGCCGGCGTCCCGAGCGATCGCGCCGACGGTCGACGGGTTGTCTCCGGACAGCACCTTCAGCGCGACGTCCTCGTCGGTCAGGAACGCGACGGTGGTCGTCGCGTCCGCCCGTAGCCGCTCGGCCAGCACCACGAGCCCGAGCGGACACAGTCCCGCCGGCAGGGGCGCGTCGGGGGCCGCCTCCGGCAGCACCCCGTCGGCGGCGACCAACGCCAGCACCCGGCGGCCCTGTCCGGCCGCGTCGGACGCCGCCGCCGCGAGTTCCGGAGCGTCCGCGAGCAGCGCCTCCGGCGCCCCGAGCACCAACCGGTCGCCACCGAGCTCGAGCGCGCTCCAGCGGCGTCGCGACGAGAACGGCACCTGCGCCGTGGGCGTCTCGGCTTCGGCGTCGCTCAGGCCGGCTGCGTGGACCGCGTCGAGGGTGCCGTTGCGGCTCGGAGCGCTGGCCGCGTAGCGGCCGAACGCCCGCTCCACGTCTTCCGCGGTGACGCCCGGCGCCGGCGGCACGTCGACCACCCGCAGCGCGGCCTCGGTCAAGGTCCCGGTCTTGTCCGAGCAGAGCACCGAGACCGACGCGAGCGACTCGACCGCGTTGAGCTGCTGGGCGAGCACGCCGCGGCGGGCCATCTTCGCCGCCGTGACCGCCGCGGTCAGCGACGCGAGCAGGATCAACCCCTCGGGCACGATGTTGACCACGGCGGCGGTCAGCGTCTCGACCGCCTGCGCCTGGCTGACGTCGCGCAGGGCCAGCGAGATCCCGAGCGCGACGCCGAGCGGAACCATGCCCGCGACAAGCCAGATCAGCAGACGGTCCATCGCCTTCTCCAGCGGAGACCGGGGGTGGCGGAAGGCGCGGGCGGTCTCGGCCAGCCGAGCGGCCCGGCTGTCGGGTCCGACCGCGGTCGCGACGTAGCGTCCCTCGCCCTCGGTCGCGAACGACCCCGAGAGCACGGTATCGCCGGGCACCCGAAGCACCGATTCGGACTCGCCCGTCAGGTTCGACTCGTCGAGCGCCAGACCGTCGGCGTCGACGATCCGCCCGTCGGCAACGACCTGGCCGCCCGCCCGCACCACCACCAGGTCGTCGACGACCACGTCCTGCGGCGCGACCTCCACCGGAGCGCCGTCGCGGACCACCGTGGCGTGCGGCGCGACCAGCGCCGCGAGCTGGTCGAGCGCCCGCTTGGCGCGCACCTCCTGGAAGGTGCCGATTCCGGCGTTGGCGACCAGGATCCCGAGGAACAGCGCGTCGCGGGGGTCGCCGAAGGCGATCGTCGCCGCTCCGAAGACCGCGAGGATCAGGTTGAAGACCGTGAACGTGTTGGCGATCGCGATCGAACGGTACGACCGGCTCGTGCTCGCCGAGGGCGCCGTCCCGCGCTCGCGCAGGCGACGAGCTGCTTCGGCCGCGGTCAGGCCGTCCTGGCGGGGCGACGTCGCGGATTCGGGTGCAGCCGGGGGAGAAGGGCTCACCCCGCCGACGCTATCCGGCGCGCCCGCCCGTGGGGGTCGGAATCGCGAGGGGATCGCTGCCCGGGTTCCGCGTGACGGCTCAGGCGTCGAACTCCGCGGGGTAGCCCATCAACTCGGCGATGGGCAGGGTGTCGCAGTACTCGCGAACCTCGGCGATGCCGCTCGGCCCGGCCTCGATGATCCAGAGGTAGCGGTTCTGGTACCGCAGGTCGCCGAGCGCGGCCTCACCGCTCGCCTCGATGGCGATCAGCGTGCCGTCGGCGATCAGCCGGTGTGGCGTCACCTCGACGCCCGGGCTGCGGTACGCCGACGAGGCGAGACGCTCGCGGATCACCGCCAGCTTGTCGGCCACCGGCACCCGACCGTGGAAGGGACCGTTCGCACGAACGTCGCCCCAGCCGTCGAGTCGCCCCCGCTCACGGTCGCTGCCGCTGTCGGTCCAGAACGCCGCTCCCTCTGCGAAGAGGGCGGCGAACCCGTCGACGTCTCCCGACGCGAGCGCCGGCCACAGCGCGAGCGCGCTCGCCACCCCCGGCGGCGGATCGGCCGGCGGAATCAGCGGTGACC
>JBQGEK010000116.1:0-3050 GCA_052039575.1 Patulibacter sp. | reverse complement strand
ATCACGCGGTCCTCGCCGTGCCAGATCACGGCGCGAGCGAGCACGGTGCGCTCGATGTCGCGGCCGACCGCCTTCAGCGCTTCGACGTCGTCGTTGTGCGAGACACGGGCGACGTCCTGCTCGATGATCGGCCCTGCGTCGAGCTCCTCGGTCACATAGTGCGCGGTCGCCCCGACGAGCTTGACCCCGCGCTGCCGCGCCCGCTCGTACGGCTGCGCCCCGACGAACGCGGGCAGGAACGAGTGGTGGATGTTGATCACCGGGACCGCCAGCTGGCGCAGGAACGCTCCGGAGACGATCTGCATGTAGCGCGCGAGGATCACCACGTCGTAGTTGCCGGCAAGCAGCTCGAGCAGCCGGGCCTCGGACTGCGGCTTGGTGTCCGGGGTCACCGGCACGTGCTCGAACGGCACGCCGAAGCCCGCGACGTCGTCGGCCAGATCCAGGTGGTTGGATGCGACCAGACCGACGTCGAGCCCGAGCTCGCCGCGCCGCGACCGCCACAGCAGATCGAGCAGGCAGTGGTCCTCGCGGGACACCAGGATCGCGGCGCGCTTGGGGATCGCGGTGTCGTGCAGCGACCACTCCATGCCGTGCAACGCGGCGACGCGCGACTGGAAGTCGGCCTCGAACTGCGCCCGGCGCTGTTCCAGATCGGGCAGCAGGAAGACCACGCGCATCAGGAACGTGCCGCCCGCGATGCTCGTCGAGTACTGGTCCGATTGCGCGATGTTCGCGCCGTACTCGTGGAGCAGACCCGAGACCGCCGCGACGATTCCGGGGCCGTCGGGGCAGCGGATCAGCAACCGCGCCACGTCGGGCGTCGGTGGCGCGGCCACGGGGCTCGTGACGGTCGGGTCTGGAGGGTGTTCCACGGTCAGCTTTCGTCGGACGTCTCCGACACGCTAGCCGTTGGAGCCGCCGACGTGTCCACGATCTCGCCGAGCGCCTGCCGGGCCAGGGCCAGCACGCCCTCGCGGCTCCGCGCCACCGCGATGAACCGTGCGGCGTGACAGAAGACCGCGTCGTCGACCCCGGTAACCAGCTGCAGCTCTTCGCCCTCGAGCCCGCCCCACTTCTCCGGCAACGTCAACCGGTTGGCGAACCCGTGGGACGCGGCGGGTACCGCGTGCAGGCCCCAGTCGCGGGTTCGCGGAGCGATCGTCAGCAGCACGTCCGGCGCCTCGTCGACCACGACGCTCTTCCACGGCATCCCCTGGGGAAGCTCGAGGATCCGCGGATCGGACGACGCGGCCAGCGCCTGCCGCACGAGGTCGGCCGCGCGGGCACGCGCCTGCGCCGACGCAAGCTCACGCCGGATGATCCCCTCCGCGACGTCGACCGCCTCGTCGAACGCCTGCCGCTCGGCGACGGCACCGTTCTCCGTGTCCCACGGCGGGTTCATCGCCGCGATCATCCCGCTGACCATGAACGGCCTGACGCCCTCGATCTTCGGGTCGTAGACCTCCTGGCCGTTGTCCCCCGCGTCGATCGGCGTGACGATCGCGGTGTCGACCTGGTGAGCGATCTCGGGACTGCCCGCGAGCTCGACGCCGACGTACTGCCAGATCAGCCCGAACGAGGCGTAGCCGACGCCGTTGAGCCGCTCTCCGACGCCACCCTGGTGGTGGTCGAAGTCGCCGGTCGCCGGGTCATAGCGCCGCCCGACGTCGATCCGGATCGCGCAGGACGCGAGCAGCTCGGGATCACGGCTGCGGACGATCTCGAGCGGACCGCGCGCAATCCGCAGCGTCGCGAGCGCGAACACCTCGTCGGCGTGGAACGACCCGGAGTGGGTACCGACGCGCAGCGGCCCTTCGGGATCTACGGGATCGGGTCCGGGCACGGTGCTCACGTCGCCAACGCTACCGACGCGCGAGCGCGGCGGCCCACGCGCCGTCGCACGCGCTCAAGCGCTGGCGTCGGCTGCCACCCGCCGGTCGCCGTTGCGAGCCCGCGGCATCCGCCGCAGCACCGGCGGCGTGGCCGGCCAGGTCGTCCTGACGGTCGTCGCGAGCGTGGCGAAGGCAGCCCGGTCGACCGGGGTCAGCGTGATCCCGAGAATCTCGCGCGCCTCGCGCGGCAGCGTCACGCGCGCCAACCACGGCAGCGCCCGCGACGCTACCGGCCGCACCCCCATCCAGACCGGCCACGGCAGCGCGCTGCTCGGCGACGGCAGATGGTGCAGCGTGCGGGTGCCGAACAGCCCGACCGGCGTCGAGCGCAGCTGCGTGGCGAACATCCACGACCAGTAGCGGCGGAACGCGGCGTAGTCGCGCGGCACCGGTCGCAGGCTCAGGCCGTAGCGCGCGTACCAGGTGATCGACTCGCGGTAGAGCTGCTCCTCTTGCTCCTCGGTCAGCCGGGTCCCGAACATCCGCTGAGCGGCGATCTGGCCCTCGAAGAAGGTCGCGTGGGCCCAGTGGTAGACCTCGGGGTCGAGCGCCGCGTCGCGGTCGCCGTCGCCGTCCCCGCCGCGGATCCCGCGGTGGTAGTCGCGGACCTGGTGGGGCGTCCGCTGCTCCGGGTCGTCGTAGACCACGCCGAGGATCGGGGCTCCCGAGCGCCAGACCCGGTTGAGGGGATTGTCGAAGAAGTCCGAGTGATCGATCAGGGCTCGAGAGATCACCGGGTGCATGTTCTGCAGGACCCCAGCGCGCTGGGCGAGCAGCAGTCCGCGAGCATCCCCGAACAGCTTCCAGGTCAGCGAGTCGGGACCCAGCGGGAGCCCGAGCTGGTCGACTTCGTCGCGGTCTAGACCCCGATCGGACGGCGAGAGCGTGGCGTCAAGCGTCATGCCGTGACGCTAACGCGACTAAATACTCGCGTTCCAATCGCATTCTGTCACGCTACGTCGATGCCGCCCGTTCGCCGTCGTGCACCGCAGCAGGAACGGTCCCGCCGCACGGTCGAGCGGATCATCGACGCGGCGGCTCGCGTTCTCGAGCGGGAGGGCGACCGCGCGGCGACGACCAACCGGATCGCTCAGGAGGCCGGCGTCAGCCCGGGCAGCCTCTATCAGTACTTCTCCGACCGTGACGAGCTGCTGC
>JBQGEK010000115.1:0-3676 GCA_052039575.1 Patulibacter sp. | reverse complement strand
CCGATCCGGACGCGCCGGCGACGGACGACAGCTCGGCGGCGACCGACAGCGATCCGGCGGTCGCCGCATCCGCGGTGATGACGCTCGTCGCCAGTGACGACCCGCCGCTCCGACTGGTGCTGGGCGGCACCGTGCTCGACGCGATGATCGACCACCACCGCGAGCAGATCGCCACCTGGGAGTCCTGGCAGGAGCTCAGTCGATCGGCCGAGCACCTGATTCCGATGCCCGAAGGCTACGCGCAGGCGTGAGGACGCCCGCGGGCGCAACTCAGTCCTGCCACCAATCGTGGAGCAGCTCGCCGTCCTTCGGGTGCCGCGGGCCGACGGCCAGCACGTCGAGCGTCTGGTCCCCGCCTTCGAACCCGCGCACGGCACCGGGGGTGATCCGGATCGCGTCGTACGGCCGCAGCTCGAGGTACTCGTCGTCGATCCGCGCCCGGCCGTTGCCGGCAAGCACGACGTAGAGCTCCTCCGCCTCGGCGTGCCGGTGCCCGAAGGGGATCCGCACGCCCGGCGGCAGGCGGTGGTGCCCGACGCCCATCCGGTCCAACCCGAGATCGCCGGTCGGGAACCGCGCCTGGCTGCCGCCGTCGATCCCGAAGCCCGGCGCGAGGTCGTCGAAGTCGAGCAGGTTGCGGTGGGTGAAGCCGCCGCGGGCCGGGGGCAGCAACCCGGCGCCGGTGGTGAGGGTCATGTCCGTCACGCGGGGGGCCGTGTCGGGGTCCAGCAGCGCCATCACCTGCGGGAACCGCGGATCGTCCTTCGCCCCGGCCGCCGCCGCGTCACGAAGCTCCGCGCTGCGCCAGCGCTCGATCACCGCGACGACTTCCGGCCGGCCGTCGACCCGGCCGACCACGTACTGCTCGCATCCCGCGACGCCCTGCATCTGCTCCGCGACCTCGCCCAGCAGCGCGGCCAACTGGTCCCCCTTTCCGCTCTGCGCGGTGAACTCGACATGGCGTCCTACGGTGGTCATGTACGACAGACTCGCGAACCGACCGGACCTCATCGCCGGCACGCCCCGGAGCGGTTGCCGCGTCGTGCCCGACCCGCCCTACGGATGGTCGATGGTGGCCGTTTCCGGGGAATACGGACCGAGCTTCCGTTTATCCACGCGCACTACGATGCCCCAAGGGCGACGGTCGACCATCGCCCGGAGTCCGCCGGGAACCCAGAGGAGCCGCATGAGTCGCAACGTCAAGATCTCGGCGATACTCGTCGCGCTGTTCGCCGTCCTGCTCGCGGCGATCGTGCTCACCGCCAACAGCGGTGACGAGAGCAAGGACGAAGGCACGCAGGCCGCCGCGACGACCACGCGGGCCGCGCCACCGGCCACCACCGACGCGACGCCGCCGACCGCCACCGAGTCGACGCCCCCCGCGGGCACCACCGAGTCGCAGCCCCCGGCCCAGGGCAGCGCCCGTGTGGTCGCGCCCGACCCGCGCACGCTGGGCGAGCCCGGCAGCAGCGGCGTCACCTTCACGGAGTTCCTCGACTTCGAGTGCCCGGCCTGCGGCGCCGCCTACCCGCTGGTCGAGCAGCTGCGCCAGGAGTACGCGGGGCGGGTGACCTTCAACATCCGCTACTTCCCGCTGCCCAGCCACCGCAACGCGCGCCCGGCCGCCGCCGCGGTGGAGGCCGCCTCCCGCCAGGGAAAGCTGGTGCCGATGTACGCGAAGATGTTCCAGGCCCAGCAGCAGTGGGGCGGCCAGCGGAAGTCGCAGGCTCCGCTGTTTCGTGACTTCGCCCGCGAGCTCGGCCTCGACGTCGCCCGCTTCGACGCCGACGTCCGGAGCCGCAGCGTCCGCCAGCGGGTCCAGCGCGACTACCGCGCCGCCGAGAAGCTCGAGCTGCAGGGCACCCCGTCGTTCTTCGTCAACGAGCAACCGGTGACGCCCCGGTCCCCCGAGCACCTGCGCAGCCTGCTCGACGCCGCCCTCGCCGGGAAGCCGCTGCCCGAGCCCAACCCGCCGCACGACCCGAACGACCCCGACCACTCGCACGGGCTGGATACGACCGAGGCAAGAGCGATCGGCGCGCCGGCGGGCTCCCGGCGGGAGTCCGTTGGCTGGGCATCCTGCTGCTGGTCGCGGGCCTGGTCGGGCTCGTCGCCGCGGCCGCGCTGGCGATCGAGAAGCAGCGGGTCCTCGAGAACCCGTTCTACGTTCCGGCTTGCTCGCTCGGCGGAGCGGTCGATTGCGGATCCGTGATGCGCAGCGCCCAGGCGACGACCTTCGGCGTCTCCAACGCCTTCATCGGGCTGGCCGGCTTCGGCGGGCTACTCGCCACCGGGATGCTGCTCGCGACCGGCGCACGACTGACCGTCGCCTACCGCTGGATCCTCCAGGCCGGCCTGACCGTGGCGGTCGTCTTCGTGCACTGGCTGATCTACAACGCGCTCTACCGGATCGGCGCCCTCTGCCCGTTCTGCATCGCCGTCTGGCTCGCCACGATCCCGAGCTTCTGGTACGTCACGCTCGACAACCTGCGCGCCCTCGGACGACGCGGTGGCGTCGCCGGGGCGCTCCAGCGCAACCACGCGATCGTGCTCACCGCGTGGCTGCTGCTGATCGCGCTGCTGGTGGTCGAGCGGTTCTACGCCCCGTGGGCGTGACGGCCGAACGCGACCGCGACGGGGCTCAGCCGAACCAGTCCACGAGCAGCGGTGCGCCCTCGCGCCAGTTGCGGATCGGCTCCTCCGACGAGCGCTCGATCAGCTCGATCCGCAGGCCGTCGGGGCGCCGGTAGTAGCCGAAGCCCCGCTCGCCTTCCGGCGTCAGCAACAGCTCGGGCGCGTAGCCGGCGTCCCGCGCCCGCTTCGCGGCCGCGGCGATGTCGTCGACCCAGTAGCCGATGTGGTGGATCCGGTGCTCCCCGGCCGGAACGCCCCACAGGCCGTCCCGCGGGCCGGCGATCAGCTCGTACGGCGGGGCCGAGTCCAGCGACCACGCCACCTGCAGGTCGACCGGCACCGTCCCCGACGGCTCACCCGGCGCGTGCAGCTCGATCGGCCCCATCCGGATCGGCTCCGAGAAGCGCCAGCCGAACGCGCTCGCGTAGTGCTCGATCGCCCGCGGCAGGTCGTCGACCACGACCCCGACGTGGGAGACGTCGTTGAAGGCGATCACTGGAGGTCCTGGGTCGGCGCGGTCGCGTAGTCGACGACCATCGTCTGCGCGGTCGCGTCGTTCTCGCGGGCCATGTAGTAATGCAGCCGCGCATCGGCGACGACCGCCAGCCCGCCTTCGTCGGTGTAGCCGCCGATCGGGCCGTCCATCATCGCGAACATCGTCGTGCCGGTCGGCGAGTGGGGCGTGTGGATCTCGCCCGCGGTCTCGCAGGTGTAGTTGCCCGCGGTCCCCTGGTCGCTCTCGTCGTAGTAGAAGCCGCCGTCGATGATGTAGGCCTGGACGTTGGAGACGTGCCAGTGCGGGGTCGCGGTGACGCCCGGATCGACCTGCAGGATCAGCGTGAACGCGCCGCTGACGAGGTTGACGTAGAGCAGCTTGTAGCGCGTGCCCGGCATCAGCCAGTCGGTCCAGGGAATCGTGTCCGGATCGATGAACTCCTTGCGCTCGCCCTTCGGCGTGATGCCCGGGTTCGTCATCCAGAACAACGGGTTGTAGGCAGGGGTGGTCGACATGCTGTGGTCCTCTCTCGTGGGGTGAAATGCG
>JBQGEK010000114.1:0-22091 GCA_052039575.1 Patulibacter sp. | reverse complement strand
GCTGGCGATCCCGTTCACCGCGGAGCTGGGCGGTCTGCAGCGCGACGCCTACGTCGTGGCGCTGCTCGCCGCGGTCCTCGCGACCGGACTGCTGCTCGCCCCGAGCGTGATCCACCGGGCCCTGCTGCACCAAGGGCAGGCGGTCTGGATCGTCACGATCGGAACCCGCTTGATCCTGCTCGGCGTGGCGTCCACGGCGGTCGCGCTCGTCGCGGCGTCGCTGCTGGTGGGCGACCGGCTGTTCGACGGGGCATGGCGTTTCGTACCGTCGATCTGGGCGGCGATCGCACTGACCGGCCTGTGGGCGGCGATGCCGGGCCTGCGCCGTTGGCGGCTGACCCGTCACGACGACGACCGCGCCCCTCGCTAGCCTCTGGTGGCCGACTCCACGGCCTCGCGGCGTGGTGCACGTCCTCGGCGGCGCGGACGCGCCGCTGGGTACCTCAGTCAGGCAACCAGCCTGGCTCTCGGCACCCGACGGCGCCTCGCATCCACCGTGACCGCACCCCACATCCACGATTCCGTGAAGTCGATCACCTGAATGCGCGCGACGGCTTACGTCGCGGGTCTCGAGCTCGACCTGGAGGTCTTCAGCGGGCCGTTCGACCTGCTGCT
Source organism: Patulibacter sp. (assembly GCA_052039575.1). Taxonomy (GTDB): domain Bacteria; phylum Actinomycetota; class Thermoleophilia; order Solirubrobacterales; family Solirubrobacteraceae; genus Patulibacter. Next base: position 21,476 of record JBQGEK010000114.1, on the reverse strand, counting down.
CACCCTGATCCTCAAGGACGAGGTCGACCTGCTCGAAGTCGACCTCGCCGACGTCGTGCTGACCTACCTGGACCACCTCGAGGCCCGGGGCGAGCTCGACCTCGAGGTCGCCACCGAGTTCCTGATCCTGATCACGTCGCTGCTCGAGCTGAAGTCGCGGCTGCTGCTGCCCCGCGACGAGGCCGAGGACGACGAGGAGCTGGCGCCGGAGGAAGCGGCCGAGGAGCTGCTCGACCGGATGCTCCAGGCACGGCGCTACCGCCACGGTGCCGAGTTCCTGGTCGACCGGCTGGCGTTGCAGGACGGGCACCGCTTCCGCTCCGCGGCTCCGCCGCCGCACCTCCGGCGGTTCACCGAGGCTGACGCGGTCGCGGTCCACAACCCCAAGCGGCTGGGACGAGCGCTCGGCGGGATGCTGCGGATGCCGGCACAGGTCAGCCTGCACCACGTGACGATCGCCCGGGTCGCGCTACCGGAACGGCTGGCGCACCTGCGTGCGCTGCTGCGGCGCGGTCGGTTCACCTTCAGCGAGGCCGTCGGCGAGAGCGACCGGACGACGGTCGCGGTCACGCTGTGGGCACTGCTTGAGCTCTACAAGCGGGGCGAAGCCGACTGGACCCAGGACGAGCCGTTCGCCGAGATCCACATCGACGGCGTGGCCGGCGAACGGCCTCGCTGGGCCGACAACGAGGTGGCCGCGTGACCGGCGTCGAGCCCGACCGCGACCTGGCGTTCCCCACCGCGATCGATCCGGACGGCCCGATCGACGCGCGGACTCCGCGGGTCGAGCAGAGTGGACTGGCGTCCGAGGTCGAGGCGCTGCTGTTCCTGTCGTCCGAGCCCGTCTCGGTCGATGTGCTGGCGACCGCCTGCGACACCGGGCCCGACGAGGTGGCCGCCGCCGTCGTCGAGCTGCAGGGCGCGTACGCTCCCGGCCGCCGCGGCCTGGTGCTGCGCTCGGTCGGCGGTGGCTGGCTGCTGTCGACGGCGCCCGAGACGGAGCCGTCCGCTCGCCGGCTGATGGCCGCGCCGCGAACCCCGCCACTGACGCCGGCACAGGCCGAGACGTTGGCGATCGTCGCCTACCTGCAGCCGGTCAGCCGTCCCGACATCTCGCGGATCCGCGGCGTCGCGGCCGAGGCCGCGTGCGCGTCACTGGTCGAGCGGGGGATGATCGAGGAGGCCGGCCGGTCGCAGTTCGGGGCGGTGCTCTACCGGACCACCGGTCTGTTCCTCAAGCTCTTCGGACTCGAGGGTCTCGCCGACCTGCCGGATCCGGCGGCGTGGGACCCGACGCCGGAGGAGGAAGCGTCGCTCCGCGAGCGTCTGCTGCGCGCCGGCGACGCTCGGGCCGGCCACGATCCGACCAGCGGCGGGGAGGAGTCCGCCGCCGCTCCGGACGCGGCGGCGCCGGACCCGAGCTCGCCGGGTCCGGCTGCGGCCGACTGATCGGTCGCGGCGCCGCCCGACACGGATCAGGCGGTGCCACTCACGCCGCGGTGCTGCACGCCGTCGCCGGTGGTGGTCGTTCCGGGACTGCGGCTCTCGCCCGTCGCCGAGCGTCGCGCATCGTGGCGGGGCGTCTCCCAGTGCACGAACAGCTGGTAGATGATGATGAGGTCGATCGCGATCACCAGCAGCGCCCACAGCGGGAACGCGGTGACCACCGCGAACTGCATCAGCGCGTTGATGGTCGCGAACAGCACCGCGAGCCAGCGAGCGCCGCGGTTGCCGGTGAACAGCCCGATCGCGGTCAGCACCATCAGGACCGCGATCGCGATGCTCGCCCAGCCCCACAGCGTCATGTCCCAGATCACCACGCCGGTGCCGCCGCCGACGGTGACGACGTTGTCGTTGAGGACGGCGGCCAGCCCCCAGAAGCCGGTGAAGCAGCCGCTGATGAACAGCAGGATCCCCGCGAAGGCGATCCAGCCGCTCGACTCCGCTCCGGGGAGCGGACGGTCGGCGGTGCGGTCGGAGTACGGATCGGACGAGATGGACATGGCGGTCTCCCACGACGGATGGACTCGGGCAGCGATCGGGATCATCGTCGGCCCCGCGCGGGTGACGCTCCGTCACCCGCCGCGGGTGAGCTGCTCCCAGCGACGTCGGGCGGTCGGCTCAGCGGCCGGCCGGCCCCAGCAGCCGCAGCGCCCGCGCGCGGGCGACCGCGTCGCGGCGGTTGCCGACGTCGAGCTTGCGGTAGACGTGCCGCACGTGGGTCTTGATCGTGTTCACCGAGACGAACAGCTCGGACGCGATCTCGGGGTAGGGGAGCGTCGTCGGCATGTACCGCAGCACTGTCAGCTCGCGCTTGCTCAACGGCTCGGCGACCGGTGCGACGGGCACCTCCGACGTTCCCGAGCCCGACCGCGACGGTGACTCGAGCGCGAGCAGCAGCTCGCCGACCAGCGCGCGGTGCCCCGTGCCCCGGCGGACCAGTCGCCGCAGCAGCATGCCGACCCGCGATCCGGCGTCGAGCAGCGGTCGCCGGTAGCCGCGCGGCTCCGCCAGGTCGAGTGCCCGCTCGAGCGCGTTCTCGGCGTCTTCGGGATCACCGAGCATGTCCAGCGCAACGGCCCGACTGACCCAGCCGATGATCTCGGCCAGCGGCAGGATCTCGGCCCCGGCCAGCAACCGGTCGGTGGCGCGCAGAGCGCCTTCGGGATCACGCAGTCCGAGCCGCACCGTCGACGCGGTCGCGACCGACAGCGCCCGCTGGGAGCGCTCGAGCGTCAGCGCGAGCTTGGCGGCGCGGTCGACCTCGCCGAGCCGCAGTCGGAGCACGGCCGTGGCGCTGTCGACCGCGTCAGTCAGCAGCGGCGGCAACTGGTATCCGTCGTGGTCAGCCGTCGCCGGTCGCAGCAGTCGCAGGCCGGTCTCGGGCTCGCCCCGCACGGCGTGCAGTTGGGCGCTGACGATCGCGATCCAGGCGTGCAGCGCGCGGCTGCCCGACGTACCGACCGCGGCGCGAGCGCGGGCGATCGCGTCGCTGGCGCGGTCGATCTGGTTCCACTGCCAGCGGACGACCGCCTGGGCCGCCAAGGCGGGGGCGACCTGCGGGTGCTGCGTCGCGTCGTTCTGGCGAGCCCGCTCGAGCGCGGCCTCGGCGCTGCGATCGGCTTCGACCAGCCGCCCCTCGATCGCGTCGACGACCGCGGACCACCCGAGCGACTGGACGGCCAGGTAGGCGTTGTCCGCCTCGAAGGCGAGCGCGATCGCCTGCTCGAGGTCGACCGAAGCAGCCTGGACGTCGCCGAGCCACAGGTGGGCAACCCCGACGCTGAGCCGCGCCTGGGCCCGCAACGACGGTTCCATCCCGCGGTCCCAGCGGTTGCGCAACGCCCCGCGACCGGCCTCGATCGCGGTCCGGGCATCGACGTTCGGGCGCCCCCGGTAGAGGGCGGTCGCGGCTGCGTGGACCTCGTAGCGGTGACGCCGATCGGCGGGCAGCTCGGCCGCGCGCTGGGCGGCGACCTCGAGGTAGTAGTCGGCCTCCTCCTCGTCGCCGTCCTCCAGCGCGAGACCGCCGACAGCGAGGGCGATCTCGGCGTCTTCGTGGACTACGGACGGCGGCAACCGCGCGGCCAGCGCGCGGATCGACGGTGCGTGACCGGCGAGCCCGAGCGTGATCCAGTGCTCGGCGGTCAGCGTACCCGCCAGGTCCCAGTCCTCGGCCTCGATCGCGTGGCGGATCGCCTCGGCCGGCTGGCCGTCTTCGGCGTACCACCGGGCCGCCCTCCGGTGCAGCTCCGGGACCTCGGCGTCGATCCGTTGCCGCTGCAGGACGCGCAGCGCGTCGACGAACAGCGGGTGGTGGCGGAACGGCCCGCGTCCGCCGTCGCTCGGCGCCACCAGCAGTCCGCGGCGAACCAGGTCGTCGAGGATCGCGGCGCTGTCCTCAGCGTCGGTCAGGGCGTCGGCGAGCGGCGCCGACAGCTCGCGGACGCCGGCGGTGCGGAGCAGGAACCGGGTGGTCTCGTCGGGCAGCTCGGCGACGATCTCGTCGAGCAGGTAGTCGAGGATCCGTCGCTGGTCGCCGGAGAAGCCAGTCGCGAAGGCGTGCGGGTCGCGGGTTCCGCGCAGCCCGAGCGCGGCGATCCGCAGGCCCGCCGCCCAGCCACGGGTGGCGCGCCAGACTCGTTCGACGTCGGTCGGCGCCAGATTCCGGGCGACATCGTCGAGCAGCTGGCGGGTCTCGTCGAGCGTGAACGCCAAGTCGGACAGCCGGAGCTCGCTCAGATCGCCGGCGACGCGCAGCCGCTGCAGCCGGAGGGTGGGGTCGACGCGGGTGGCCCAGACCACGTGCAGCCCCGTCCCGCTCTGGGCGATCAACGCGTCGATGTCGCGGAGCACGTCGGCGGAGCGGACCGCCTGGGCATCGTCGAGGATCAGCACCAGCGGCCGTCGGTGCGCGGCCACTGCGTCGGCGACGGTGCCGAGCAGCCCGTCGCTGGCGTCCTCGGGAGCGGGGGCCAGCTCGTCGAGCGCGGTCGGGTCTCGCCGGGTGGCGTAGGCCAGCGCGGCCGTCACGTCGCGCCAGAACCGTTGTCGGTCGTCGTTGCGGGCGTCGAGCGTCAGCCAGGCCACGGTGCGCTCACGCTGGTCCCGCGCCCAGTCGCCGAGCAGCACGGTCTTGCCGGATCCGGCAGGGGCCGCGACGAGCGTCAGCGGTCGGCTCACGGCCTCGTCGAGCGCCTCGTGGAGCCGGGGCCGTACGACGCTGTGCTCCTCGACGACGGGAGCCAGCCGCGCGGTCGCGATCAGTGGACGGGCCCCGATCCGCCGGGGCGGGGGCGCGACGTCCGGCTGGGCTGCGGGCGGGGGATCGCCCGCGACGGGCGGATTCGACTGATGGATCTGCTCGTGGTGCATGGGCTGCTCTCCGACGGGTCGGGGCTCGAGGTTGGGCTGCAAGACACCGTTATCGACCGGAGCCCGGAGCTCGGGTGGGAAACGCCCCGCACGCCGGGGACGCCCGTCACTGCTCAGGGGGCGACTTCGGCGGCTCGTCGGCCTTCGGCGGCTCGTCGGCCGGGTTCGGCTCCTCGCCAGCCGGGGGCGGTTGCTCCTCGGCGGAGGGCGGTACCTCGTCGGCCGAGAGTGGCTCCTCGGTCGCGGTCGGCGTCGTGGTCGTCGGCTCGTGCTCGGCTCGCGGCGGCAGCGGAACCGCGTCCGGCTCGTCGCCGGACGGCCACGGGGTCAACGGCAGTCCCGCGGCCACTGCGTCCCCGTTGACGATCCGGCGGTGGAGCACGACCAACCCGGCCGCCAGCAGTGCGGCGATCAGGACCATCGGCCAGACCCGGGCGAACGCCGACAGCGGACTCCAGGCGGCCACGATCAGGAACAGGATCCCGATCGCGCCGTAGATCGGCGCCGGGTGGCTCGCGAGGCCCGGGCGCAGCCAGCGACGGACGCGGGTCGCGGCTCGGCCCGGCCCGACCAACCAGGCGCCGACTGCGACGAGCAGGCCGATCACGATCACCACCGCGCAGAGCGCGAACAGCAGGTTGCTCGCGATCTGCCACGCGGCCTGCGCCGCCGGCTCCATCGGCCCACCGTCGGTGACCGACTGGACGAACCGGTGGCCGGCCAGCCGTTGCACGGCGAGCGCGAGGATCGCGCTGCCGACCAGCGTGAGACCGACCGCCAGCAGCGCCGATCGCCGAGCGCTCCGCGCGACCTCGACCGCCAGCGCCGCGAGCAGGAGGGCGAGGATCGCCGGCAGCCAGGACAGGGTGTGCAGCAGCTTCGCCGACGTCTGCAGCGTCTGCAGCTGGTCGGCCTGCATGATCGCGACCTGGGTCCGGTCTGCCGGCAGCTTCGCGATCCGGTCGCCGCTGAAGCCCAGCTGCTGGGCGACCTGAATCGCGACCGGGCGCAGGTCGAGATAGATCGTGTTGCCCTGCTGCTGCAGGTTCTTGCCGTCGATCGCCCGGATCAGCACTTGCTGAGCCGCCACCGTGGCGTCGACCCATGCCTGCTGGACCTTGGCGTTGGCCAGCACCCGCTGGGTCCCGTCCTGGACGGCGCTGCGGACGGCGGACGCGGCGGCGCCCGAGGCGGCCTGGGCGACCGGACCGAAGGCGGGCGGGAGCTCGGTTCCGAGTCGGTTGACCGCGTCCGCCGCGCGCGATCCGTCCGCGATCTGGCCGGCGATCGCGTTCGCCACCGGCACGCGGATCGTGGGGTCGCGCAGCAGCGCTGCGCTGGTCTTGGCGAACTGGTCGCGGTCGAGCAGCTGCCGGTCGACCCACGACCCGAGCAGCGCCAGCACGGTCAGCAGCGCCACGAGCCCGATCAGCACCCGGCTGAGCAGCGGGACGCGGGGCCGGCGGTCCACGGGTACCACCGGATCGGGATCGGTCAGGCTGGTCTCCATCGTCTTCGGCAGCCAACCGCGCCGCCGGATGACGCGGCATCACCTCCGGCGGATGAGACGCCCGGCGTGCTATCTCCTTCTGGCATGCCGTCGCGCCACCTGTTCGTCACCCGCGGCGATCTGACCGCCCTGCACTGCGACGCCTGGGTGCTGCCGACCGACCGCGACGGCAACGTGACCGCACCGTGGCTTTCCGCATTGGAGCGCCTCGGGCGTGGCGGCGTCGAGCGCGGGGTCGGACGGCTCGACGACCCGGCCCGGGACGAGCTGCGGGCGACCGGAGCGGCGGTGCTGCGGCCGCCGACCGCCGATGCCCCGGGTGTCGTCGCCTGCGACACGGCGGTGCCGCACGCCGACGTGCGGGCGTGCGCCCGGGCGCTGGCCGGCGCGATCGAGCGGCTCGAGCGCGTGGTCGCCGATGCGGAGGTCTGCCCCTCGGCGCATCTGGAGCTGCCCCGTCCGCGCCGCTTGGTCGCGCTGCCGACGGTCGGCGTCGGGGCGGGAGGCGGACGCGAGGTTCGCGGTGCCGTGCTGGCAGGACAGATCGATGCTGCCCACCGGGCGCTGAAGCAGCGTCCCGACGGCCCCGACGTGGCGCTGGTCTGCTTCGACCACGAGCACTACGCGGCGGCGCAGCGCGCACGCCGTGCGGCCGGGGCCGAGGCCGAGCTGGCGTCGTCGCTCGGCCCCGAGCTCTACGCCCGGATCCTCGAGCTGGCACGGCTGGCGCGCGAGGGGCGGCTGGTGCCGTTCGTCGGTGCCGGGGTCAGCATGGGCGCGGGGCTGCCGTCGTGGGTCGGGCTGCTCGACGAGCTGATCGCGGAATCGGGAATGGAGGACGACCGTGATGCACTCGCGCGGATCGACCTGCGCGACCGTGCGGCGCTGATCCAGAGCCGGCTCGGGGCGGGGGAGCTGGAGCGGATCCTGCTCGAGCGGATGACGTCCGCGACGCGGGTCGCGTTGCAGCACCAGCTGCTGGCATCGCTACCGGTGGTCGAGGCGGCGTCGACCAACTGGGACGACCTGTTCGAGCGGGCGTGGCGCGACGCCGGGGCGGAGCGGATCGCGGTGCTGCCGTTCGACGGCCAGTCGGGAGCAGATCATTGGATCGTCAAGCTCCACGGCACCGTTCGCGACGGTCAGCTGCACGGGGTCGTGCTGACCCGCGACGACTATCTGCGGTTCGGTGCCGAGCTCAACGCGCTGGCCGGGATCGTCCAGGCGCTGCTGCTGACCCGGCACATGCTGTTCGTCGGCTTCGGGCTCAGCGACGAGACCTTCCACCGAATCGCTCACGACGTGCGACAGGTGCTGAACACGACGGCGCAGGTCCGCGAGCGGTCCGGCTCCTACGCGACCAGCCTCTCGCCGTCGCGACGGACGGTGACGTCGGAGCTCTGGCGTGGCCAGCTCGACGTGCTCTCGACCCGGCGTGGCGACGACGGTGCGGGTCGGGCCGGTACGGCGCCGGCCGCGCGCCGGCTGGAGGTCGCCCTCGACCTGCTGGGAATGTTGTCCGTCGACCCGCTCGGGCACCTGCTCGATCCGACCTTCGACGGGGCGCTGACCGCCGACGAGCGTCAGCTGGCGGCGGCGCTGCGGAGGTTCGCGGCGGAGGTCGATCCGGTGGTCCGGCGAGCGGGTCCCGCGGGCGACGTGGTCGGCCGCTGGCTCGACCGCATGCGCAACACCCAGGAGGAGCGCACCGACGAGGCGCGGGAAGCCGAAACGTAGACGCCGTTCTTGCAGGAAGATCTTCGATAGGCCGCTTTTACAGTCCGCTTTCCGGTGATTCCGAATAGGATCACAACGGGCGCAACGGGAATCGCTAATATTCCGAATCCCGATCAGGATTCGCCTGACGTTGTGACCCCGAAAGCAGACCTATGCGCAACACGAAACGACTTCTCGCGCCCGCGGCGGCGATCCTCGGATTGGTCCTGGCCGGTTGCGGCGGCGGGGCGAGCGACAGCGTCGACGGCGACGAGGCAGGCGCAGCCGCGTCGAGCAGCGGGGCCCGGCTCTCGCTCGTCGCCTACGCCGTGCCCAAGGTCGGCTTCGACAAGGTGATCCCGGCCTTCCAGAAGACCCAGCAGGGCGAGGGATCGAACTTCGCCCAGTCGTACGGTGCCTCCGGCGACCAGTCGCGCAAGGTCGAGTCCGGCCTCGAGGCCGACATCGTCAACTTCTCGGTCGAGCCGGACGTGACCCGGCTGGTCAAGAAGGGCATCGTCGACGAGGACTGGAACAGCGAGGCCAACCAGAAGGGCCTGGCCTTCGGCTCGACCGTCGTGCTCGTGACCCGCAAGGGCAACCCGAAGAACTTGAGGGACTGGGACGACCTGCTGCAGGACGGCGTCGAGGTCGTGACCCCGAACCCGTTCAGCTCCGGTGCCGCCAAGTGGAACCTGCTCGCGCCGTACGCGGTCAAGAGCAACGGCGGGGAGAACCCCGAGGCGGGCCTGGACTATGTCCGCTCGCTGATCAACGACCACGTGCGCACGCAGCCGAAGTCCGGTCGCGAGGCCACGGAGACGTTCCTCCAGGGCTCCGGCGACGTGCTGCTGAGCTACGAGAACGAGGCGTACTTCCTACAGGACCAGGGCGAGGAGATCGACTTCGTGACCCCGCCGCAGACGTTCAAGATCGAGAACCCGATCGCGGTCGTGAACACCAGCAAGAACCCCGAGGTCGCCAAGGCGTTCCTCGAGTTCAACCTGAGCGACGAGGGGCAGCGGCTGTGGGCCGAGGCCGGCTTCCGCCCGTCCAAGCCCGCGCTGCTCGAGGAGTTCCGCGAGAAGTTCCCGGAGCCGGACAAGCTGTGGACGATCGATGACCTCGGTGGCTGGGGCACGGTCGACGCCGAGCTGTTCGACGCCGACAACGGCACGATCGCCCAGATCTACGACGACGCCACCGGCTGATCCGCTGATCAACGGATGAGTACGTCTACCACCACCACCCGTGCCGCCCGCACGCCGTCTCGCCGACGGCTCGGGCGGCGCGCCGCCGGCGGCATCGGACCGCTCGGCCTCGGCGTCGCCACGCTCTGGCTCAGCCTGATCGTGCTGCTGCCCCTGGCGGCGATCTCGACGAAAGCGTTCGAGAACGGCCTGTCGGGGTTCATCAGCGCGATCGACGCGCCGACCGCCGCGGCGGCGTTGCGGGTGACGGTAGGCGTCTCGCTGATCGTCGCGCTCGTCAATGTCGTGATGGGCACCCTGATCGCCTGGGTGCTCGTCCGCGACGACTTCCGCGGCAAGAAGTTCGTCAACGCGCTGATCGACCTGCCGTTCGCGCTGCCGACGATCGTCGCCAGCATGGTGCTGCTGTCGCTCTACGGTCCGTCGAGCCCGTTCAACATCGAGCTCAACGCCACCCGACCAGCGCTGGTGATCGCTCTGTTGTTCGTGACGCTGCCGTTCGTGGTGCGCGCCGTCCAGCCGGTGCTGATCGAGCTCGACAAGGAGGTCGAGGAGGCCGCGGCCTCGCTCGGCGCCAGCACCTTCACCACCTTCCGGCGGATCATCCTGCCCGCCTTGATGCCCGCGATCCTGACCGGTACCGGGCTCGCCTTCACCCGCGCGATCGGCGAGTACGGCTCGGTGGTGCTGATCGGCGGCGGGATCCCGCGCGAGACCGAGGTCGCGTCGCAGTACATCCAGAAGCAGATCGAGATCGACCGCTTCGTCAACGCGGCCGCCGTCTCGGTTGCGCTGCTGCTGATCGCGTTCGTCGTGCTGCTGGCGCTGCGGATCCTCGGATCGCGCGTTGCTCGACGTGAGGCGTCCGCACCGTGAGCACCGCTACCGCTACCGCCCCCGACCGCGTCGGCTCGCGCGTGGGCCCGAACCGCACGTCGCGGATCACCCTGCGCACGATCGCCCTCACCTACCTGGGCATCCTCGTCGTCCTGCCGATCGCGCTGATCCTCTTCCGGACCTTCGAGGACGGCGTCGGATCGTTCGTCGCGTCGATCACGACGCCGGCAGCGATCTCCGCGCTGCAGCTCTCGCTGCTGATCGTGGCGATCGTCGTCCCGGTCAACGTCGTCTTCGGCATCGTCACCGCGCTGGCGCTCGCCCGCGGCCGGTTCCGTGGGCGCGGGATCGTTCAGGCGATCGTCGACCTGCCGTTCGCGGTCTCGCCGATCGTGGTCGGCGCATCGCTGATCCTGCTGTGGGGCGCCGACGGCTGGTTCGGCTTCGTCGACGCCGCCGGGTTCAAGGTGATCTTCGCCCTGCCGGGCATGGTCCTGGCGACGATCTTCGTGACGCTGCCGTTCGTCGTCCGCGAGGTCGAGCCGGTGCTGCACGAGATCGGCGAGGAGCAGGAGCAGGCCGCGGCGACGCTCGGCGCCTCGCGCTGGCAGACGTTCTGGCGCGTCACGCTCCCGGCGATCCGCTGGGGCCTGACCTACGGCGTGGTGCTGACCGTCGCCCGCTCGCTCGGTGAGTTCGGCGCCGTGATCATGGTCTCCGCCGGGGTCGCCGGCGAGTCCCAGACGTTGACGCTGCTCGTCCACGCCCGCTACATCGACGACCACAACACGTACGGCGCGTACTCGGCGTCGACGCTGCTGATGATCCTGGCGATCATCACGCTGCTGCTGATGACCCTGCTCGACCGCAAGAGGCACTCCGCATGACCGACGCCAGTCCCGTCCCCGTGGGGGGAACCACGCAGGACCAGACCAGCCCCGGCCCCGGCGATCTGCACCGTGCGGTCGCCGCATCGTCGGCGATCGTCGCCGAGTCCCACGCGATCGTGGTGGAGGGGCTGAACAAGCACTACGGCGACTACCACGCGCTGCGTGACATCGACCTGACGATCCCGGGCGGCTCGCTGACCGCGCTGCTCGGTCCGTCCGGGTCGGGCAAGTCGACGCTGCTGCGCGCCGTCGCCGGGCTCGAGGTCCCCGATTCGGGGATCGTCGTGATCGGCGGCGAGGACGTCACCTTCGTGCCGCCGCAGGCGCGCGAGATCGGATTCGTCTTCCAGCACTACGCGGCGTTCAAGCACCTCAACGTGCGCGACAACGTCGGCTTCGGCCCGTCGATCCGCAAGCTGCCGAAGGCCGAGATCCACAAGCGGGTCGACGAGCTGCTCGAGATCGTCGGGCTCGGCGGCTACCAGGAGCGCTACCCGTCGCAGCTCTCCGGCGGTCAGCGGCAGCGGATGGCACTGGCCCGAGCGCTCGCCGTCCAGCCGAAGGTGCTGTTGCTCGACGAGCCGTTCGGCGCGCTCGACGCGAAGGTCCGCGACGACCTGCGCAAGTGGCTCCGCGGCTTGCAGACCGAGACCGGCGTCACCACCGTCCTGGTCACCCACGACCAGGAGGAGGCGCTCGACGTCGCCGACCACATCGCCGTGCTGTCCGAGGGGCGGATCGAGCAGTGGGGGAGCCCGCGCGAGGTCTACGACCAGCCGACCAACGATTTCGTCAAATCGTTCCTCGGACCGACGGCGCGGCTGCGCGGTCAGCTCGTGCGCCCGCACGACCTGGTGCTCTCTCACGATCCGGTCGACGAGTCGGTCGCGGTCACCGTCGAGCGCGTCGTCCACCTGGGCTTCGAGGTCCGGATCGACCTGCTCGACGCCGACCACGGTCCGTTGTCGGCACAGACCACCCGCGGCGAGGCCGCCCGACTCGACCTGCAGGTCGGCCAGCAGGTCTACGTCCGCACCGGGCAGACCGCCGCGGCGTAGGGCTCAGCCGGCCGAGCCGACCGTCACCGCAGCGAAGGTCTCGGCGAGGCGGTCGAGGCCGTGATGGATCTGCGCCGGATCGTGGGTCGTGAACGACATCCGCAGCGTGCGCGGGTCCGGGTCGCAGGCGTAGAAGGGCGCTCCGGGCACGTAGGCGACCTGCCGCTCGATCGCCTGCGGCAGGATCGCGGTGGCGTCGTAGCCGTCTGGCAGCCGGACCCAGAGGAACATCCCGCCGTCGGGCGTCGTGAACGTCGACCCGGCCGGGAGCACGTCCGGCAGGCCGGCGAGCATCGCGTCCCGGCGCTCGCGGTAGGTCGACTTGAGCCGCGTCAGGTGCTCGTCCAGGTCGACGTGCGCCAGCCACCGCGCGGTGGCCGCCTGGTCGACGGTCGACGAGTGCAGATCGGCCGCCTGCTTCGCGATCGTCAGCGCCGGCAGCACCTGCGGCGGCGTGCGGACCCAGCCGATCCGCAGCCCCGGTGCTGCGACCTTCGACAGCGTCGACAGCGCGAGCGTCCGGTCGGCGGCAGCGGGGTAGGAGGCGAGGGCCGGCACCGGATCGCCCGCATAGCGAAGCTCGCCGTACGGATCGTCCTCGACCGTCCACAGCCCGGTCCGCTCCATGATCTCCGCCAGCGCTGCGCGGCGATCCGCGGTCAGCGTGCGGCTGGTCGGGTTGTGGAAGGTCGGCACCGTGTAGAGCAGCTTCGGCCGGTGCTCGAGGGTCAACCGCTCGACCTCGTCGGGCAGCAGGCCGTCGTCGTCGCACGCGACGGGCACCAGACGGGCACCGGTCAGCTGGAACGCCTGCAGCGCCGCGAGGTAGCTGGGGTCTTCGACGAGCACCACGTCGCCGGGCTCCAGGAAGACCTGGGCGATCAGGGTCAGCGCCTGCTGCGATCCGCTGGTGACCAGCAGCTCGTCCGGCTCGGTCGGCAGGCCGCGGACCGTCAGTCGGTCGGCGATCCGGCGACGCAGCTCGGGGTCGCCCTCGGTCGTCGAGTACTGCAGGCTGCGCCCGACGGAGCGCTCGTCGAGCACGGACGCGAACGCCTCGCTGATTCCGGCGTGGTCGAACAGCTCCGGTGCGGGCAGACCACCCGCGAACGAGAGGATGCCGGAGCGCTCGGTCAGCGCCAGGATCTCGCGTACCGGCGAGCTCGCAACCCCGCGCAGGCGCGCGGCGACCGGAGCTTCGGGACCGGAGACGGAGAACGACATACCGCCCGCACTCTACGCGCAATGCATGCCGTCCGGCCGGACGGACGGACCCCGCCCGACGGTGGAGACAACGGGATGTTCATCGGCCGGGGACGACGGATCGTTAGCCTTCACGTATGAGCACCGTCTCCCGGTCGCTGTTTGCGTTCGACAACAGCTTCGTTCGCGAACTCGAAGGGCTGTACGAGCGGTGGGAGCCGGCCGGGGCCTCGCGGCCCGCGTTTCTTGCTCTCAACCGCCCGCTGGCGGTGGACCTGGGGCTCGACGTCTCGGCGCTCGAAGGCTCAGCCGGACTCGACGTCCTGTCGGGCAACCTCGTTCCCGAGGGCGCGGAACCGGTCGCCCAGGCCTACGCGGGCCACCAGTTCGGTTCGTTCGTCCCGCGTCTCGGGGACGGGCGCGCGCTGCTGCTGGGCGAACTGGTCGCGCCCGGCGACCGTCGGGTCGACATCCACTTCAAGGGATCGGGCCGGACCCCGTTCGCGCGTGGCGGAGACGGCAAGGCCGCGGTCGGGCCGATGCTGCGCGAGTACGTGATCAGCGAGGCGATGCACGCGCTCGGCGTGCCGACCACCCGGTCGCTGGCGGTGGTCGCGACCGGCGACGACGTGCTGCGCGAGACCACGCTGCCGGGGGCGATCCTGACCCGGGTCGCCTCCAGTCACCTGCGCGTCGGCACGTTCCAGTACGCCGCCCAGGCCGGGGACCCCACGCTGGTGCGGCGCCTGACCGAGTACGCGATCGACCGCCACCACCCCGAGCTGGCCGACGCCGAGCACCCGTACCTGGCGTTCTTCACCGCGGTCGTCGACTCCCAGGCGTCGCTGATCGCCCGCTGGATGCATGTCGGGTTCATCCACGGCGTGATGAACACCGACAACATGACGATCTCCGGCGAGACGATCGACTACGGGCCGTGCGCGTTCATCGAGGCGTTCGCCCCGGGCACCGTCTTCAGCTCGATCGACCACGCGGGACGGTACGCCTACGGCAACCAGCCGTACCTGGCCCAGTGGAACCTGGCTCGGCTGGCCGAGCCGCTGGTGCCGCTGATCGACGAGGACAGCAGTGTGGCCGTCGACGCGCTGACCGCGGTGCTGTCGTCCTTCCCCGCCCGGTACAGCTCCTACTGGCTGGACGGGATGCGGGCCAAGCTCGGTCTGCCGCTGGTGGCGCCCGCCGACCGTCCGGCCGCCACCGCGAGCGAGGGGGAGGAAGAGGCGATGCCGCCGGACGTCGCCCTGGCCAACGACCTGATGGCGATGATGCAGGCCGACAGCGTCGACTTCACCCTGGCGTTCCGCGGCCTGTCCGGGATCCTGACCGGCGACGACATGGCCTTGCGCGACCGCTTCGGCGACCCGGACGCGTTCGACGCCTGGACCACGCGCTGGCGCGAGCAGCTCGGCGAGGACGTCGACCTGCGCGCCACCGCCGCGGCGATGGACCGGGTCAATCCGCTCTACATCCCGCGCAACGAGCGGGTCGAGGAAGCGCTGACGGCCGCGACCGACGGCGACCTTCAGCCGTTCGAGCGGCTGGTCGACGTGATCCGCCGGCCGTACGAGGTCCAGGACGGCGCCGAGGCGTACGCGCTGCCGGCCGGTCCGGGCAGCGCGCCGTACCGGACCTTCTGCGGGACCTGACCCCGGGGCCCGCCCGTTCGCCACTCAGGTACCGCGACGGGTGCAAAGGTCGGAACGCGCCGGGCCCGGCTGGTAGGTTGCAACGTGCAACGGGATGCGGTCACCCGGCGCCGACAGGCGCCGCGGGAACCGCGTTCCCGCTGGATCCCCCGACCCAGAGGCTTCCCCCATGGCCCGCAGGACCGATCATCCGCCGCTCGCCGCACCAGCGACCGGCCGTGCCCACCGCTTCGCGCGTCGCGCCGCGTTGCTCGCGGTCGCAGCCACCGCGACATGTGCCGCCGCACCGGCCGTCGCTGGCGCGAATACCGTCGAGGTCACGCCTCCGCCGATCGAGCGTCCGCTGCCGATGAAGCAGACCGCCGTCCGCGTGGCGATCAAGAACACGAGCAAGCGCGCCTTGAGCAACCTGACGCTGTCGGTACGTCCGGTCAAGGGCGTGCGGGTCCGGATCGTCGGCGCCAAGAAGGGGCAGAGCTCGCGCAGGCTCTCGACGCTGCGCGCGGGTCGCACCGCCCGGGTCACCGTTCGCGTGCAGCGGCTGAAGGGCGGCCCGCAGGAGGGCGCCGTGACGGTCCGCGTCCAGCGCGGCAAGCGCACGGTCGGGTCGGAGCGGCTGCGCTTCGGCACGCCGCCGCTGACCGGCCGCTACTTCTGGGGCTCGACCTTCACGCTCAGCGGCACCCGCATGGAGACGCTCTACTTCTCGTCCGACAAGCTCGTCTTCACCGACGACATGGAGGGCGCCTGGGCCACCTGCACGGCCGAGGACGAGAAGTGCCGTCCGTACCAGTACTCGCCCAACGCGAAGGCCAACCAGCTGGTGATCGACGGCAAGCCGGCCACGCTGAACGGCCGCAAGCTCGAGTACGACGGGCAGAGCTATCTCGAGCTGGCCGCCCCGCCGGCGGGTACGCGTTGGAGCTCGGTCATGACCTACGCGAACCAGTCCGGTATCTGCCCGCTGATGTGCACGTTCTTCCGCGAGAACCTGCAGTTCAACGCCGATGGGACGTTCGTCCGGACGTCGGTGGTCTCCGGTACCAGTCCGGTCGTGGACTGGGCTTCGGTGCCGCCCGAGAACCGGGGAACCTACGAGGTTCGTGCCGACAAGACGATCCGGTTGACGTTCGGTGACGGCAAGGAGCGGATCGAGACGATCGGCGTCTACGTCAACGATGACGGCAGCCTGCAGTCGCCGACGGAGGGCATCGTCCTCGACGGCGACGGCTACTTCGACATCAGGGACTAGAACGGCTCGTCGCGGCGAGTCGGCGTTCGCGGGGGCCGGATAGACGCGACGAGGCGGGCCCCTGCGCCGAGCCGTCGTGCGAGGGCGGCAGATCGCCTGTGGGTTACTCATGAGTAGGATGCCCGGGTATCGGGCGTCACGCTGTGTCTGGGCGCCAAAACCCACAGGGGAGTCCAGGTCATGGAGCAGTTCGCCGGTCGCGTCGCGGCCATCACCGGAGCGGGATCGGGGATCGGACGGGCGCTTGCGCAGCGGCTGGCCGCCGAGGGCTGCAACCTGGCGCTCTCCGACATCGACGGTGAGGCCGTCGGCTGGGCCGCCGCGGAGCTGGCGTCGAGCGGCGTCAAGATCACGACGTCCGCGCTCGACGTGGCCGACGAGGCCGCGGTCTACCGCTGGGCCGACGCCGTGGTGGCGGACCACGGCAAGGTCAACCTGATCTTCAACAACGCCGGCGTCGCCCTCTCGGGCACCGTGGCCGAGCTCGATCTCGACGACTACCGCTGGATCGTCGATGTCAACTTCTGGGGCGTGGTCTACGGGACCAAGGCGTTCCTGCCGCACCTGGAGGCGTCGGGCGAGGGCCACGTGATCAACATCTCGAGCATCTTCGGGCTCGCGTCGCAGCCGCTGATGAGCGGCTACAACGCGACCAAGTTCGCGGTTCGAGGGTTCACCGAGTCACTGCGCCAGGAGCTCGACATCTCCGGGTCGCCGGTCTCGTCGACCTGCGTCCACCCGGGCGGGATCAAGACCAACATCGCCAAGGCCGCGCGGATGCACGCCAGCACCGTCGGCCTCACGGGCCGCGAGAACGTCGAGTCGACCAGCGAGTTCGAGCGCTCGTTCATCACCACGCCGGACAAGGCCGCCAAGACGATCCTCGACGGCGTGCGCAAGGACCGCCGCCGCGTCCTGATCGGCCCCGACGCCCGGATCTTCGACGCGCTCTCCCGGCTGACCCCGGGCGGCTTCCAGCGCCTGACCACCGCGGTGGTCAAGTCGCGCAGCAAGTAACGCCGGGCACCGTCACCGGAGCCGTGCGTCGTGGCGGGAGTCCCTAGAGTCGTCGGCGTATGAGCAGCGCTACGCCCGTCTGTCCCGAGTGCTCGAGCGACCTCACCTACGCGCTCGGCGGGTTCCAGGTCTGTTCGATGTGCGCCCACGAGTGGTCGCTGGAGGCGGCCGCCGAGGCGGCCGAGGCCAACGTGATCCGCGACGCCGTCGGCAACGTGCTCGCGGACGGCGACACGGTGACGGTGACCAAGGCGCTCAAGGTCAAGGGCTCCGGCACGATCAAGGTCGGCACCAAGGTCCGCAACATCCGGCTGGTCGACGGCGTCGGCGACCACGACATCGACTGCAAGGTCGACGGCTTCGGCGCGATGCAGCTGAAGTCGAGCGTCGTCAAGAAGGCCTGAGTCCGTGGCACGACGAGGACGAGGCGGCCGCTCGGGCGGAGCGGGACGCGGGCCGGGCGGCCCGGGGCCGAGTGGCGGGCCGGGCCGCCGAGGCGGCTCGGGCGGTCGTGGGCCGGGGCCCCGTTCCGGTGGCCGCGGCACGATCCTGCACGGCGGTCCGCTCGACGGCCAGAAGGCCCAGGTCCCGCTGGAGGACGGTTGGTTCGATCTGTTCCCGCAGCCGGAGGACCCGGGCGCTCCGCTCGACCCCGACGAGGTCGGCCACCGCTACGTCGCCGAGGGTCACCGGTGGGTCTACGCCGGCACGGTGACCGCCGCCCAGGCCGAGGCCGAGCGGCAGGACCGTGACGACCCGGGTGGCGACGCGGAGGCGTGACGCGAGCCATTCGCGGCACGGTCCGCTCGGTGGCCGGTACGCGCAGCGCAGGGCTCGGATAGCGCGCCGTGCACTGCACGGCCCGCGGGCGGCCCGGCCGCGCAGCGTGGGGGTCGGATAGCGCGCTGCGTACTGCACGGCTCGCGGGCTGGCCGGGCCCCGCAGGACCGGGCCCCGCAGGACCGGGCCCGGTAGGCGGACCTCGCGCCGCACGATCCACCCGAGAGGCGAACCGTGCAGCGCTGAGCCCGGGCCGCCGCTGCTCAGCGTCCGATCGTGAACGTGCGCGTCGAGGTCCGTGAGGTCTTGCCGTCGGCGCTCGCCGTGACCCGCACGCGGTAGCGGCCGGTCGGCAGGGTACGTCCGCCGACCCGGCCGCGGAAGCTGACGCTGTTGCTGCCGGCCTTGCCGTCGACGCGCAGCGTGCCGCGGTTCTGGAACCGCTGGCACTTGGCCCTCTTGCGGTTCTGCTTCGTCGGCTTGGCGCACTTCTTGCCGGCTCGCCGTCCGTCGAGGATCCGCTCGAAGCTCAGCCGGACCTGCGCCGCACGGTTCAGGCGGAAGCGGAAGGTCGTACCGACCCGCAGCTTCGAGCCACGGACCTTGCGCGTGGCCCACCGCGAGCTCGACTGCTGGAAGTCGGTCAGCTTGGGGGCCACGACCAGGTCCGGGGTGCGGACGGGCGGGTCGGGGGTGGGGTCCGGGGTCCG
Organism: Patulibacter sp.; assembly: GCA_052039575.1. GTDB lineage: Bacteria > Actinomycetota > Thermoleophilia > Solirubrobacterales > Solirubrobacteraceae > Patulibacter. Next base: position 2,750 of record JBQGEK010000114.1, on the reverse strand, counting down.
CGGCGGATCGTGATGATTGCGGGGCGGATCCTCCGGTCCCTGAACCGGGGCGACGGCGATCGTCCGCGTCGCCTGCGCGACGTTGCCGGCGGCGTCGACGCCCTTGACCGTCACGGTCCGCTCGCCGGGCGACGTGAATCGGTGCACGGCCGTCGCGCCCGAAGCCTCGGCCCCGTCGCCGAACTGCCACGTGGTCGTCACGGGGGAGATGTCGAATGGCGACACCGACACGGTGACCGGCTCGCCGACCTTCGCCGTCTCCGGGACGTTCAGGTCGCGGAGGTCCGGGGCGATCGGGTCGAGGATGCTGCTCGAGCTGCTCCACGGCCCGAAGAAGAGCTGCGAATCCGTCCATGCGAGCGTGGCGTGCCCCTGCGGGTTGACTCCGGCAGCGGGCATCGTCGTGACCGACCCGACCGGGAGGACGCCGGCCGGGTTCCAGTTGCTGGTGCCCGGGGCGCGACGAGAGGACTCCGCGACCAGGCTGCCGATGGTCCCGCGTGCCCATAGAGCCGTCACGTTGCCCTGCGTGTCGGCTCCCACCCACGGTGTGCTCACAACGCCGACATCGGAGCTGGTGGCGAGGGTTCTGGCGCCCGCCCACGAGGTGTCTCCGGCCTGGCTCCACCTGGTCGCCACGGTCGGCTCAGCGTCAACGTCGTTGGTCCATACCGCGGTGGCGTTGCCCTGTGCGTCGACCGCGACTTGGGAGCGCTGCCCACCCCAAGTCCGGCGTGCTGCTAACGCGTGGCTTCAGTGCAGATGGTGCGTGTCTGTTGCGACCGTGGCGCTCACCGCGGCGTTGCGCCGTTGCTCCCCGGCACCGCCAGCCCCGTCTCGTAGGCCAGGACCACGGCCTGCACGCGGTCTCGCAGGCCGAGCTTCGCGAAGCAGCGGGTGACGTGGGTCTTGACCGTCGCCTCGGACAGGAACAGCGTCCCGGCGATCTCGCCATTCGACAGGCCCTGGGCGACGAGCCCGAGGACCTCGAGCTCGCGGTCGGTCAGCTCGCCGAACCGCTCACGCGACGCCGCGCCCGGATCCGGGCCGCTGACGAAGTGCTCGACCAGCCGGCGGGTCACGGTCGGCGCCAGCAGCGTCTCGCCGGCGGCGACCGTCCGCACGGCGTCGACCAGCCGCTCCGGGGCGGCGTCCTTGAGCAGGAACCCGCTCGCGCCGGCCCGCAGCGCCGCGAACACGTACTCGTCAAGATCGAAGGTGGTGACGACGAGCACCCGTGACGGACTGCCGCGCTCGACCAGCCGCCGCGTCGCCTCGATCCCGTCGGTTCCGGGCATCCGGATGTCCATCAGGACGACGTCAGGGGTGCGCAGCAGGGTCTGTTCGACCGCCGCGGCGCCGTCCTCGGCCTCGCCGACCACCCGCAGGTCGTCCTCGGCTTCGAGCATCGCGCGAATGCCTCCGCGCACGAGGGCCTGGTCGTCGGCGAGCAGGACGTCGATCACGGGGTGTCTCCTATCGGCAGTACGGCTTCCACGGTCCAGTGGCCGGTCGGGTCGGGGCCGGCGCGCAGGTCGCCGCCGTGAACCCGGACCCGCTCGTCCATCCCGACGAGGCCGAGGCCGGATCCGCCGCCCTTGCCGGTCCCCGGAACGTTGACGACGGACACCAGCAGCCCGTCACCCTGACGTCGTACCCGGACGTCGGTGGGCACCGACCCCGCGTGCTTGCGCACGTTGGTCAGCCCTTCCTGGACGATCCGGAACGCCGCCAGGGCGACGCCGTCGGGTACGTCGTCGGTGAGCGTGGGGTCGAGCTCGAGGTCCACAGGGAGGCCGGCACCCGAGGCCTCGACGACCAGCCGCTCGAGGTCGCGCAGGCCCGGCTGGGCGACCGCCGGCTCAGTGTCGCCGTCCCGCAGGACGTCAAGCAGCCGCACCAGGTCGCCGCGGGTCTCGTCGGCGGTCGCGCGAACCTGTGCGACCGCCGCCCGGGCACGTTCCGGGTCTCGGCGGGCCTGACGCTCGGCGGCGCCGGCCTGCACCGAGATGATCGACACGGAATGGGCGAGCACGTCGTGCAGTTCGCGGGCGATCCGGGCGCGCTCGTCGACCACCGCGACCGCCGTCTCGCGTTGGCGGGCCTCGTCCGCCTGCTGGCTGCGCTCGCGCTCGGCTCGCGTCTGCGCGGTGCGGCGGCGCAGTGCCGCTCCGCCGCCGGTGGCCGCGACGATCATCGCGGAGACGATCACCAGATCCAGGGCGGTCAGCGGTTCCTTGGCGGTCAGGCTGATCGCGGTCAACGTGCCGCCCAGGCAGACGACGCCGGCGAGCACGCCGTCTCGTAGCCGCGGGGCGTGGACCGCCGCCGAGAAGACCGCCACCACCAGCAGCGGAAGGGTGCTCGTGGTCTGGTCCGGCACGCAGCCGACGAGGGCGCGGGCGAAGACCGCCACGCCGAGCACGAGCGGCGCCGCGACCGGCAGTCGGCGGCGCCACAGCAGGATGCCCGCGGACAGCACGCCGAGCACCGCCACCACCGGAACGGGAGCGGGGGCCGGGTTGATCACGGCGTCGATCACCGTCATCGCCGCGAGCGCCAGCACCGGCAGCAGCACGCCCAGCGACCGCGGGATCGGCAGCAGCCCGGCTCTCATGTGGTCATCGCCGGGAGCGGCAGTCGGCCGTGGAGCACGCACCGTCCGTCGACCGCCGCGGGCCAGACCCGGCCGCCGAAGACCCGCGCGCGCTCGTGCATCGCGGCGAGGACGGGGTCACCCGCGGTCCAGG
>JBQGEK010000113.1:0-43890 GCA_052039575.1 Patulibacter sp. | reverse complement strand
TCGGGGCGGCGAAGCGCCCTAGCGTCGCGGCCCCACACGGCCCCGGCCGCTCGGGCCGGTGGCCGTCCGCGAGGGCCGACCACCGGAGCGGAGCTACGCGGTTCGGAGCCGCCGGCCCGAGGCGAGCGGGCCGGCGCCCGCCGAGACCACCCCGACCTTGGCCCCGTCGACCTGGCGGCCGGTCGCCTCGCCCCGGAGCTGCAGGCAGACCTCGTGCAGATGCCCGAACGCGTGCAGGCGCCCGGCGGAGAGCTGGCCGCCGCTGGTGGCCAGCGGGAGCTCGCCGTCGAGGGCGATCCGCGATCCACCCTCCACGAACGGCCCGCTCTCGCCGGTCCCGCAGAAGCCGAGGCCCTCGAGCCAGAACAGCGAGAGCACGGTGAACCCGTCGTACAGGCCCGCGATGTCGACGTCCTGCGGGCGCAGATCGGTCCGCGACCACATCTGGGCGCCGGCGCCGGCAGCGGCGGTCTCGCGCATGTCCTCCCACTGATCCCACGAGGCGCGTCCGCGGAGTGCGCTGCCGACCGCCTCGAAGTGGAGCGGCGGATGGTCGAGGTCGGGCGCGTGCTCGACCGCCGACACCACGACCGCGGTCGCCCCGTCGACGGCGATGTCGCAGTCGAAGAGGCAGAGCGGGTCGCTGATCATCGTCGCCGACAGGTAGTCGTCCAGCGACAGGTCGCCGCGCATGACGGCCTTCGGGTTGCGCTGCGCGTTGCGGCGGGCGTTGAGCGCGACGGCCGCGAGCTGCTCGCGCGTCGTCCCGAACTCGTGCATGTGCCGGGTCGCCCAGAGACCCATCCAGTTGGGCCCGGAGTACGCACCGAACGGCAGCATCCACTGCATCGCGCCCTCGACGCCGCCGTCGGCGACCGCGACCCGTTCGGTCGAGGTGCGCCAGGCCGTGTCCTCGTTCAGGGCGCGGTAGACGAGCACGTGGCGGGAGAGCCCGGTGGCGACGGCCATGCAGGCCTGGATCACGGCGGCGAACATACCGGGAGCCTCCGGGCCGGCCCCGTGCCAGGTCGGACGGATCCGCAGCGCGTCCATCACCGCGTGCACCCCCGGCCCCGACGATCCGGGTCCCGCGGGCGCGAGGCCCTCGGCGCGCGACACTGCTCCGGGCCACGAGACCACGCCGTCGATCTCGCCGGGGGTGAGCCCGGCGTCGGTGATCGCCTCGAGGCAGGCGTCGAGCGTCAGGCTCATGACGCCCGTGGACATCCGGCGTCCGACGTCGGACTGCCCGATGCCGGAGATGATGCAGCGGTCCTCGAACTGGGCGGTCATGCGGCCACCGCCCGGAAGACGGGCACCGCGACCGGGCCGCGGAGCTCGAACTCGACCTCGACCGGCATGCCGATCGTCACGGCTTCGGGGTCGCAGCCCACGATGTTGGTCAGCAGGCGCACGCCGGGCTCCTCGAGGGCGACGACGGCGATCACGTACGGGACCTCGAGGTCCGGCTCCCAGGCTCGGCGGTTGATCGTGAAGCTGTAGACCGTGCCGCGGCCACTCGCGGGCGTCGGGGCGACGTTCGCGCTGAAGCACGCCGAGCACCGTGGCGACGGCGGGTGGAACCAGGTCTCGCAATCCTGGCAGCGCATGATCTCGAGGCGGCCCTGCCGCCCGCTCGTCCAGAACGCTTCGTTGTCGGCGTTGATTGCCGGGACGGAAAACGTCATTGCCACGACCCCCGTAGCTTTTGGTAGATTCAAAGTGAAGTCAGTTTGACTCTACACGGGGGAAGAGGGAGTGTCCATGACCGAGGATCAGCAGGAGGGGACGCTCCCGGCGTTCGCCGCGCGCCGTGGCGCGGAGTGCGCGACGCGAACGTTCGCGATCGTCGACGGGCAGCCGGTGACCTACGGCGAGCTCGTCGACCGCGCGGCCCGGGTGACCGCCGGGCTGCTGGAGCTCGGCGTCGAGCCCGGCGACCGGATCGCCGTGATGATGGCGACCCGCCCGGAGTTCCTCGACGTCTGGTTCGGCGTGCTCGGCGCCGGTGCGATCGAGGTGCCGATCCACGACGCCGCGCGCGGTGTGGGGATCGAGTACATCCTGGAGAGCACCGGGGCCAAGATCCTCGTGGTCGACGAGGAACATGCGGCTCATGTGGTCCCGCACCTCGCCGGCGTGCCTTCGCTGGAGCGGTTGGTCGTCGTCGGCCAGGCTCCGCCGGTCGAGATCGCGGTGAGCTCGTTCGCGGACCTGCTCGCCAGCGAGCCCGCGCCGTTCGTCGCGGTCGAGCCCTCCAGCCCGGCGTCGATCCTCTTCACGGGCGGAACGACCGGGCCGCCGAAGGGCGTGGTGCTGTCGCATCGGCACAACATGAATCTTGCCGAGGGGATCGTCGATCTCGTCGGCTACGACGACACCGACGTCCTCTACTCCGTCTTCCCGCTGTTCCACGCGAACGCGAAGTACATGAGCGTGCTCGCAGCGATGATCGCCGGCGCGCGGTTGGTCATCGACCGGCGGTTCTCCGCGAGCGGGTTCTGGGAGACCTGCCGCCGCGAGGGCGTCACCGCCTTCAACGGGCAGGGCGAGATGCTGCGGATCCTGCTCAAGCAGGATCCGTCGGACCAGGATCGGATGAACTCCGTGAAGCGGGTGATCGGTGCGGCCGCCGCCGAGGATCTCGTCCTCGAGTTCGAGCAGCGGTTCGACGTCGAGGTCCTCGACGTCTACGGGATGACCGAGACCGGGCCGATCACGGCGGTCACGCCCGAGCACCGTCGCGCGGGGTCGTGTGGGGTGGCGACGCCGTGGTACGACGTGCGGGTCGTCGACGAGCGCGACGAGGAGGTCCCGCCCGGCGTCACCGGCGAGATCGTCGTGCGCCCGCGGCGGCCGCACGTGATGATGGAGGGCTACTGGGGCAACGACGCCGCGACGCTGGCGTCGGTGCGGAACCTCTGGTTCCACACGGGGGATCTGGCGGCCCGGGACGAGGACGGCTTCTTCTGGTTCCGCGAGCGGGGGACCGACTCGATCCGCCGCCGGGGCGAGAACGTCTCGGCGTGGGAGGTCGAGCGCGTGCTCGCCGACCACCCCCAGCTCCTGGAGGCCGTGGTCTACGGCGTGCCGTCGGAGCTCGGCGGGCAGGAGGTGATGGCGGCCGTCGTGCCCCGTCCCGGGGTCGAGATCACCCCGGAGGACCTGCTCGACTACTGCACGGGGAAGATGTCGCACTTCGCGGTTCCCCGCTACGTCCGGACGATGGAGCGGCTGCCCCGGAATCACGCCCAGCGGGTCCTGAAGCCGCAGCTGAAGGCCGACGGGCCGTCCGCGCCCGGGGTCTGGGACCGCGAATCGGTCGGGTACGTCGTCCGGAGATAGCGCGGGTCACCGCTTGCCGAGTCCCGAGGCTGCCACGAGATTCCTTACTTGATGTCAGATCAGTTTACGTCCGTGGTCGACCTGGATGTCGATCTGCTCGTGATCGGTGGCGGAATGGCCGGGCTGACCGGGGCGGCCCTCGCGGCGAGCCGCGGAGCGCGGGTCGCGCTCGTCGACGTCGCTCCGGCCACGGGCGGGTCCGCGCAGTACGCGGGATACGCCTGGACGGCGGAGTCGTTCGAACGCCTCCGCGAGGTCGATCCGCAGGGTGATCCGGAGCTCGGCCGGGTGCTCGTCGACGGCCTGGCCCCGGGCCTCGACTGGATCCGTTCGCTCGGCGTCGACGTCGGGCCGCCGGTCGTGGTGCTCGGGTACGGCACCGGCCACGCGATCGACATGGCGACGTACCTCGCCCGCTGCACCGAGATCGTGGCCACGTCGGGGACGTTGCTCACCGAGACCGTCACGGAGCGGCTGACCTTCGACGGACGCGTGGTGACCGGGGCCGTGCTGCGCGGTGCGGACGGCGCCCGACGGACGGTCCGCGGTGGGGCGGTCCTGCTCGCCACCGGCGGCTTCGGCGCCGACCCCGAGCAGCGGGCCGCGAGGATCCACCCCGGGGCCCGGGAGATCGCGCTCCGCGGAAACCCCCACAGCGTCGGCACGGGGCTGCGGCTCGCACGCGAGGTGGGTGCCACGTTCGTCGGCGACGACGCGGGGTTCTACGGCCATCTGATTCCGTCGGGCGTCCGCTACGACCCCGCGGACTACATCGGGCTGACCTTCTACCACTCGGAGCACGGCCTGTTGCTGAACCTCGACGGGGGGCGGTTCGTCGACGAGACGATCGGCGACCACCTCAACGCGCTCGCGGTGCTGGAGCAGCCCGAGGGCCGGGCGCTGCTGGTCTGCGACGAGCGCGTCCACCGCGACTGGATGCTCGAGCCGTACGTCGGGGGCGCCGAGGTCACCGACAAGTTCCGCCTGGCCTACGAGCGCGGAGCCCGGGCGGCGATCGCCACCGAGCTCGACGAGCTCGCGTACCTCCCCGAGGAGTGGGGGTACCCGGGCGCGGCGGTCCGCGACGCGGTCGCCGCCCACAACGCGCAGTGCGCGGCCGGGGGGCCGGTGCCGAGCCGCGAGCTCGATCCGTCGGCGCTTGTCGACCCGCCGTACTACGTGATCGAGGTCGTCCCGGCGCTGACGAACGCCTGGGGCGGCATCCGGATCGACCGGCAGGCCCGCGTGGTCGACGCCGACGGGACGCCGATCGCCGGGTTGTACGCCGCCGGGGCCGACGTCGGCGGCGTGTTCCACCGAGCGTACGCCGGCGGGGTCGCGGTGGCCCTCGCGTTCGCGATGCGGGCCGTCGACGCGGTGGTGGGCTCCGGTGCCTGAGCGCGCAGGGGGCCGCGAGCGTCCGGCTGGCGGCAGAGACCAAGACAGATGGAGTTGGTGGGAGAACCGATGAACGAGATCCTCGCTACGCCCCCGATCGCGGACGGCCTGTTCGCGGTGATCGACGGGGGCCTGACGTTGCACGGCGCGCGGTGCGCCGACTGCGGCACCGTGGCGTTCCCGACCCAGGCGAGCTGCCCGCGGTGCACGGGCCTGACGATGGACGAGCACGCGCTCGCGACCGACGGCACGCTGTGGACGTGGACGACCCAGGGCTTCCGGCCCAAGTCCCCGCCGTACACGGGGCCGGAGGAGTTCGAGGAGTACGCGGTCGGGTACGTCGAGCTCGGCGGTGAGATTCGCGTCGAAGGCCGGATCGTCGACGCGGAGCTCCCACTGCGGATCGGGATGCCGATGCGGCTGGTTCCGCTCGTCCTGGAGACCGCCGACGGAAGCTCGCGGCTGACGTTCGCGTTCGCGCCGACGGGCGAGGAGGCTGCGGCATGAGTGCCACCGAGGTCGGGATCGTCGGCGCCGGCATCCACGCGTTCGGGCGTCACGAGGGCGTCAGCGGGATGGACATGGCGGTCGCCGCGGCGCGCAACGCGCTGGCTGACGCCGGGGTGACCTGGCAGGACGTGCAGTTCGCCGCGGGCGGGTCGGATGCGGCCGGCAACGCGGACACGATGGTCTCGCGGCTCGGCCTCACGGGCGTGCCGTTCATCAACGTCAAGAACGGCTGCGCGACCGGCGGATCGGCGTTGACCACCGCCCACGCGATGCTGGCCGGCGGGGCCGCCGACCTGGCGCTGGTCGTTGGCTTCGACAAGCACCCGCCGGGCGCGTTCGACCCCCGGCCCGAGGACTGGGGGATCGGCAGCTGGTACGGCGAGTCGGGCCTGATGCTGACGACGCAGTTCTTCGGCATGAAGATCCAGCGGTACCTCGAGGAGCACGGGGTCGACCGCAGCGTCCTGCCGAAGATCGCCGCGAAGGCCTTCCGCAACGGGGAGCTCAATCCCCACGCGTGGCGGCGGACCCCGCTCACGGAGCAGCAGGTGCTCGAGTCGCGGATGATCAACGACCCGCTGACGCAGTTCATGTTCTGCTCGCCCGGCGAGGGCGCGGTGGCACTGGTGCTCGCTCGCCGTGAGCGGGCGCTGGGGCTCCGCAAGGATCCGGTCTGGTTGCGCGGCGTCGCCTTCCGGACGCGCCGGTTCGGGACGTTCGAGGTCTTCTCTCCCGCGACCGCGGTCGAGCGCGTCGACCCGCCCACGACGGAAGCCGCCAACGCGGTCTTCACCGAGGCCGGCGTCGCGCCGGACGAAATCGACGTGGCCCAGCTGCAGGACACCGAGACCGGCGCCGAGCTGATGCACATGGCCGAGACCGGGCTCTGCGCGCACGGCGAGCAGGAGCGGCTGCTGCGCGACGGCGACACCGAGATCACCGGGAGGATCCCAGTCAACACCGACGGTGGCTGCCTCGCCAACGGCGAGCCGATCGGGGCGTCTGGGCTGCGCCAGGTCCACGAGGTCGTCGTGCAGCTCCGCGGTCAGGCCGGGGCCCGGCAGGTTCCGGGGGACCCGAAGGTCGGGTTCACCCACGTCTACGGAGCGCCGGGAGTATCGGCCTGCACGGTGCTGTCACGCTAGTCCCGCCGGGTCGCCCCGGCGAGTTGATCACGAACCCCACGGAGGTCGCATGACAGACGAAGCGGCGCTCGACGCCGAGCCAATCCAGTACGAGACCCGCGGACACGTCGCGACGATCTGGCTGAATCGTCCGCACGTGCGGAACGCAGTCAACTGGGACCTGCTGACCCAGCTGGCCGAGCGGGTCGAGCAGGCTGCCGCCGACGACGAGATCCGCGCGGTGATCTTCCGCGGCCGCGGCGGCACGTTCTGCGCGGGCGCGGACCTGCGGATGCTGTCGTCCGAGTACCTGTCGACCAGCAAGGACTCGCTGCGCCTGGCAAACCTGTCGGCTGCCACGTACGACCGGATCCAGACGATGGACAAGCCGACGATCGCGGTCGTCGAGGGGTTCGCGGTCGCCGGCGGCTTCGAGCTGGTGATCTCGTGCGACTTCGCGCTGGCCGCGGACGACGCGCAGATCGGCGACTTCCACATCCGCCGGGCGCTGTTCGGTGGATGCGGTCCGATCTACCGTCTGCCGCGGATCATGGGCATCCGCAAGTCGAAGGAGCTGATGCTCTCCGGCAAGCTGCTGAGCGGCGTCGAGGCCGCGAGCCCCGAGTGGAATCTGTGCAACGCGTCGGCGCCGACGGAGGAGCTGGATGCGCTCGTCGAGCGGTTCACCGCGGACTTCACGCGCAACAGCCCGTTCTGCATGAAGATCACGAAGAACACGCTGAACCGCGGGCTCGACGCCGATCAGGAGTCGCTGATCGTGATGGAGCAGATGGCCTGCAACGTCTCGCACAACTCGAACGACGCCAAGGAAGGCGTCGCGGCGTTCCTCGAGAAGCGCGAGCCGGTCTGGACCGGGACCTAGCCGCGGGCCGCGACGACCGGTCGGTCCGCGCGAGAGATGCTCCGCACGGACCGCACCGGGTCGCCACCGGCTAGACCAGCGAGTCGTCGCCGAGGACCGCGGCGAACTTCTGGCGCGCGGCGGTCCGCCGGGTCGGGATGTGCTGGGTCGGCACGTGATCCGCCGGAACCACCACCGGCTTCAGCGCGTTGCGGGCCACGCTCTCGCGGTGGACCTCGTCGGCGCCGTCGACGAACCGCGCGTGACGCGAGAAGCGGTAGAGGAACTCCAGCGGCATGTCGCCGGAGTAGCCGAGCGAGCCGTGCACCTGCAACGCGCGGTCGACCACGTCGTGGAGGACCTTGGCCCCGAAGTACTTGATCATCGCGACGTCGTAGCGCGCCGCCGACGACCCGAACTGGTCCATCTTCCAGGCGGCCTGCAACGTCATCAGCCGCGCTGCCTCCATCTCGGCCGCCGAGTCGGCGATCCAGGTCTGGACCGTCTGCTTCTCCGCGAGCAGCCCGCCGCGGACGGGCCGGTAGGAGACCCGCTCGAGCATCATGTCGTAGGCCCGTCGGGCGATTCCGAGCCAGCGCATGCAGTGGTGGATCCGGCCGGGAACCAGGCGCTTCTGGGCGATCACGAAGCCCTCGCCCTCGCCGCCGAGCAGGTGGTCGACCGGGATCCGCACGTCGGTGTATCGGACCTCGGTGTGCCCGCCGAGCATGCCGAACCGCTCGTACGGGTGCTCCATGTTCGGCACGTCGCGGACGATCTCGACGCCCGGCGTGTCGACCGGGACGATGAACATCGACGCCCGCCGGTGCGGGCGCTCGTCGGGGTCGGTCACGGCCATCAGCACCAGGATGTCCGCGATCGAGCCGTTCGACGTGAACCACTTGTGCCCGTTGATCACGTAGTGGTCGCCGTCCCGCACCGCGCGCGTGCGGAGCTGGGTCGGGTCGGACCCCGGCGTGTCCGGCTCGGTCATCGAGAACGCCGAGAAGATCTCGCCGTCGAGCAGCGGGTACAGCCAGCGGTCCTTCTGCTCGGCGGTGCCGGCGATCGCGATGATCTCGGCGTTCCCCGAGTCCGGCGCCTGGCAGCCGAAGGCGTTCGACGCGTACATTGAGGCGCCGAGGATCTCGTGCATCAGCCCGAGCTTGACCTGGCCGAAGCCCTGTCCGCCGAGCTCGGGCGGCAGGTGGGCGGCCCACAGGCCGCGGTCCTTGACCCGCTGCTGCAGCGGCGCGTAGATCGCGTCGAGCTGCTTCTGGGTGATCTCGTCGCCGATCGTCTCGATCGGCCAGATCTCCTCACGAACGAACTCGCGCATCCACGCGAGCTGCTCCTCGAACTCGGGGTCGGTGGAGAACTCCCATGACATGGTGCCGCGCTCCTTCGGTCAGCGGCCGGCGACCAGCGCCGGCTCGGGGGTCAGCAGGGTGGCGGCGATCCGGCGCTCGTGCTCGCGGGCACCGCCGAATCGCTCGGATGCCTCGAGGGCGCGACGGTAGACCAGGTGCAGGTCGTGCTCGCGGGTCACGCCGACGCCGCCGAAGGCCTGGAGCGCCGCTTCGACGACGGCCTTCGCGACGTGCGCGCCGTGGGCGCGCGCGGTCGCCACCGCGAGCGCGGCGTCGGCGGTCCGCTCCTCGAGCGCGGCGGACGCGTAGAGCGTCGTGGCCCACGCGGTCTCGCGCAGCGCGTAGTGCTCGGCGAGCAGGTGCTTGATCGCCTGGTACGAGCCGATCACGTGGCCGTACTGCTCGCGCTCCAGGGCATAGGCGACGGCCATGTCCAGTGCGGCTTCCGCCGCACCGAGAGCCTCGGCCATCGTTGCGATCGCGGCGACGGCGAGCGCGTGCTCCAAGGCGTCGGGATCGTCGAGCACGTCCTCGGCGGCGACGGCGACGCCGTCGAGCTCGACCCGGGCCGGGGCCGACGCGGGATCGAGCCCCTCCTGCACGGCGGTCTCGACGCCGTCGGCCGTACGGTCGACCAGCACCAGCACCGGCCGGCCGTCGCGGGTCGCCACGACCGCCAGGCGGTCGACCGAGGCGCCGTGCGGCACCCCGATCTTGCGTCCGTCGAGGACCAGCCCCCCGTCGTCACCCAGCGTGGTGGTGCACGAGTCGGGGGCCCAGTCGCGACCCGGTTCGAGCAGTGCGATCGAGACGCGCACGGTGCCGTCCGCGATCGCCTCGGCCTGCGGGTGCCCGACGGCGTGCGCGATCCGGGCGACGGCTGCGGTCTCGGCCAGCACGGTCGGCGCGGCGCGTCGCCCGGCTTCGGAGGCGAGCAGGCAGAGGCCGGGCACGCCGAACGGGTCGTCGTCGTCGAGGCCGATGCCGAGCCAGCCGAGCGCTGCGATCGCGTCGGCCTGGGGCTGGGCGTCGCCGCGCCCGTCGAGGAAGTCACGGGCCAGCGACAGCGGGGCGTGCCGGTCGAGCGCGCCGGCGGCCATCTCGCGCAGCTCCAGCTGCTCGTCGGTCAGTTCGAGGTCCATGCTCAGCTCCGGGGCAGGCCGAGGATCCGCTCGGCGATGATGTTCTTCTGGATCTGCGACGAGCCGCCGTAGATCGACGCGGCGCGGCCGTAGAGGTAGACGTTGCGCCACTCCGCGGCATCGACGCCGGGGGCGTCGTCGGCGTAGGTGGCGGCAGGTCCCAGCACGGCCAGGGCCGCGTCGCCGAGCAGCTGCTCGGCGCGGGTCAGCTGCAGCTTGTCGATCGACGTCTGGATGCCGGGTCGACCGGTCGAGATCATCGCGCCGACCGTCGTCGCCGACTGGCAGCGCAGGACCTCGAGCTGGACGTGCGTCTGGGCGAGCAGCGCCCGGACCTCGGGGTCCTCGATCGCGGGGCGTCCGTCGCGAACGATCTTCCGCGCGTCCTCGACGAGCTGGTCGAGCAGCACGCGCAGCTTGACCGCGCGGGCCGCGACGGCGGGGCCACGCTCGTGGGAGAGCGTGTGCATCGCGATCCCCCACCCGGCGTTGACCGCGCCGATGATCCGGTCCTTCGGCACCACGACGTCGGTGAAGTACACCTCGCTGAACTCGGCGTCACCGGTCACCTGGACGAGCGGCCGGACGTCGACCCCGGGCGTCGACATGTCGACGACCAGGTACGAGATGCTCTTGTGGACGGGCGCGTCGCTGTCGGTCCGGGCGAGCACCGCGCACCAGCTGGCGTGCTGCGCCCACGACGTCCAGGTCTTCTGCCCGTTGATCACCCAGTGATCGCCGCGATCCTCGGCGGTGGTGCGCAGCGAGGCCAGGTCCGACCCGGCGTCGGGCTCGGAGAATCCCTGGCACCAGATCTCCTCGCCGGAGAGGATCTTCGGCAGCCACCGGCGGCGCTGCGCCTCGGTGCCGTGGGCGACGATCGAAGGTCCGACGACGCCGAGCCCGACGACGCCGATCAGCTCCGGGGCGTTGGCGCGGGCCAGCTCCTCCTCGACGGCCATCTGCTCGCCGAGCTGCGCGCCACGTCCGCCGCATTCGACGGGCCACGCGACGTTGACGAGCCCGGCGTCGTGGAGCCGGCGCTGCCAGTCGCGGAGCCAGTCGATCCGTTCGTCGAACGTCGTCGGCGTCTCTTCCAGGCTGGGGCGGTTCGCGGCGAGGAACGATCGCACCTCGGAAGCGATCCGTTGCTCGTCGGCGGTTCGGGTCAGTCGCATGTCGTGCTGTGCCTCTAGTTCCTTGAACCTAAACTGAAGTTGGTTTAGTCTAGGCCGCGACCGGCAGTTCCGCAACCGACCGAGGAGAACGATGCCCCCGACCGATCCGACCCCCCCGAGCTTCCGCCTGGACGGGCGCGTAGCGCTGATCACCGGGGGTACGCGCGGCCTCGGTTGGGAGATAGCGCGGACCCTGGGGACGGCGGGGGCAGCGGTGATCGTGTCGAGTCGAAATCAGGACGTGTGCGACGAGAGCGCGGAGCGCCTGCGGTCGGACGGCGTGGAAGCGCTGGGGATCGCGTGTCACGTCGGGCGCTGGGATGCCGTCGACGCGCTCGCCGACGCGGCGCTGGCGTGGAAGGGCCGGGTCGACGTGCTCGTCAACAACGCCGGGATGGCGCCGCTCTACGAGCGCCTGACCGACGTCAGCGAGGACCTCTGGGACAAGGTCATGGCGGTCAACCTGAAGGGTCCGTTCCGGCTGTCGGCGCGCGTGGGCGAGGCCATGCAGGAGCGGGGATCGGGGTCGATCATCAACGTGTCGAGCACCGGTGCGGTCCGGCCGACGGCCGACATCGTGCCGTACGCGGCGGCCAAGGCGGCGCTCAACGCGATGACGGCGGGCCTGGCCGGAGCGCTCGGGCCGCAGGTCCGGGTCAACTGCCTGATGCCCGGACCGTTCCTGACGGACATCTCGAAGCACTGGGACCACGACGCGTTCGACCGGCACGCCAAGACGTTCCCGCTGCGCCGCGGGGGACGGCCGGACGAGATCGCCGGCGCCGCGCTGTACCTGGCCTCGGACGCGTCGAGCTTCACCACCGGTGCCGTGATTCCCGTCGACGGCGGGGTGCAGTGGAGCCAGGCCGGCACCGGGGACGATCGATGACGGACCTCGACGGCGGGGCAGCGTTCGATCCGACCACGGTGTTCCGGCAGGACGAGCGCGTCGCGATCGTCACCGGTGCTTCCGGCGGGCTCGGAGCACGCTTCGCCCGCACCCTCGCCGACGCGGGGGCGACGGTCGTGGCGTGCGCGCGGCGACTCGACGCCCTCGAGCGCCTGGCGGCCGACGTCCCCGGCATCGAGGCGCACCGCTGCGACATCAGCGATCCCGAGGATCGCGCGCGCCTGGTCTCGGACGTGCTCGCACGGCACGGGCGGATCGACGTGCTGGTGAACAACGCGGGGATCTCCTCGGGAGGACCGGAGGCCCAGGCCGACCCGGAGGTGTTCGCGCGGGTCCTGGACGTCAACGTCACGGCGGTCTTCGCGCTCAGCCAGCTGGTCGGGGCGACGATGATCGAGCGGGGGCACGGGTCGATCGTGAACATCAGCTCGATGTTCAGCCTGGTGGCGTCGGCTCCGGTCCCGGAGTCGGGGTACGTGGCGTCGAAGGCCGCGGTCAACGGGCTCGTCCGCGAGCTCGGCGCTCAGTGGGCCGGGTCGGGCGTCCGCGTCAACGGGATCGCACCCGGCTGGTTCCCGACGGAGATGAACGGCGGGCTGTTCGCGGACGAGAAGGCGTCGGCGTGGGTCAATCGGACCTGCCCGATGGGCCGACCCGGACAGCCCCACGAGCTCGACGGCGCGCTGCTGTACCTGAGCGGCGACGCGTCTTCGTACTGCACGGGTCAGGTCTTGGTGGTCGACGGAGGATGGACGCTACGGTGAGCACGACGATGCGGGATACGGGGTTGGACGTCGACCGCGTGGAGGAGTGGCTGGCCAGCGAGAGCGCGTTGCGGCCGCCGATGACCTTCACACGGATCGGTCACGGCCAGTCGAACATGACCTACCGGGTCGATGCCGCCGGTGGAGCGCGAGCGGTGCTGCGCCGCCCGCCGCTCGGAGCGGTGCTCGAATCGGCCCACGACATGGCCCGCGAGCACCGGATCATCTCCGCGCTCGGCGGGGTCGGGGCGGTGGTTCCTGGGGTGATCGCGCTCTGCGAGGACCGCAGCGTCACCGGGGCGCCGTTCTACGTGATGGAGCTCGTCGAAGGATCGGTGCTCAGCGAGGAGCGGTACGCCGAGCCGCTCTCCGAGAGCGCCCGACGGACCGCGGGCCTCTCCGTCGGGACGACCCTCGCGCACCTCCAGGCGGTGGACCTGGAGCAGGCCGGACTCGCCGACCTGCGGCGGCGAACGCCCTACGCGGCCCGCCAGCTGCGTCGCTGGCGCGGCCAGTGGGAGGCTTCGCGGACCCGCGATCTGGGTCTGGTCGAGGAGCTTGCGGACCGACTCGAGGCGGCGATGCCCGCGGAGCACGAGCAGGTGCTCGTCCATGGCGACTACCGGCTAGACAACCTGCTCGTCCGGGACGACGGGGAGGTCGCGGCGGTGCTCGACTGGGAGCTCTGCAGCGTGGGGCATCCGTTGGCCGACGTCGGCCTGGCGGTGGCGTACTGGGAGGAGGCGGAGGATCGCGACGGCCTGTTCGGCTCCGCCGTGACCGGGATGCCGGGATTCCCGTCGGTCGCCGAAGTGACCGACGCCTACGCCGAAGCGGCCGGCCGGGACGTCACGGATACGCCGTGGTTCGTCGCGTTCGCCTACTGGAAGATCGCGATCATCGCGGAGGGCGTGCACAGCCGGTGGCTGGCCAATCCTGCGAACGGGGCCGAGACCGCGTCGGGCGTCGGAGCCGTGGTGCCGCGGCTGGTGGATCGGGCCGACGCCACGGCGCGAGCCGCCGGGATCTGAGCGGGTGGCGTCGACCCGTCGCGTCGCGCTTGGTGGCGTCCGCCGGGTCGGCGCATCTGTACACGTTGCTGATCTCGGTGGCGCGCACGACCGTGGCAGGGCTACGGAACCCGGCTGAGATGACGTAGGGTCTGGTCGTTGGCGGTGCGTCGAGAACGAAACTGGGGGCCGAGATCATGGCAAGGACGAGGAGCGAGGGTGAACGGGTGTCCAGTGGGACGTCCTCGCGGAGCAAACGGGAGGCGGTCCTCGCTGCCGCGGTCACGCAGTTCGGCCGCCAGGGGTACGAAGACACGAAGTGGGCGGACGTCGCCGCGGACGTCGGCGTCGGGTCGACCGCGCTCTACCACTACTTCGAATCGAAGCTGCACTGCCTCTTCGAGATCATGTCGGAGGCGCTGGGCGCCTTTCGCGAGGTCTTCGACGAGGTGACCGGTTCCCACGACGACTTCGGCGAGGGACTGCGGGCGCTGTTGCACGCGAACTTCGCGCTGACCGACGCCGAGGTGTCCCGCTGCCGGGTGCTCGTGGCCGAGCAGGGGCGGCTGGGCCAGCATCGGTCTTCGGAGCGTGAGGAGCAGGCTCGCTCGGAGGCTCGGGCACGCACACGCGAGCTCGAGATGGCCTGGGCGAACTACCTCTCGCGGGGCATGGCGGTCGGGGCGATACCCGAGGCCGATCCCCAACTGCTGACCCGCGCGCTGCTCGGGTTCCACAACAGCGTCTGGCACTGGTACCGCCCCCACGGGCCGTTGAAGCTGGCCGACGTGGAGGCGTTCTTCGTGCCGCGGCTGCTGCAGATGGCCGGGCTCCCGGCCGTTGACGACGACTGAGCGGTCCCCGGCGCCCTGGCGGGGCAGGACGTCGGTGGCCCGCACCGGGCGCGGTCGGCCACGACCGCATGCGGTGGCCCCTTGACGCGAACGGGCAGGGCAGCGTAACTTACCCAAAGTCAGTTCAGGTTCGGGAGCGAGGGGAGAGCGATGAGCAAGCTAACGGTGGGTGAAGGCGCTTCACTCGAAGCAGCGGCAGGCGGGACGACGGACGGGCGCGGATCGGCGCCGACGTCGCCGCCCGACCCGGAGTCGTCGGGCTCGGGTTCGCGGCGAAGCCTGGTGCACGTGCTGGGGCTCGACCGCTTCAGCGCGCTGTACCTCTGGGGGTTCTTCCTCGTCCTCTTCGGACTGCTCGCGCCGCAGTCGTTCCTGACGGAGACGACGTTCCGGCTGGTCTTCAGCGAGGGCGTCGTGACCTGCATCATCGCGCTTGCCTTCCTGGTGCCGCTGGCCACGGGTGCCTACGACCTCTCGGTCGGCGCCGTGATGTCGTTCGCGCTGGCGATCTCGGTCTACCTGCAGACCAGCACCTCGCTCTCGCCGGTGGTCGGCGCGCTGATCGCGATGGTCGCCTGCATGCTGGTGGGGACGATCACCGGCTTCATCGTGGTCAAGCTCAAGGTGAACTCGTTCATCGGCACGCTGGGCGTCAGTCAGGTGCTGTTGGCGGGTGTGCTGCTGATCTCCGGGAACCGCCAGATCGTGGGGGACTTCCCCCAGTCGTGGGTCAACGTCGGGACGGCGTCCGTGCTGGGGATCCCGGTCGTGGTGCTGTACCTGTTGGTGCTCGCGGCGATCCTCTGGTTCGTCCTGGAGCACACGCGCGTCGGCCGCTACCTCTTCGCGACCGGCGGAAACGTCGAAGCGACCCGGCTGTCGGGCGTGCGCACCGACCGGATGATCTGGGGCGCGCTGATCGCGTCGGCAACGATCGCCGGATTCGCGGGCGTCATCTACTCGATGCGGACCGGGGTCTTCACCTCGAGCATCGGGCCGGGGTACCTGTTCCCCGCGGTCGCCGCCGTGTTCCTCGGCGCCTCGCAGCTGTCGCGCCGCCCCAACGTCTGGGGGACCCTGATCGCGTACTTCACGCTGGCGTTCGGCGCCCAGGGCCTGAGCCTCGCGGCCAGCTCCGCCGCCGCATGGAGCCGGCCCCTCTTCGAGGGCATCGCGCTGATCATCGCCGTCGCCCTGGCGAGCCGGCCGGCGGTGCGCAAGCTCAAGCAGCGTCGCTCACCCACCACCGGGGCGGCCACGGAGTCGCCGTCATGAGCGACGGGACGCGGGGCACCGACCCGGATCGCCCGCTGCTGCGGATCCGGAACATGAGCAAGACGTTCGTCGGGACGACCGTCCTGCACGACGTGGACCTCGACGTCGACCGCGGCGCGGTCCATGCCCTGGTCGGGCAGAACGGGTCGGGGAAGTCGACGCTGATCAAGCTGCTCGCCGGGTTCCACCAGCCGGACCCGGGGACCTCCGTCGAGCTCGACGGGGAACCGCTCCAGCTCAACGACGCGGCCGCGGCACGTGCGGCCGGGTTCCGCTTCGTGCACCAGGATCTCGGCCTGGTGCACGAGCTCGACACGGTCGAGAACCTCGGCCTGGGGCGCGGATACCGGACCGGGATAGGGGGGCGGATCCTCTGGCGTCAGGAGCGGGCCGCCGCTCGCGAGCTGCTGGAGTCCCTCGGGTACGGGTTCGACGTGACCCTGCCGGTGCAGCAGCTCGGCGCGGCGGAGCGCACCGGGGTCGCGATCGCCCGTGCTCTGTACGACAGCGAGAACGCCCGGGTGCTCGTGATCGACGAGCCGACGGCGACATTGCCCCGGGACGAGACCGCGACGCTGTTCGAGGCGATCGACCGGGTACGCCGGCGCGGCGTCGGCGTGATCTACGTGTCGCACCACCTCGACGAGGTGTTCGCGATCTCGGATCACGTCACGATCCTGCGGGACGGCCACCGCGTCGGGACGTACCCGACGCCCGAGCTGAACGAGGACGAGCTCGTCCAGCTGATGGTCGGCGGCGAGCACCTCGCGCCCACGCCGAAGGTCGCCGCCAAGGGCCCCGGTGACGTGCTGCTCGAGGTCGAGGGGCTCTGCGGGACGGTGCTCTCCGGGGTGGACCTCGCCGTCCGGGCCGGGGAGATCGTCGGCATCGCCGGACTCACCGGATCCGGCCGCGAGGAGCTGCTGTCGCTGCTGTTCGGCGACGGGACGCGTCGCGGGACGGTGCGCGTGGCCGGAACGTCGATCCCCGGCAACGACCTGGGTGCCGCCGTCGACGCCGGGCTCGCGTACGTCCCGTCGGATCGGCACCGCCGGGGCAGCATCACGTCCCTGACCGTGCGCGAGAACTGCACGATCACGGACATGAAGCGGCTGTCCGGCTTCGGCGGGGCGCTGCAGCGCGGGGCGGAGCGCACCGAGGTCGAGGAGTGGATCCAGGCGCTCGACGTCCGGCCGCCGCGGCCGGACGCGATCTTCGCGACGCTCTCGGGCGGGAACCAGCAGAAGATCGTGATCGCGAAGTGGCTGCGAATGCGGCCCCGGGTGCTGCTGCTCGACGAGCCGACCCAGGGCGTCGACGTGCACGCCAAGGCGATGATCCACCAGCTGGCCCGGAACGCCGCCGACGACGGCGCGGCCGTGGTGATCTCGTCGACGGACGACGCGGAGCTGTGCGACGTCAGTGATCGTGTCGTCGTGCTTCGCGACGGCGTCGAGATCGCCACGGTGCCGCGCGAGAGCCTGACCCGCGAGTCCCTGGCTCGGGCGCAGACCGCAACGAAGGTGGGAGCATGATCCAGCAGGCAACGACGCAGTCCGAGGCGCTGCTGACCGGCGAGGTCGTCTACGGCGACCAGCGGGGCCGGGTTCTCGGCTTCCCGACCGCGAACCTGCGGATCGATCGCGCGGTCGCCCCGCGGTTCGGGGTCTACGCCGGCCGTCTGGACGGGCGTCCCGCGGCGGTCAGCGTGGGTGTCCGACCCACGTTCGGAGGAGCGTCCGAGCCGCTGGTCGAGGCGCACGTCCTCGACTTCGCGGGAGACCTCTACGGCCGCAACGTCCGCATCGAGCTCCTGGAGATGGTGCGGGAGGAAGAGGCGTTCCCGTCGGCGGACGCGCTCACCCAGCAGATCCGGGAGGACGTTCGGATGGTGCGAAAGATCGTCACCGCTCAGGAGCGAGACGCCGTCGCGCGGTTCGAGGGCGCCGCCGATGCGCTGCGCCGGGGCGAGACGGTGGTGCTCGACGGCAGCGCCGTCGGTGACGGCACGTCGCAGATGGTGGTCGCTGCTGATCGCGCCGACGCGGATGCGATCAACCGGATGGCGGCCGACGCCCGCGGGCTGGTCGCGCTTGCCCTGCCGGCCTCGCGCTGCGACGCCCTCCGCCTGCCGACGCAGCCCGAGGGTCAGCACCCGCGGAGCGGCCGCCGGTACGCGCTGTCGATCGAGGCCCGTCACGGCGTCACGACCGGGATCTCGGCGCAGGACCGGGCGGTGACCATTGCCGCGGCGATCGCGCCCACGGCGACCGCCGACGACCTCGTGGTGCCGGGCCACGTGTTCCCGGTGCGGGTGGCCAACGGCGGGGTGATCGAGCGGGCGGCGACCGAGGAGGCCGCCGTCGATCTGGTGGTGCGCGCCGGCATGACCCCCGCGGCCGTGATCTGCGCGATGCTCGACGACCACGGCGACGTGGCGAATCGGGAGACCGTCATCGCCTACGCCGAGGAACGCCGACTCGTGGTCTGCACGCCGAGCGACGTGCTCGCGTTCCGGCGCAGCGAGGCGCGGTCGTGGTCGCCCGCGGCGCCGCGGAGCGACGACTGACGACCGCTGCGCCGGGGGCCACCAGGCCCCCGGCACGGTACGGCGCTACCGGACCTTGACCGTGAACCGCTTGGCCGTCTTGGCGGCGAGCAGGCGGTTGCCCGACCACTTCGCGACGACGTTCAGGCGGGTCCGCTTGCCGAACCGCTGGGCCGAGCGGAAGTTGACCCGCACGGTGTACCGGCAGTTGCGGTCGAGCTTGACCCGGCGGGTCGAGATCGTGTTGCGACCGGCCTTGATCTGGACCGCGACCGTACCGCCGGCGCGGCACGCGGAGCGCGAGACGCCGGACGGCAGCGTGAGCCGGCCGGAGAACCGGAACCGGTACTGGCCCTTCTTGGTCCGCTGCACCGACGCCGACCGGGTGAGCTGGCGCGGCGCCTTGCGGGCGGCCGGGGCCGGGGTTGCGGGAGCGGCGGGAGCCGCAGGCGCGACGGGCGGGGCCGGCGGAGCGACCGGCGGCCCGGGCGGAACCGGCGGGGCCACGGGCGCCAGGCGCTGCTCGGCCGCGGCGGCGAGCGCCTCGACCTCGGCCGGGGTCGTGCCGGTCGAGTAGACCTGCGCGATCGTCGTGTCGCTGCCCGCCGGGACGTCACGCACGAAGCGGGCCACGAACTGGGTCGAGGTGCCGCCGAGGATGAGGCCGACGCCGAGCGGATCGGACACGAACAGCCCGGAGTCGGGACGCGTGCCGAAGGTGATCGCGCCGTAGGTCGACGTGATCGGCGGCGCCTCGAGCTCCTCGTCGCCGGTCATGAACGGGAGGAAGTTCGCGATCAGCCGCGCCGCGTTCGGCAGGCGGGTGTAGACCGACGAGGTCGCCGTGCTCGGCGCCGAGAGCGGGTCGGCATGCGAGCGCGACTCCCACTGGTCTCCGGTCTCCCACGGGATTCGGAAGGCCGGCGTCTCGAACTCGGGGAAGCCCGGGGCGTCGTCGAGCTCGTCCGGGTCGTCGAGCAGCGAGGCCCCGCCGCCCCGGGGGAGCGGACCGGAGAGCAGGCTCGACGTGGAGAACGGTCCCGCGTCGGAGAGCGGCTGCGAGAAGAGCGGACCTTCCCCGCAGGGCGCGAACGGCGTGCAGATGCCGCCGGAGATCGGGAGGTGGGTGTTGTAGGGCATCAGGTTCAGGCCCTCGGCGTAGAGCACGTCGATCTTGTGCGCGCGGCCGTCCGTCGAGCGGAAGCGGTCGGTGACCGAGACCTGGCGGCCGTCGTGGTCCTGGACCGTCGTCCGTTGCAGCTCCAGCCCGCTCGGGCGGTAGCCACCCTCGAGTGGCGCGGCGTCCGGGTTCTCCGTCGCGTCCTTCGCGACGTACACCGGCTGGTTCTGGACGACCGTCTGGCCACCGGTCTGCTGGTCGACGGTGCGCTGCACGGTCGCCGCCGGCAGCTCGTCGGTCCCGACCGGGATGTGATCACGCAGGTAGCCACGGGTGCCGTCGACCATCACGCCACCACGAGCGTGGTTGTACTGGTCGGAGATCCCGCCCGTTCCCATGAACGACAGGCCGACGTCGCCCGAGACGTCGCCGTAGGCGCCGCTGGTGACGCCGCCGAGGGCGCCGATCGTGACCGGCATGCCGCCGATCGACGCGAACCCGGCGGGCGCGATCATCGCGAAGCCGTTCTGCTGGCCGCGAATGCCCAGCGACAGGTTGCTGCCGCCCGGCACCTCGCTGATGCCCGGCAGCTCGCCCCCGATCGAGGCGCCGCCGAGCACCGGGTTCCACTTGTACGGTCCGATGCCGTCGACGGCCGCGGCGTCGATGACCGCCTCGTCCGTGATCTGCTCCGGAAGCGCGAGGATCCGCGCGTTGATCGGCGGAACCGGGACCTCGGCCGAGAAGCTGCCGTCGGCTTCGACCGGGGAGGCGTCGTCGGCGAACCCGATCGGCAGGTACGTGCGGAACAGCGCCATCGGGATCACGACGCCGACCCGGACCTGGTGGGGGCCCTCGCCGATGGTCGTCGCCGTGCCGGTGACCCGGACCTTCGGAACGTCGAACCCCCCGGTCTCCTCGTCGAAGCTGACCTGGCTGTAGTCGGCGTCGAGGACCGCGTTCGGGGCCGGCGAGGTGATCGAGGTGCCCGTGACCAAGCCCGTCGGCTCGGCGTTCGCGGTGGTCGCGAAGACGGTGGCGCTGGCGGCGGTGGCGATCGCCACGAGGCCGAGCGTGCGGAGCGACCGTGGCCGGTGACGGCGATCTGGTCGTGGTGCTGGGTGATCTTGCATCCGCGGAAGGGTAGTCGGCGCTGTCAACATCCGCCACCACCGTGGACGCGGACGTGATACCGGGACGGTTGCTCGGCGCGTGGAGGACCGATCACCGTTCGGTTTCACCGGGGCGATCATCGGTGTACGCACCATCTGTACAGTCCGCCGCATGTCGGGCGACGTAGCGATCGAGGCCGAGGGCCTCGTGAAGTCCTTTGGTGATGTCCACGCCCTGCAGGGGGTGAGCCTGTCCGCGCCCACGGGGTCGGTGCTCGGCGTCCTCGGCCCCAACGGCGCGGGCAAGACGACCGCGGTCCGGATCCTCACGACCTTGCTGCAGCCGGACGCCGGAACGGCGCGGGTGGCGGGCATCGACGTGACGGCCGACCCGCAGGCACTTCGCTCGCGGATCGGCTTGGCGGGCCAGTACGCCGCGGTCGACGAGTACCTGACCGGTGCCGAGAACCTGCGGATGGTCGGTCGGCTCTACCGGCTGTCGGCCAACGACGCCAAGCAGCGCGCGTCCGAGCTGCTCGAGGAGTTCGGGCTGACCGACGCGGGCGACCGCGTCGCGAGCACCTACTCGGGTGGGATGCGCCGCCGCCTGGACCTGGCGGCGGCGCTGGTGGTGCGGCCCCCGGTGCTGTTCCTCGACGAGCCGACGACCGGTCTGGACCCGCGCAGCCGGCTGGCGCTGTGGGAGACGATCGAGCAGCGGGTGGCCGAAGGGACCACCGTCCTGCTGACCACCCAGTACCTCGACGAGGCCGACCGCCTGGCCGACCGGATCGCCGTGATCGACCACGGCCGGGTGATCGCCGAGGGCACCGCCGACGAGCTGAAGTCGCGGGTCGGCGGCGACCGGCTCGAGGTCGTGCTGGACGACGTGGCGCAGGCCGACGCGGCGCGCGGCGCGCTGATGCCGCTGGCCGAGCAGGGCACCGCCGACGGCCACAGCCCGGTCTTCGTCGACGGCACCAGGATCAGCGTGGCGCTGCGCGCCGACGGCGGCGGGATCGCGGCTGCGGTGCGCGCGCTCGACGGCGCGGGCGTCGCGATGACCGACATCACGCTGCGCCGTCCGACGCTCGACGACGCCTTCCTGACCCTGACCGGCCGAGCGACCGCCGCCGACGGAGACGACGCCGAAGCGGTCGACGCCTCGACCGGAGGGAACGCATGAGCTCGCTGCGCTGGACGCTGTCGGACACGATGGTCCTGGCCGGCCGGCAGCTGCGCCGGATCCCGCGCCAGCCCGACCTGCTGATCGGCTACACGGTCCAGCCGGTGATGTTCGTGCTGCTGTTCCGCTACGTCTTCGGTGGCGCGATCGCGGTCCCGGGCTTCGACAACTACGCGGACTTCCTGATGCCGGGCATCATCGTCCAGTCGATCGCCTTCGGCGGGTTCGTGACCGCGCTGGCGATCTCGGACGACATGAACAAGGGGCTGATCGACCGGTTCCGGTCGTTGCCGATGTCGCGGATGGCGGTGCTCTCGGGCCGGTCGTTCGCCGACATCGCACTGAACGCGCTGCAGTTGGCGGTGCTGATCGGCGTCGGCGTCTTGGTCGGGTTCTCGTTCGGGACCAACGTCGGGATGGTGCTCTTCGGCATCGTGACCTTGCTGGCGCTCGGCTTCGCCTTCAGCTGGGTCTTCTGCCTGATCGGCCTGTCGGCCGGGTCGGCGGAGACCTCGAACGCGATCGGCTTCGTGGTGATCTTCCCGCTGACCTTCGCGTCGGGCGCGTTCGTGCCGCCGGAGTCGATGCCCGACGGGTTGCGGCAGTTCGCCGAAGCCAACCCGTTCACGACCTTCGTCGACGCGGCGCGGCACCTGTTCCTCGGCACCCCGGCCAACACCGACGTCTGGATGACCTGGGTCTGGATCACCGCGATCACCGTGACCGCGGCGTTCTTCGCCGTGCGCCGCTACCGCTCGCTGACCTCGTAGGGCGCGCCGCACTGGTGTGCGGTTGGCCCGCTCATAGCGGGTGAACTGCACACCAGTCCGGACCATTCGAGGGGGCAGGCCGCAGAGTACGGCGTTCGCGAGGCATAATTGGTCGGATGCCGCTTCCCAAGAAGATCGATTTCGTCACGATGGACGTGTACGGCACCCTGATCGATTGGGAGTCCGGCATCGTCGAGGCCTTCACCAAGGAGGCGGGCAAGGACGGGTTCACGATCGACAAGGATCTGGTCCTGCGGCTCTTCCACCAGAAGCACCGCGAGATCGCCGCCGGCAGCTACGAGCTCTACGCCGAGGTCCTCCGCCGCACCGCCCGCGAGGTCGCCGCCGAGATGGGCTGGGACGACCTGCGCCTGGAGCCCGCCCGCGCGAACTTCCTGCCCGACTCGGTCGAGCGCTGGCGTCCGTTCCGCGAGACCATGCCGCAGCTGCGCAAGCTCGGCAAGGAGTTCCAGACCGGCGTCGTGTCGAACATCGACGACAAGCTGCTCGGTCTGACCCGCCGTCACCTGCAGCACGACTTCGACCTGGTCGTGACCGCTCAGCAGGTCCGCTCGTACAAGCCGGACACCGCGCACTTCACCGAGATCGCGCGCCGCAACGGCAGCAAGAAGAACTGGGTCCACATCGCGTCCGGCTACCACTCGGATGTCGCACCCTGCCTGAAGGCGAAGATCCCGGTGATCTGGATCAACCGCCACGGCGAGCAGCTCGAGCCGAAGGCGAAGGCGCCGACCGAAGAGGTCAAGACGCTGCTCGACGCGATGCGCGTCCTCGGCCTCAAGTAGGTCCGGAGCCTCTCCCCCGGGTTCTGCGGTCATGCGGGCGCTCGCCGTCCACTCCGACGTGCTGGTCGTCGTGTCACGGGTGTGGCAGACGACCGCCGCGATCGTGCGCGCGCCGGGCGGCGGCGAAGCCGACGGGAATGCACCGCGCGAGGCGTTCCTGATCGACTCGCCGGTCTACCCGGACGAGCTCGAGCTGACCGCGCAGGTCGCTGGCCAGGCCGGCTTCGCGGTCGCCGGACTGCTGGCCACGCACGGCGACTGGGATCACCTGCTGGGGCGGATGGCGTTCCCCGAAGCGGCGCTCGGAGTGTCCGAGACGACCGCGGCGCGGCTCAGCGGGCACTCCGGCGAGGCCGTCCGCGCGATGCGCGCGTTCGACCAGGAGCACTACGTCGATCGGGCGCAGGCCGCCGCGTCGCGCGGGGCGAAGGGCGCGTCGACGCTCTCGCTCGGCGAGATCCAGGCGCTGCCGGTGCCCGGCAAGCTCGAGCTGGCCGGCGACGGTCCGGCGGCCGAGCGCGAGCTGGAGCTGCACCCGGCCGACGGTCACACCGCCGACGGGATGGCGATCTGGGTGCCGTGGGCGCGGACGCTGATCTGCGGCGACTACCTGTCGCCGGTCGAGATCCCGACCTGGGCGGAGGCCGACGGGTCACGCAGCGCCTACCGTGCGACGCTCGACCGGCTGAAGCCGCTGGTCGAGCAGGCCGACTGGGTGATCCCCGGGCACGGCGGGCCGATCGACGGAGACCGCGCTCTGGCGCTGTGGCGCGAGGACGTCGCCTACGTCGAGCGCTACGCGATGCCGATCGCCCGCAGCGACGCCCGTCAGAAGCAGCTCCACGCGGCCAACCAGGCGATCGGCGGCAAGTAGCCGCGCGAGCTGGCCGGGCAAGCTGATGCGTCTTACGCTCGCGTGGGTGGCGTAACCCGCATCAGCTCGGGTGGGTTATTCGGAGAGGAAGCGGAGCAGCTCCTCGTTGAACCGCTCGGGCGCGTCGTGCGGCAGCACGTGCTTGGCTCCGGGGAATTCGATCAGGCGACCGTTGGGCAGCAGCTCGACCGCGTCGACGGCGACCTTGCGGCTGACCAACGGGTCGTCGGAGCCGTGGAAGAACGCCGCGGGGACGTCGATCTTCGGCAGCAGCGGCTTGTGGTTCGTCCGCATCCGCGAGAAGCCGAACGACGTCACCTGCCAGCGATCGAAGATCTGCTCGCCGTGCTCACGCTTGGCGGCCGCTTCCTGCTGAGCGAGCTCGACCAGCAGCTCGAAGTCGCGGGACTGCTCGCCGCCGACCATCGCGCGCGCGACGGCGGAGCGGATCCGCGCGGGGTTTCGGAGGTAGTACCGGGTCATCAACGACAGCAGACCGGGGATCCGGAAGAACAGGTAGGTCGTGCGCTGCCACGGACGGACGTCCTCGAGGCCACCGGAGTTGACCAGCCCGAGCTTCTCGATCCGGTTCGGGTGACGTGCCGCGAAGCCGGTGGCGATCCCGCCGCCCATCGACAGTCCGACGATGCTCGTCCGCGCGACGCCCAGGTGGTCGAGCAGCGCCTCGATCGCGCGCTCGATGTCCTCCTGGTCGGCCGGGCCGTTCCACGGCCGGCTGCCGCCGTGGAACGGCATGTCGACGGCGATCACGCGGAACCGCTCGGCCAGCACCGGGATCGCGAACCGCCAGGTGTAGAGGGCCGTGTCGAGCGCCGCGCCGTGCAGCAGCACCACGTGCGGGCCGCTGGTTCCGGCCTCGTAGTAGCGCAGGCGACCCTGCGGCAGGTCGATGGTGGACGCGTTCGGAGCCGGGGTCATCGCGCGGGTCCTTCGGATGTCGGGCGGGGGCGGGGCGTCGGCGCGACGATCATCGTGCCGGTCCTGCGATCAGCGAAGCGGAATCGAGGCGGAGCATGCGGGCAGCGTTGTCGTGGAGCCAGGCGCGGGCGACCCGCGGGCTGATCGGCAGGTCCTGGACCTCGTCGGCGAGCTCGCGCGGCGTCATCGCGTGGATCCAGTCGATGCTGCCGAAGAGCACCTTGGAGCGGATCGTGCTCGTCCCGTGGGCGAGCAGCGGCTCCCAACCGGACCCGGCCTGGCCCATCTGGACCGGCCGGAAGCTCGAGAACTCCAGGTAGACGTTGGCGTGGCGCTGGCAGACCGAGATCATCTCGGGGATCCACGGCCAGCCGCCGTGGCCGGCGACGATCCGCAACCGCGGGTAGTCCCGCGCGATCGCGTCGAGCTCGCGCCAGGTGCAGACGTCGAGCGGCACGTGGGTCGAGAGGTTGTGGCCCGTGTGGATCCAGATCGGCACGTCGAGTCGCTCGGCTTCCGCATAGACAGCGCGGCTCTCCTCGCCGAGGGGGTCGGCGGCCTCGATGAAGTGTGAGAGCGCTGCACCGCGCATCCCCAGGTCCTCGACGCAGCGGCGCAGCTCGGCCGCGGCGGAGTCGCTTCCCGGACGGTCCTCCCAGCCGCCGAGCGAGAGGCCGGCCCAGGCCTGCAGCCGCTCCGGATGACGGGCGGCGAATCCGGCGACGCGGTCGTTGACCGTGCCGCCTGACGGCAGCGGTGCGGTCAGGCCGACGATCACCTGCATCCGCACGTCGTCGCGGGCGAGCGCTTCGGCGTGGACGTCGATGTCGGTGCCGAACGCCTTGGTCGCCACGAGCGCGTCGACCGCACCGTGCGGATCGGCTTCGGCCAAGCGGACCAGCTCGGCCGCGTCGAGCCCGGTCATCAGCGCGAACCGCCCCGCGAAGACCCGCAGGTAGTCGGGCGATCCGTCGGCGAAGCCGCGCAGGTACGCCTCCCAGCACTCGGCGTCGAAGACGATCCCGCAGAGATCGATCAGGGGCGGGCGGTCGTCGGTCACGGCGTCCTCCAGGGTCGTCGGAAAGGTCGGCGGGCCCCGACGGGTCGGGGTCCGCAGTAACATATATATACGTTCATTCACCCACCGTGCGGGTGGTTCGCTCTGCGCCCGGTGCGCGGCGGTCTCGATTCCGAAGCCCGGACGTCGGAGCCGAGGGCTAGCCTGTGCGGCGCTGGGTCGGCACGGAAGTGCCGTCCCACCGCACCGGAAAGAGGGCACCCACGTGGCGAGCAGCCGAGCAACCAGCAGATCCGACAGCGCATCCGCCAGGGACCCGAGGGCGATGCGCGACCAGCTGGAGGAGGCTGCCGTCGACCTCTTCCACCGCCAGGGGTTCATGGCGACCTCGGTGCGGGAGATCACCTCGGCGGTCGGCGTGACGCCGGGCGCGCTCTACAACCACTTCGCGTCGAAGGAAGAGGTCCTCTACGCGATCATCGGCGTCGCGCACCGCGAGCTGCTCGCGGACGTGCAGGCCGCGGTCGAGGGGGTCGAGACCGGGATCGATCGGCTGCGGGCGTTCGTCGAGGCGTACGTGCTCTTCTACGCCAACTCGCCCCGCCGGTCGCGCGTCAGCAACCGCGACATGGAGTTCCTGCCGGCCGAGGGGTTCGAGGAGGTCGCGAACATCCGGCGCCAGGCGCGCCGGCTGCTCCAGGACGTGCTCGAGCAGGGGGCCGCTGAGGGCGCCTTCGGGCTGCTCGAGGCGGGGCCGATGCCGGCTCCGCGCGCGACCGCGATGGCGATCATGGACATGTGCGTGCTGGTCACCGAGCCGTACTGGCTCAAGGCCGCGCTGGGGCCGGCCGAGGTCGCGGACGTGCACGTCCGGCTGGCGCTGCGGATGGCGGGCGCTCCCGCCTGAGACGCGCCGTCGACGCGCCGACGTCCTCCGCCGGATCGACCCGGCGATCTGCTCCGAACGGGCCCGCTCAGCGGGCCCGTTCGCGTTCTCGATCTCGCAGCGGCGCGGACGACGAACCTGGTGCCAAGAGGCGCCGCCGCGGACATTGAATGAACACTAATTTATCGGGCTTTTGCAGGCAATTCGCGAGAATCGCCGGAGAATTGGTTGACACGTCGCCCGCGTCCTGGTTAGGGTTTTGGGCCACGTGGTAAATGAGTGTTCATTGATGGAGGCGGGGTCCGTGCGGTTCACAAGTCAGGTAGCTCTGGTGACCGGGGGTGCGTCCGGAATCGGTGCCGGCGTCAGCGAGAAGCTGGCGGCTGAGGGCGCCCGGGTCGTGATCGCCGACATCGACGCCGAGGGCGTGGAGCGGCAGGCCGCCGCGATCCGCGACGCCGGTGGCGACGCGATCGGCGTGGTCTGCGACCAGACCGACGACGCCCAGGTGACGGCGCTGTTCGAGGAGACGCTCGCCCGCTACGACCGGCTCGACGTCTGCCACGCCAACGCCGGCTGGTGCCGGGTCGACCCGTTCCTCGACATCCGGGCATCGACCTGGCGCAAACACCTCGACGTCAACGTCACCGGCACGTTCCTGGTCTGCCAGGCCGCGGCCCGGCGGATGGTCGAGTGCGGCAACGGCGGCTCGATCGTCGTCACCTCGTCGTCCGGCGCCGTCCAGCCGGCCGCGCTGTTCGCGGCCTACTCGGCGGCCAAGGCCTCGCTGAACATGATGGTGTCGATCATGGCCTACGAGCTGGGCGTCCACGACATCCGCGTCAACGCGGTGATGCCGGGGATCACCGAGACCGCGATGACCAGCGAGCTGCTGGACACCGGCGCCCGCGACATGTTCGAGGCCGAGGTGCCGCTCGGCCGGCTCGGCCGGATCCCGGACATCTCCGAGGTCGTCGCGTTCCTCGCCGGCGGCGAGAGCGGCTACATCACCGGCCAGAGCCTGCTGGTCGACGGCGGCGGCGGGATCCCGGCCAGCTGGTTCGTGACCGACTTCAGCGACCGCGGTCGCGCCAAGTGGCAGCTGCGTCACATGGCGCAGCCGGCGGCCGTCGCCGAAGGAGGCGAGTGACCGTGCCCGGGATCGTCAGCTACGGGGCCCACGTCCCCGTCCACCGGCTCGACGGCTCGACCGTCGGGGAGGCCCACGGCGCGCGCGGCGGACGCCGCCGTCGCGCCGTCGCCTGCTTCGACGAGGACACCACCACGATGGGCGTCGAGGCTGCGCGCCGCGCGCTGCGCGGCGCGGTCGACCCGTCCTGGATCTACTTCGCGACGACCGCTCCGGCGTACCAGGAGAAGACCAACGCGACCGCGATCCACGCGGCGCTCGGCCTGGACCGCAGCGTCGGCGCGAGCGACGTCGGCGGGGCGCTGCGCTCCGGCGGCGGAGGCCTGCGCGCCGCGCTGCAGTCGCCGAAGCCCGCGCTCGCGGTGCTCTCCGACCTGCGCACCGGGACCCCGGGCGGTCCCGAGGAGATCGAGAGCGGCGACGCAGCGGTCGCGTTCCTCGCGACCGCGGGCGACGAGCCGGTCGTCGCCGAGCTGCTCGGCGCGACCACCGCGACCGACGAATACACGGACCGCTGGCGGCTGCCCGGCGACACGCTGGTGTCGCACTGGGAGGAGAACCTGGCCGTCACCGTGACCACGCCGCTGGTCGCCGACGCCGTCGGCCGGCTGCTCGACGAGTCGGGGCTGTCCGCCGACCAGGTCGACCACCTGGTCATCGCGAGCGCCAACCGTCGCGTCATCCGCGCGGCGGCGAAGGCCACCGGGATCCGCCGCGAGGCGATCGTCGCGGACGTCGCGGACGAGGCCGGGGTCTCTGGCGTCGCGCACGCCGGCGTGCTGCTGGCGGCCACCCTCGACGTCGCCGAGCCCGGTGCCGTGGTGGTCGTCGTGACCGCCGACGACGGCGTCGAGGCGCTCGCGCTGCGCACGACCGAGCAGCTGGCCGCCCACCGCGCCGCGGATCCGAAGCCGGTCGCCGCCCAGCTTGCCGCGGGACGCGACGGCCTGCCGTACGGTCGCTATCTCGCCTGGCGCGGCCTGATCCCGACCGAGGCCCCGCGCAAGGCGGCCCCGGAGGGCCCGAAGGCCCCGGTCGCGTACCGCCGTCGCAGCTTCAAGTTCGGCTTCGAGGCCAGCCGCTGCCAGGCGTGCGGCGAGCGTCAGCTCCCGCCGCAGCGCGTCTGCTACTCGTGCAAGGCCGTCGACCAGGCCACGCGCGAGCCGATGCGCGAGGCCCGGGGGACGCTGACCGCGTTCACGATCGACCGGCTCGCCTGGTCGCCCAGCGGTCCGGCGGTCTTCGGCATCGTCGACTTCGACGGCGGTGGCCGCACGGAGATCGAGCTGACCGAGACCAGCGCCGAGACCCTGGCCGTCGGCCAGCGCGTCGAGATGACCTTCCGCCTGATCTACACGCGGGACGGTCGGCGCAACTACTTCTGGAAAGCCCGTCCGATCACGGGGGAGGAAGGCTGATGGCAGCCAAGGGAATCGCCGGACAGGTCGCGATCGTCGGGATGGGGTGCACCGCCTTCGGTGACCTCGTCGACAAGGGTCTCGACGACCTGCTGATCGACGCGGCGCTGCAGGCCGTCGGCACCGCCAACGTGGCGATCGACGACGTCGACGCCTACTGGCTCGGCACCTACGCGTCGAGCGCGGCCGGCACCACGCTGTCCAAGCCGCTGAAGCTCGACTACAAGCCGGTCAGCCGCAACGAGAACTTCTGCGTCACCGGGTCCGACGCCTTCCGCAACGCCTGCTTCGCGGTGGCGTCCGGGGCCTACGACCTGGTGATGGCGATCGGCGGTGAGAAGACCGGCGACACCGGGACCGCGGGCGTCCCCGGATCGCCGCCGCCCGGCGACGGCACGCTGCTCGAGATCACCCCGCCCGGCCTCTACAGCTACCTGTCGGTCGGCTACCGCGAGCGCTACGGGGTCTCCGACGTGGACCTGAAGTCCGCGCTGACCCACATCTCGTACAAGAACCACTACAACGGCGAGGCGAACGAGCGCGCGGCCTACCAGCGCGCGATCCCGAAGGAGCGGATCGCCCAGGCTCCGGACCTGTCCGGCAACCTCAGCCTGCTCGACTGCGGCGGCCTGACCGACGGCGGCGCCGCGGTCCTGCTCTGCCGCGCCGAGGACGCGTACCAGTACACCGACAAGCCGATCTTCGTCAACGGGATGGGCCTGGCGGTCGGACCGGCGACCGGCGCGATCGACCCGCGCTACGACTTCACGAGCTTCCCCGAGGTCACCGCGGCGGCGACCGAGGCGTACCGCCAGGCGGGCGTCACCGACCCGCGCAGCCAGATCGGGATGGCCGAGGTCCACGACTGCTTCACGGTCACCGAGCTGGTGCTGATGGAGGACCTGCTGCTCGCCGACCGCGGCACCTCCTGGACCGAGTACCTGTCCGGCACGTTCGACCGCGACGGCGCGATCCCGATCAACCCCGACGGCGGCCTGCAGTCGTTCGGCCCTCCGATCGGCGCGTCCGGGATCCGGATGCTGTTCGAGTGCTGGCTCCAGCTGCGGGGCGAGGCCGGTCCGCGGCAGCTCGACATGACGGGCAAGTACGCGATGACGCAGAACCTCGGCGGCTGGCCGGGCGAGTGCCTGTCGTTCGTGTCGATCCTCGGCACCGAGCGGGTCGGCGCATGAGCCCCGTGCTGATCGAGGAGCGGCGCGGCGGCGAGCTGCGGCTGACGCTCAACCGTCCCGAGCGGCTCAACGCGCTGGACCGCGAGCTCTGCTTCGCGCTGCTCGATGCGATCGACCGCGCGATCGACGACCCGGACGTGCGGGTCGTGGTGCTGGCGGGGTCGAATGGCGCGTTCTGCGCCGGCGACGACATCGGATCGCTCGACGAGGGGATGAAGGGGTCGTACGACACGGCGCCGTTCTTCCCCGGGACGCGCGACACGATCTACACCCGGATCGCCCACGCGATCTACCAGTGCCCGAAGCCCGTGGTCGCCGCGATCAGCGGCGTCTCGGCCGGGGCCGGGACGGAGATCGCCTGCGCGGCCGACATCCGGATCGCGGGCGAGAGCGCGCGGATCGGCAGCCGGCTGGTGCGGATCGGCCAGATCGGCAACCTCGCGGGGCTGCCGCGGATCGTCGGCCCGGCGCGGGCGACGGAGATCTACATGACCGGTCGCCTGGTCGGCAGCGAGGAGGCGCTGCGGATCGGACTGGTCCACGAGGTCGTCGCCGACGACGCGCTGGACGCTCGGGTCGACGAGCTCGCGGCGCAGCTGGCGACCTCGGCCACCAAGGCAATCGGGTGGTACAAGCAGGCACTGATGCGGAGCTGGGGCGAGACACCGGAGATCGGCCTGCGCCTGCAGGACGACACCCACCGTCGGACCCTGCCCGAGATCGAGGACAGCCACGAGGGCATCCGGGCCTTCGTGGAGAAGCGGCCGCCGGAGTTCACCGGACGCTGAACGATGGGCCGGAGCCGCCACCAGGACGCGCCGCTCCGGCGCAGGAGAGAGACGACATGACGACTGAGATTCCCCCGCGGGACCGCTGCGTGATCCCGCACATGCTGGCGCGCCGCGTCGCCCGCGACCCCGACGAGACCTTCGCGGTCTTCGCCGACGGTCGCGAGTGGTCGACGCGCCAGACCCAGGATGAGGCCCTGGCCGTCGCGGCCGGGCTCCGCGACCTGGGCGTGAATGCCGGCGACACCGTCGTCTCGTGGCTGCCCAACGGCGACCACGCGCTGCGCACCTGGTTCGGGATCAACCAGCTCGGGGCGGTCTACGTCCCGGTCAACACCGCCTACCGCGGGCGGATGCTCGAGCACGTGCTGCGCGACTCGCGCGCCTCCGTCGCGGTCGTCCACGCGGACTACGTCGAGCGCCTGCACGACGTCGACCTCGGGCAGCTCCAGCACGTGATCGTCGTCGGCGGCGAGGGCCCCGGCGTGCCCGCCGGCGTGACCGCCCACGGAGAGGCGCAGCTGCGCGAGGTCGCGGTCACCGACGACCTGCGCGAAAGCCCGGCCCAGCCGTGGGACCCCTACGCGATCATCTACACGTCGGGCACGACCGGACCGTCGAAGGGCGTCGTCTCGTCCTACCTGCACGTCTGGTCGACCGGAGCGCTGACCTTCTCCGACCTGTTCTCGGCCGGCGACCGCTACCTGGTCAGCCTGCCGATGTTCCACGCCGGCGGCACGATCGGCGTGGTCGGCTGCCTCTGGCTCGACGGCGGATCGGTCGCGATCGTCGACCGCTTCGACACCACGCGGTTCTGGGAGATGATCCGCGACGGCGGCGTGACCTGCTGCACGCTGCTCGGCGTGATGGCGAACTTCCTGCTCGGGCGGGAGGAGCAGCCCGACGACCGCGACAACCCGCTGCGGCTGGTCTTCATGATCCCGCTGGTCGAAGACGCGCTGCGGTTCGGCGAGCGCTTCGGCTGCGACATCTACACCGGGTTCAACATGAGCGAGGTCAGCGTCCCGCTGATGTCCGAGCGCAACCCGACGGTGACCGGCAGCTGCGGCCGTCCGCGCGACGGCGTCGAGGTCCGCCTGGTCGACGACCACGACATCGACGTGGCCCCGGGCGAGGTCGGCGAGCTGATCGTCCGCACCGAGATGCCGTGGACGCTGACCAGCGGCTACTGGCAGAACCCCGACGCGACCGCCCGGTCGTGGCGCAACGGCTGGTTCCACACCGGCGACGCGTTCCGCGTCGACGCCGACGGCAACTACTTCTTCGTCGACCGGATGAAGGACGCGCTGCGGCGCCGCGGCGAGAACATCTCGTCGTTCGAGGTCGAGGCCGAGGTGCTCGCCTACCCGGACGTCGCCGAGGCGGCGGTGGTTGGCGTGCCCAGCCCGCACGGCGAGGACGACGTGCTGGCCGTGGTCGCGGGGACGCCCGGGTCGACGATCGATCCCGAGCAGCTGGTCCGCTTCCTGATTCCGCGGCTGCCGCACTTCATGGTGCCGCGCTACGTGCGCGTGCTCGACGAACTGCCGAAGACGCCGACGAGCAAGGTCCGCAAGCACCTGCTGCGCGACGAGGGCCTGACCGACAGCACCTGGGATCGCGACGAAGCGGGCATCCGCGTCGGCCAGGGCCGAGGCAACCACACGACGGGAACGACACGATGAGCGATCTACGGTTCGAAGGGCGGGTCGCGGTCGTGACCGGCGCCGGACGCGGGATCGGGCGCGAGTACGCGCTCGACCTCGCCGCGCGCGGCGCGGCCGTGGTGGTCAACGACCTCGGCGGCGGAACCGACGGCTCCGGATCGTCGGACGCGCCAGCGCACGAGGTCGTCGCCGAGATCCGCGCGGCCGGCGGTACCGCCGTCGCCGACGTCAACAGCGTGGCGACCGAGGAGGGCGCGGCAGCGATCGTCGCCACCGCCGTCGACGAGTTCGGCCGGCTCGACGTGCTCGTGAACAACGCCGGCGTCACGCTCGGCGACTGGTCGACGATGGTCGCGGTCCACCTGTCCGGCAGCTTCTGGACGGCGCGCGCGGCGTGGTCGACCTTTGCCCGGCAGGGCTACGGCCGGATCGTCAACACGACGTCCGCCGCCGGGCTGTTCGGGCTGACCGTCGACGGGCCGCAGGGGCTGGACTTCTACGCCTACGGCGCGGCCAAGATGGGCGTCGTCGGCCTGACCCGGAACCTGGCGATCGAGGGTCGGGAGCTCGGGATCAAGGTCAACGCCGTCGCTCCGGTCGCCCACTCGCGGCTGACCGCTTGGTATCCGGACCCGAAGCTCGTCGCCTGGATGGCGAAGAACTTCCCCGCGGGGAAGATCGCGCCGGTCGTCGCGGCGCTCGGGCACGAGCAGTGCCCGGTCAGCGGCGACACCTACTCGGTCGGTGGGGGGCGCGTGGCCCGCGTCTTCGTGGCCGAGACCCTGGGCGTCCACCAGGAGGACCTTGCGGCCGCGGACGTGCTCGAGCGGATGGCGGAGATCGCCGACGTCGAGGACGCGTTCGTACCGGAAGACACTGCGGCCGAGGTCCGGGTCTACCGGGACATGGCTGTCAACGGTCGGCGGCCGAAGCCGTCGACCACATGAACTTGCAAGCACCGAGGGAGAGAACGATGAAGAACCGATCACGCGTCATCGCGGCCCTGACCGCCGGAGTCGTCGCGTTCGCCGCCGCCGGCTGCGGCGGGAGCGACGA
Source organism: Patulibacter sp. (assembly GCA_052039575.1). Taxonomy (GTDB): domain Bacteria; phylum Actinomycetota; class Thermoleophilia; order Solirubrobacterales; family Solirubrobacteraceae; genus Patulibacter. The sequence goes on along the minus strand of JBQGEK010000113.1, from coordinate 9,617 downwards.
CGAAGCCACGACCGACGAGCCGTTCAAGGTCGGCTACCTCGGACCGATCGCTGGTCCGCTCGCCTACCTGACCCAGGGCGATCTGGCCGGTCTGCGCGCCAAGGTCCATCAGGTCAACGAAGACGGCGGCGTCAAGGGCCGCAAGATCGAGATCGAGGTCCGCGACGACCAGGGCAAGCCCGACGTCGCCGCGACCCAGTACCGCCAGCTCGTGCGCGACGGTGCCGGTGTGGTGACCGGCATGCCGATCAGCACGATCGGTGAGACCCTGCTGCGCGACGCCGAGCGCGAGAAGGTGTCGTTCGTCGGCTGGGGGATGGTCACCGACAGCCTGATGGAGAGCCCCGTGGCCTTCAACACCGGCTGGACCCCGCGACAGGTCGTAAAGGCCGTCGACGAGTTCGTGAAGAGCCAGGAGATCGGCGGATCCGGTCCGGCCAAGGTCGCGTTCGTCGGCTCCGAGACGTCGGCCAGCAAGGAAGCCGCGTCGGTGATCGCCGAGTACGGCAAGGAGTCGGGCGCGTGGGAGATGGTCGGCGAGGCGTTCCTGCCGCCGACGCTGACCGACGTCAACCCGAGCCTCGCGCCGCTCGCCCGCCGCAACCCCGACATGGTCGTCCAGTGGACCCCGTCGCTGCCGATCATCGCGTCGGCGTACAAGACGCAGGGCCTCGACGACGTGCCGATCCTGGCGCCGTTCTACACGGACGAGGTCCAGGGCTCCGCGCTCGAGCTGACGAACTACTACTACCCGCAGCTGTTCGTGAACCCCGCTGACGTCGACGCGGTCAAGCAGGCCGCCGAGGCTGCCGGCGAGGCCAAGGCCGTCGACCTGCCGTACTTCGGCTTCGGCTACGCCGCCGGCTCGCTGATCGCCGCGACGCTCGAGGAGTGCCCCGACGCCTGCAACCCGGAGCAGTTCTCCGAGACGCTGGCCAAGACGACCGCCGAGGTCGAGGGCTTCACCGACCAGGCGTTCGGCTTCGACGGCGCCGAGTCGGTCGCGTTCAGCCGTGGCCGCTGGATGCACTTCGACCCTGAGAACGAGCAGAAGGCGACCCCGGTCGCCAGCTGGTTCGACGTCTCCTAGGAGGCCCCGCCGATGGTGCTCGACATCCTCGTGGGATCGCTGCGCGACTGGAGCCTGTTCTGCCTGGCCGGGTTCGCGCTGGTCCTGATCTTCAAGACGACCGGCGTCTTCAACCTGGCCCAGGGTCACCTGATGCTGCTCGCCGTCTACGTGGGCTACAGCCTGCAGACGGTGATCGGCAGCCCGTGGCTGGTGTTGGCGATCGTGCTGGCGATCCAGGTGCCCTTGGGCATCGCGCTCGGAGCGCTGCTCCGTCAGTCGGTGAAGCGGCAGTCGCACTGGGCGGCGGCCGTGGTCACCCTGGCGTTGGGCATCGCGCTCGAAGGCGTCTTCTCGTGGGTGTGGGGCTCCGGGAGCTACCAGATGCGCAACCCGCTGCCGGACAGCTACGTGACGTTCTCCGGCGGCGCGCGCCTCAGCGTGCTCGAGATCACCCTGGTCCTGTTGGCGCTCGTGCTGATGGCCGGGACCGTGGCGTGGCAGCGCTGGACGCGGGCGGGTCTCGCGATCCGCGCCGCCAGCGCCAACCCGCTGCTCGCGAGCCAGTCCGGCCTGCGGGTCGAGCGGATCTTCCTCGTCGCGTTCTGCGTCGGCGCGGTGATCGCTGCGCTCGCGGCGATGGGCTACGGCTACCGGATGGGAGCCAGCCCGACCCTGATCACGATCGGACTCGGTGCGCTCGCACCGGCGGTGATCGGCGGTCTGGACAGCCTCGGTGGCGTCTTCATCGGAGCCGCGCTCGCCGCGGTCACGCTGCAGATCTCCGCGCAGTTCCTCGGCGGTCACGTCGCGGCCGTCGCGCTCTTCGTCCTCGTCCTGCTGGCCCTGGCGATCCGTCCCAGCGGTCTGTTCGGCAGCCACGTGGTGCAGCGAGCATGAGGCGCGTCGGACTCCCCAGCGCCGGGATCACGGCGCTGATCGTCTTCACCGCGATCGCAGTCCTGCTGCCGATCGTCGGATCCGACCGTTGGCTGAACGTCGCGGTGCTCGGCCTGTTCGCCGTGCTCGGGGCCCAGGCCCTGAACGCGATGATCGGCCTGGTCGGGCAGGTCAGCATCGGCAACGCCGCGTTCCTGGCGATCGGCGGCTTCGCGGCCGCGCTGATCAACATGCACATCGGCGGCAGCTTCCTGATCGCCGTGGTCGGGGCCTTCGTGGTCGCGGCCGCCGTCGGCGCGATCGCCGCGATCCCGGCCTTCCGGCTGCGCGGCTTCTACCTGGCGCTGAGCACGATCGCCCTGACCTTCGCGGTGCTGTTCGTCGCCGTCGAGATCCAGGGCGACCAGGTCGGCGCCAGCGGGTTCCGGATGCCGTACCCGGAGCTGTTCGGCATCTCGCTCGACAACGATCTCGCCTGGTACCTGCTGCTGCTGCCGATGGCGGCGGCCGCGACCTGGGCGATCTACTTCATCCGCGTCAACTCGGTCGGGCGCGGCGCCCAGGTCGTCCGCGACCACGAGACGATCGCCCCGGTCTTCGGCATCTCGACCCGCAAGATGAAGACGGTCGTCTTCGCGATCTCGTCGGGCGTGATCGGCCTTGAGGGCGCACTCGCGGCCTACTACGTGGGCACGGTCCACGTCGAGAACTACACCCTGCTCGTCGCCATCGAGTACCTGGCGATGGTCGTGATCGGCGGTCTCGGATCGGCGATCGGCGTGGCGATCGGCGCGCTGCTGATCAGCTCGCTGCCGTTCATCCTCGACGACGGCCTGTCGTCGATCGGGATCTCGGGGCTCAGCACCCACACCGCCGACCTGACGCTGATCGTCACCGGCGGCATCCTGATCGCGTTCCTGCTCTGGCAGCCGCGCGGTCTGGCCGGTCTGCCCGCGCTGATGCACCGGCTGATCGCCCGCTGGCGGTCGAGGGGCGTCGAGGTCGAGGCGGAGGCGGGCGGCACCACGTCCGACGGTCCGGCTGTCGAGGAGGCGGTGCCGGAACCGGTCGTTCGACGTGCGCGCGAACGCGCCCCCGACGAGGCCGAGCCGTTGCTGGCGATCGAGGACCTGACCGTGACGTACGCCAACGGCGTCACGGCGGTCCGCGGGGTCGACCTGCGCTGCGCGCCCGGGTCGGTGACGCTGATCGTCGGCGCCAACGGGGCCGGCAAGACCACGCTGCTGCGCGCGCTGACCGGCACGCTGAGCAGCGAGAAGATCACGCTCGAGGCCGAGGTCCACCGGTACCGCGGCCAGACGCTGCTGAACCGGACGCCGGACGACCTGACCGCGGCCGGGATCACGTTGGTCCCGGAGCGCACGAAGGTCTTCCCCGGTCTGACCGCGAGCGAGAACCTCGACCTGGTGCCGCGGCGCCTGAGCGAGGCCCCGACCGCGTTCGTCACCCGCGACGAGGTGCTCGAGCTGCTGCCGCGGCTGGCGACGGTCGCGAAGACCAGCGCCGAGCTGCTCAGCGGTGGCGAGAAGCAGATGGTGGCGATCGGCCGGGCGCTCCTGACCCAGCCGAAGCTGCTGGTGATCGACGAGCTCTCGCTCGGGCTCAGCCCGGTGGTGGTTCGCGACCTGCTCGAGACCGTCGGGCGGATCGCCCGCGAGCTCGGGGTCACGGTCGTGCTGGTCGAGCAGGCGGTACGCGCGGCGCTTCCGGTCGCGGACCGCGTGGTCGTCCTGCGGCACGGGTCGGTGGTCGTCGACATCCCCGCCGACGAGTGGAGCGCGGACACCGAGGCGGCGTTGATCGGACGCGAGGAGGCGGTGCGATGAGCACTCCCAAGGTGCGGTTGGAAGTGACTGACCTGCAGGTCGGGTTCGGCGGCGCTCCGGTGCTCAACGACGCGTCGCTGACGGTCCCCGACCGCGGCTTCGTCGGACTGGTCGGGCCGAACGGTGCCGGCAAGACCACGCTGATCAACTGCGTGTCCGGCCTGGTCCCGGCGCTCGCCGGCAGCGTGCGCTGCGACGGCAAGGACGTGCTGGCGCTGCCGCCGCACGGCCGCGCCGAGCTCGGGATCGGGCGGACGTTCCAGCAGGCCCAGCTGCTCGACGGCTTGACCTGCTTGGACAACGTGCTGGTCGGCAGCTACGCCTGGGCGCCGTCGTTCGGGGTGTTCGGGGCGGCCCGGGCGCGGCGTCGCGAGGCCGTCGACGTCGCACGGCAGGCGCTGGTCGACGTCGGACTCGACGACGTGCGGGACCGCGCGGTCGCGGACCTGCCATTCGGCGTCCGTCGTCGCGTCGATCTGGCGCGGTCGCTGGCGATGCGGCCCAACCTGATCCTGCTCGACGAGCCGCTCTCGGGCCTGTCGGGCAGCGAGCGCGGCGCGATGGCCGAGCTGCTCGCCAGCCTGCCGGAGCGCGGGATGGCGGTGCTGATGGTCGAGCACGATGTCGCCTACGTGCGCCGACTCTGCTCGACCGTCGTCGTGCTCGACTACGGCGTCGTGCTGGCCAACGGTCCGACCGACGTGCTGGACCTGCCCGAGGTCGCCGAGGCGTACCTCGGGATCGCGCCGACCACGTGAGTGCCGACCCGGGCGACCGGGTCCGCGACCGCCGTGCCCGGAGCGCGGCGGTCCTCCGGTCGGCGGCCGTGTGCCGTCGACCGACCACCATCCAGGAGGAACGATGAACAACGCAGTGATCGTCGACGTCGTCCGCACGGCGTCCGGACGCGGCAAGGCCGGCGGCGCCCTCGCCGACGTCCACCCCGTCGACCTGCTCGCCACCGTGCTGCGCGCGGTCGTCGAGCGCAACGACCTCGACCCCGCCGCGATCGACGACGTGATCGGCGGCTGCGTGTCGCAGAACGGCGACCAGGCGCTCAACGTGACCCGCAGCGGCGTGCTCGCCGCGGGGCTGGCCGAGACCGTGCCGGCGACGACGATCGACCGTCAGTGCGGGTCGAGCCAGCAGGCGGTCCACTTCGCGGCCCAGGGCGTGATGGCCGGGGTCTACGACACCGTGATCGCCTGCGGCGTCGAGTCGATGAGCCGGGTGCCGATGTTCTCCAACGCGGTCGGCGGCGAGCCGCAGGCTCCGCTGGCGCGGCGCTACCCGGAGGGGCTGATCCAGCAGGGGATCTCGGCCGAGCTGATCGCGGCGCGCTGGGGGCTCGACCGCGACCGGCTCGACGCGTTCGCCGTGCGCTCCCACGAGCTGGCGTCGGCCGCGGCCGACGACGGCGCCTTCGCCCGCGAGATCGTTCCGGTCGACGTCGACGGTGCGACCGACGGACCGGTGCTCGCGGACCAGACGATCCGCCAGGGCACCACGCCCGAGGGACTCGCCAAGCTGCGCCCGGCGTTCGAGGACGCCGGCTTCGCCGAGCGCTTCCCCGAGATCGGCTGGGCGATCACGCCCGGCAACTCGTCGCCGCTGACCGACGGCGCGTCCGCGGTGCTGATCATGAGCGAGCAGCGGGCGGAGCAGCTCGGCCTGACCCCGCGCGCCCGGTTCGCGGGGTTCTCGGTCGTCGGCAGCGACCCGCTGACGATGCTCGACGGGATCGTCCCGGCCACCCGGCAGGTGCTCTCGCGCGCCGGCCTGACGATTGACCAGGTCGACGCGTTCGAGGTCAACGAGGCGTTCGCGTCCGTCCCGCTGATGTGGCAGCAGGAGCTCGACGCCGACCCCGAGAAGCTGAACCCGCGCGGCGGCGCGATCGCCCTCGGCCACCCGCTCGGCGCGTCCGGAGGCCGGCTGCTGGCGACGCTGCTGCACCACCTCGAGGACAGCGGCGGCCGCTACGGCCTGCAGACGATGTGCGAGGGCGGCGGGATGGCCAACGCGACCGTGATCGAACGGGTCTGACCCCGTTCCCAAGAGAACCAAGGAGTACACATGGAGATCAAGGACAGCGTCGCCCTCGTCACCGGGGGTGCGTCCGGTCTGGGCCTGGCGTCGGTCGAGCGGATCGTCGCCGCCGGCGGCAAGGCCGTGATCGTCGATCTGGAGCAGTCCGACGGCGTGGCCGTCGCGGAGCGGCTCGGCGACGGCGTCGTCTTCGCCCCGGCCGACGTGACCGACGAGGCCGGGATCACCGCGGCGCTCGACGCGGCCGACGAGCTCGGCCAGCTGCGCGTGGTCGTCAACTGCGCCGGGATCGGTCCGCCGCGCAAGGTGGTCGGCAAGGACGGCCCGATGCCGCTGGACGCGTTCCGGCAGGTCGTCGAGGTCAACCTGATCGGCACCTTCAACGTGGTCCGGCTGGCCGTGCCGCGGATCCAGGCGAACGATCCGATCGGCGAGGAGCGCGGCGTGATCGTCAACACCGCGTCGGTCGCGGCCTTCGACGGCCAGGTCGGCCAGGCGGCCTACAGCAGTTCCAAGGGCGGGATCGTCGGCCTGACGCTGCCGCTGGCGCGCGAGCTGGCCCGCGACCAGATCCGCGTGGTCACCGTCGCTCCGGGCCTCTTCCGCACGCCGCTGTTCGCGACGCTGTCGGACGAGGCGATCGCGTCGCTGAGCGCGCAGGTCCCGCATCCGAGCCGGCTCGGCCGGCCCGAGGAGTTCGGCCAGACGGTCGCCCAGATCGTCGAGAACCCGATGCTCAACGGCGAGACGATCCGCCTGGACGGCGCGATCCGGATGGGGCCGCGGTAGGCAGGGGGTTGGTGGGTCAGGCGCCTTGGCTGGGCGCATTGGCCGGGTGCCTTGGCGGGGCGCATTGGCCGGGTGCCTTGGCGGGGCGCATCGGCCGGGTGCCGCGTGGGGCGCGGCACGCAGGGGTCGCCGTCGAGCTGATGCGGGTTAGGCCTGTATGTGTGGTGTAACGCGCATCAGCTCGGGTGGCTTGGCGAGCTGATGCGTCTTACGCTCGCGTGGGTGGCGTAACGCGCATCAGCTTGGTGGTTCGGTCGGTCAGTCGACGGCGCGGCGCTGGAAGCCGAGCAGGCCGATCGTGCCGAACACGACGATGCTGCCGACGATTCCCAGCGGAATCGCCCAGGTCGCCAGATGCTCCCCGGCGCCGAGCGCGGCGCGGGCTCCCTCGCTGACGTAGGTCAGCGGGTTGAACAGGGTCACCACCTGGAACCACGGCAGGCTGTCGAGCGACGACCACGGGTAGAACGTCGCGCCGGTGAACAGCAGCGGGGTCAGGATGATCGCGAACATGATGTTGATCCGGTTGGGCGGGACCGCGGTCCCCATCACCAATCCGAGCGCGGCGCCGGCGATCGCCCCGCCCAGCACGACCGCAATCAGCGGGATCAGCTGCGCGTCGCCGAAGTTCAGCCCATTGGGCAGGATCAGCGCGCCGAGCGGAACCAGCAACGCGGTCGCGACGATTCCACGCAGCGCTGCGTGGAGCATCTTCTCGATCGCCACCGCCCAGACCGGGAGGGGCGAGAGCAGCCGATCCTCGATCTCCTTGGTGAACGAGAACTCGATCACCAGCGGCAGCGCCACGTTCTGCAGCGAGACCGTGATCGCGGTCAGCGCCATGATCCCCGGCAGCAGCAGGTCGCCGTAGTCGCCCTGGGCGGCGCCGATCTCCGGCAGCACCCGGCCGAAGATGAAGAGGAAGAAGAACGGCTGGAGCAGCGCCTGGGCCAGGAACGACACGGGCTCGCGACGGAACGTGACCCAGAGGTCGCGGCCGAGGATCGCCAGGAAGGCGCGACGGCGGGTACCGCGCGCGGCACGGGCGTCGTCGTTCGCGGGCGCGGTGGGGTGTCGCGTGTCCTCGGAGCCGCTCGGCGGGGTCCCGGGAGCGGGCGTGGCGGACGGAGTCGTGGACATCAGCGGAGCTCCCGGCCCGTGAGGTGGACGAAGACGTCTTCCAGGCTGCCCTCGAGACGGCGCAGGTCGATCAGGTCGAACCCGGCGTCGCGGACCGCGGTGGCGACGGCGATCGCGTCCGGCGTGCCGTAGCAGCGGACCGTGGTGCGGTTCTCGTCGGTGGCCGTGACGTCGGCGCGCTCGACGCCGGATACGGAGGAGAGGACGGTCGCCGGGTCGCGTTCGGGCGGCGGGGCGGCGGGGCTCGGGCTCGCGCCCGTCCTCGGCGGGGCGGTGGCGTCCGACGTGACGCGCGCGCCGGGGTCGGAGACATCGGACGCCGCGGTACCCGTCCCGACGGCCGCGCTGCCGGTCGGGTCCCCGGTCGACTCCACCGTCACTTCGACCCCGTGTTCCGACGGCAGCAGCTTGCGCAATCCCCGCGGGGTGTCGAGGGCGATGATCTGACCGTGGTCGACGATCGCGATCCGGCGGCAGAGCTGGTCGGCCTCCGCCATGTCGTGGGTGGTCAGCACGATCGTCGTGCCGCGCTTCTGGAGGTCGCGGATCGTGTCCCAGAGGAACAGCCGAGACTGCGGGTCGAGCCCGGTCGTCGGTTCGTCGAGGATCAGCAGCTGCGGCTCGTGGATCAGTGCGCGGGCGATCATCAGCCGCTGCGCCATCCCGCCGGAGTAGTTGTCGACCCGGTCGTCCTCGCGACCCTCCAGTCCGACACGCGACATCAGCTCGCGCGCCATCCGGTTGCGGTCGCGCCGGCCGTAGCCGAAGTAGGCGGCATGGAAGGTCAGGTTCTCGAGCGCGCTGAGGCTGCGGTCGAGGTTGCTGCGCTGCGGCACGACGGCCAGCCGGCGCTTGACCGACACCGGGTCCTGGGTGACGTCGAGCCCGTTGACGAGCACGCGCCCGCCGGTCGGCTTGACCCGCGTGGTGATCACCCCGATCGTCGTCGTCTTGCCCGCGCCGTTCGGCCCGAGCAGCCCGAAGATCTCGCCGCGCTCGACGTGGAAGTCGAGTCCGGCGACCGCCTCGGGCCCGTCGGCCTTGTAGCGCTTGCGCAGCCCCTCGACGCGGATCGCCGGCTGGGCGTCGCGCGCGTCGGATGCGGGGGCGGACATCGGGACGGAAGCAACCACGGCGAGACAGCCTACGCCGCTGCCGGGACGGGCCGCTGGGCGCGGGAATCGAGCCGACGACGCGGGTGGGCCGGCGGGTCGCGACATCCCGGGCGAGCGGCGCCCCCCGGCTAGCGGGAGAGGTTGATCGGGTGTGGCCCTATGAAGGTCTCCCGCTAGGGCCGGGTTGCGGGCCGTCATCATCAAGGGGATGGCCCGGACCTCCTACGACCCGTGGCGTCCGCTGCTGAACGAGGGACGCGAGGACGAGCGGCTCGTCCGCGAGGCGTTCGAGGGCGCGCGACCGGCCCGGACCGCGCCGATCCCGGACGGTCTGCACCCCAAGCTGCTCCGGGCGCTGACGCACCGCGGGATCTCCCAGCTCTACGCCCACCAGGCCGCCGCAGCTGCCCTGCCGCCGAAGCAGCCGTTCGTCGTGACCACCGGGACCGCGTCCGGCAAGTCGCTGGCGTTCCAGCTTCCGGCAATCGACGCGCTGCTGCGGGAGCCCCGCGCGCGAGCGCTGTTCCTCTACCCGACCAAGGCGCTCGCGCAGGACCAGGCGCGGTCGCTGGCGTCGTTCGGCCTGCCGCGCGAGCTGCGGGTCGCGATCTACGATGGCGACACCCCGCGCGAGGCCCGGAAGGACGTGCGCCGCAACGCCAACGTCGTGCTGACCAACCCCGACATGCTGCACGTCGGGATCCTGCC
>JBQGEK010000112.1:0-1701 GCA_052039575.1 Patulibacter sp. | reverse complement strand
TGCCGTTCGGCGTGCGACCGACGGCGACCAGCACCCGGTCGAACACGGCGGGAGACGGAATCCCGCCCACCTCCCCCGACGAGCCCCCGTCCTTGGGCTCGGACACGCCAGCGGCGAACGTCGCCTTCAGCCCGCCGTCGGTCGGCTCGACCTTCTCGACCTTGGTCTGCAGGTGGATCGCGGTGTAGCGGCCCTCGATCCGCTTGGCCAGCGGCTTGATCAGGTCCTTGTCGGCCCCCGGGATCAGCTGGTCGGCGAACTCGACGACGGTGACCTCGGACCCGAGCGCGTCGTAGACCGTCGCCATCTCCAGTCCGATGATCCCGCCGCCGATCACCAGCAGCTTGCCGGGGACGTCCTTCAGCTCCAGCGCGCCGGTCGAGTCGATCACGTCGTCGTGGTCCTGCGGCACGTCCGGCAGCACGACCGGGGTCGAGCCGGTGGCGACGATCGCCGCGTCGAAGGTGACGAGCGTCGAGTCGTCGCCGTCGGTCGCGCGCAGCTCGTGCGGGCCCTCGAACTTCCCGTAGCCGGTGACGACGGTGACCTTGCGCTGCTTGGCCATCCCGGCGACGCCGCCGGACAGCTTCTGGACGACCTCGTCCTTCCAGCCGCGCAGCGCGTCCAGGTCGACGTCCGGCGTGCCGAAGGCGATGCCGTGCTCGGCCGCTCCCTCGGCGTCGGTGATCACCTTGGCGGCGTGGAGCAGCGCCTTCGACGGGATGCAGCCGACGTTCAGGCAGACGCCGCCGAGCACCGAGTCGCGCTCGACGAGCACCACGCTGAGACCGAGGTCCGCTGCGCGGAACGCGGCCGAGTAGCCGCCGGGACCGGACCCGAGCACCAGCACGTCGGCGTGGACGTCGCCCTTGGACTTCACGTCGTCAGAGGCGACCGAGCGCTTGGGGGCGTCGCCGCCCTCGGCGTCCGACTTCCCGTCGCCGTCGGCGGGCTTCGCGGCGGCTTGGCCGTCGTCCTTCGCTGCCTCGTCGGCCTTCGCCTCGTCCGTGCCCTCTGACTCCTTCGCCTCTTCAGCCTTGGCGTCGTCACCTCCGGCACCGGAGTCACCCTCGGACTCGACGCCCTCGAGCGTCAGCAGCAGCGCGCCCTCGGAGACCTCGTCGCCGACCGAGACGTCGATCGACTTGACGGTCCCGGCCTGCGGGCTAGGGACCTCCATCGTCGCCTTCTCGGACTCGAGCGCGACCAGCGGGTCCTCCTGCTCGACCTCGTCGCCGACCGCGACGAGGATCTCCGTCACCGGGACGCCGTCGAAGTCGCCGATGTCCGGGACCTTGACCTCGAACGTGCTCACAGCAGGATCCTCCGGAAGTCGGCCAGCACCGTGGCGAGGTGCGCGGTGAAGCGCGCGGCGAGCGCGCCGTCGACCACGCGGTGGTCGTAGGACAGGGACAGCGGCAGGATCAGCCGCGGGACGAACTCGTTGCCGTCCCAGACCGGCTTCATCGCCGAGCGGGTGACGCCGAGGATCGCGACCTCGGGGGCGTTGACGATCGGCGTGAACGACGTCCCGCCGATCCCGCCGAGGCTGGAGATCGAGAACGTGCCGCCGCTCATCTGCGCCGGCCCGAGCTTGCCGTCGCGGGCCTTGCCGGAGAGCTCGGTCAGCTCGCCGGCCAGCTCGAGGATGCCCTTCTTGTCGACGTCGCGGATCACCGGGACGACGAGGCCGTTGGGGGT
>JBQGEK010000111.1:0-2102 GCA_052039575.1 Patulibacter sp. | reverse complement strand
GACCATACGGCCCGCGAGAAGCTGATCGTCGCCTACTCGCCGCTGGTCAAGTGGATCGCCGGCCGCGTTGCGTCGACCTTGCCGCCGCACATCGAAGAAGGTGACCTGATCTCGTTCGGCCTGCTGGGACTCGCGCACGCGGTCGACCGCTTCGACGCCGACCGCAACGTCAAGTTCGAGACCTACGCGGCGACGCGGATCCACGGCGCGATCATCGACGAGCTGCGGTCCGAGGACTGGGTTCCGCGTTCGGTCAGACAGCGCGCCCGGGAGATCGAACGCGCCCACGCCACGCTCGAGCACCGGCTGCACCGCGTGCCGACCGACGAGGAGATCGCCGACGAGATCGGGATCACGCTCGACGAGTTTCGCGAGTCGCTGCGGCTCGTTGCTCAATCGCGGATGCACGCGCTCGACGAGATGTGGTCGGCGGGCGACGGCACCGGCGAATCGGTCTCGCTGCTGGAGATCCTCGAGGACACCGACGCGGTCGACCCGATCGCGGCGGTGGCGGCGCGGTCGCTGCGCGAGGAGATCGGCAGCGCGATCCAGCGGCTGCCGGAGCGCGAGAAGGTCGTCGTGGCCCTCTACTACTACGAGAACCTGACCCTGCGAGAGATCGGCGAGGTGCTCGGCGTGACCGAGTCGCGGGCGTCCCAGCTGCACTCGAAGGCGGTGCTGCGATTGCGCTCGCGGCTGAAGATGGACGGTCCGGGTTCTCCCTGACCGTTGCTAGGCTCCGTCGGTGGCGACCGCGGGAAATTACGAAGTCTGTGCCATGTGTGGCCGTCACCTGCTGCGCGGCGAGGCGCCGGAGGTGTTCCTCAACGACGGCCAGCGGCGCGACGTCTGCGAGCTCTGCATCCCGCAGGCGCTGTTCGCCGGATGGATCCGGGTCGGCGTCGGCGACGCCCCGACGTTGGAGCCCAACCGTGGCCGTGGCGGTCTGAAGAACCTGGTCGAGCGGTTGCCGAAGCTGGGCCGCAAGCCGTCGCGACCGGATCCGAGCGAGTCGCCCGCTCGCCGCGCCGCCGAGCGTCGCCGGACCAGCCGCGAGTCGGCCGCCGCAGCGGCGGACGCCCCGGCGGCGAGCAGCACCCCGCGCGACCGGCGTCCGCACCGACTCGAGGACGAGATCGGGTCGCTCGGGGGCCCAGAGGAGCAGCCGGCGGCTCCGTTGGCGGCGTACCGGACCACGGCCACCGGGGCACCCGCGCATGTGACGACATCGGGCGCGCGGATGGCCGCCCGTGCGGTCGACCTGTACAACCATTCGGCCCATCCTCGGATGCTGTCGGGGATCGCCCGCTCGCTCGGATCGCCGTGGGTCACCGTCCGTCCGGTCGAGGGATCGCGGATGCAGTTCGTGATCGCCTGGGAGCTGACGTGGTACCGGTTTGAGGTCGACTTGGCCCGCGAGTCCGACGGCGTACGGGCCGCTGGCCAGGGCACCTCGCTGCAGGACCTGGCGCCGGGCGAGATCGAGCCGAACGCCGTCGCCGACGAGCACGGCTACCTGTATCTGAGCACCGCTACGCCCGCGGCGTAGGCGACCGAACGCCGTTCCCGTTGGTGCCTTGCGCGCCGCGGTGGTCGTGGGCGCTACCCGGCACGGCGCGGCCGGCGAACGCGGTGGATCTGCGAGTCAGGTGAGCCTCAACCGCGGGGCCGGCGGCCTTCGCCGATCCGCTGCTCGCGGGCGGTCCGCTTCTCGTCGAGCTCCTCGATCTCTGCCCGCAGCTCGAGGAACGAGAGCCGCCGCGGCTCGGCGATCTCACCCTCCTGGACCGCGGCCAGCACCGCGCAGCCGGCCTCGCGGTCGTGGCGGCAGTCGGCGAACCGGCAGCTCCGGGCCAGCTCGTCGATGTCGCTGAAGGCGAGGGCCAGGCCGCCGGTGTCACGGACCAGGCCGAGCTCGCGGGTGCCGGGCGTGTCGAGCAGGCAGGTGCCGCCGCCGAGCGGGACGAGCTCACGGGCGGTGGTGGTGTGGCGGCCCTTGGCGTCGGTGCCGCGGACCGCGCCGGTGGCGAGCACCTCACGGCCGAGCAGGGCGTTGACGATCGAGGACTTGCCGGCGCCCGATTCGCCGATCAGGGCCGTGG
>JBQGEK010000110.1:0-29584 GCA_052039575.1 Patulibacter sp. | reverse complement strand
CCTCCTGCTCGGCGACCATCCGCCGCAGACCGTCCTGGACGATCACGGCGAGCTCGTAGCCGTACGCCGGGTCGTAGCTGACGCAGTTGGGGATCAGCGCCGCCTGGACCAGGCTGTGGCCGTCCTCGTGCTGCAGCCCCTCGCCGTTGAGCGTCGTCCGGCCGGCGGTACCGCCGACGAGGAACCCGCGGGCGCGGCTGTCGCCGGCCGCCCAGGCCAGGTCCCCGATCCGCTGGAACCCGAACATCGAGTAGTAGATGTAGAACGGGATCATCGGCACGTCGTGGTTGCTGTACGACGTCGCCGCGGCGATCCAGGACGAGAACGCGCCCGGCTCGTTGATGCCCTCCTGGAGGATCTGCCCCTGGCGATCCTCGCGGTAGAACATCAGCTGCTCGCTGTCCTCCGGCTGGTACAGCTGCCCGACCTGGGAGAAGATCCCCAGCTGGCGGAACATCCCCTCCATGCCGAAGGTCCGCGACTCGTCGGGGACGATCGGGACGATGTGCTTCTTCAGGTTCTTGTCGCGGAGCAGCGCCGAGAGCAGCCGGACGAAGACCATCGTGGTCGAGATCTCGCGGTCGCCCGAGCCGTCGGTGACGGCCTTGAACGCTTCGATCCCCGGAACCTCCAGCGACGCCGACTTCTGGCGGCGCGCCGGCAGGTAGCCACCGAGCTGCTCGCGCTGCCCGTGGAGGAACTTCATCTCCTCGCTGTCGTCTGCCGGGCGGTAGAACGCGGTCTCGCGGACCTGCTCGTCGGACAGCTCCAGCCCGAAGCGATCGCGGAAGGCCAGCAGGACCTCCTCGGTCATCTTCTTCTGCTGGTGCGTGATGTTCTGGCCCTCGCCCGAGGCGCCCATCCCGTAGCCCTTGATCGTCTTGGTGAGGATCACCGTGGGCTGGCCCTTGTGCTCGCGGGCCGCGGCGTAGGCGGCGAAGACCTTGGCCGGGTCGTGGCCGCCACGGTTGAGCGACCAGACCTCGTCGTCGGTCCAGTCCTCGACCATCTTGGCCGTCTCGGGGTACTTGCCGAAGAAGTGCTCACGGACGTAGGCGCCGTCCCGCGACTTCAGCGTCTGGTAGTCGCCGTCGACCGTCTCGTCCATCAGGCGAGCGAGGTGACCCTCGGTGTCCTCGGCGATCAGGCGGTCCCACTTCGAGCCCCAGATCACCTTGATCACGTTCCAGCCCGCGCCGCGGAAGTTCGCCTCGAGCTCCTGGATGATCTTGCCGTTGCCGCGGACCGGTCCGTCGAGCCGCTGCAGGTTGCAGTTGATCACGAAGTTCAGGTTGTCGAGCTTCTCGCGCCCAGCCATCCCGATCGCGCCCATCGACTCCGGCTCGTCCATCTCGCCGTCGCCGCAGAAGACCCAGACGTCACGGTCCTTGTTGGCATCCGCCATGCCCCGGCCCTGGAGGTACTTCATGAACCGGGCCTGGTAGATCCCCATCAGCGGACCGAGGCCCATCGAGACGGTCGGGAACTGCCAGAAGTCCGGCATCAGCCACGGGTGCGGGTACGACGACAGCCCGGCCTCCGCCGAGCCGTTGCGTCCGGTCTCCTGGCGGAAGTTCCGCAGCTGCTCCTCGCTGATCCGGCCCTCGAGGAAGGCCCGCGAGTAGACACCGGGCGACGAGTGACCCTGGATGTAGACCAGGTCGCCGCCGTGGTCCTCGCTCGGGGCGCGCCAGAAGTGGTTGAAGCCGACCTCGTAGAGCGTGGCGGCGGACTGGAACGAGGCGATGTGGCCGCCGAGCTCGGACGACTCCTTGTTCGCCTGCATCACGGTGGCCAGCGCGTTCCAGCGCACCAGCGAGCGGACCCGCCGCTCGATCGCCTGGTCGGTCGGCAGCTTGGCGCCGTCCTCGGTGCGGATCGTGTTGACGTACGGGGTGGTCGAGTGCAGCGACGCGGCGACGCCGCGCGAACGGGCGCGGGTCACCAGCCGTTCGATCAGCGCCTCGGCGCGTTCGCGACCGTCGTGGTCGAGAACCGCTTCCAGCGCCTCGATCCACTCCTGGGTCTCGGCGGGGTCTACATCGTGGTCGGGCATAGCGCTCGCGTGACGGAGAGGGTGATTCAGCGTTCCGACGCGGGCACGGGCGTGCGCCGCGACGCCTGCATACTAGTATACAAGCGGGTGGCGTGGGGAATTCTTCGCTCCGCCGATACCCACTCGCCGCCGATCGTGCACATCGCCGGACGGGGAGCCGCGGAGACCAGGTCACCGCGCCCGCCCGCCCGCGGCCGACGGACCCGGGGAGCCGGGCCGCCCGACGACGACGCCGATCTCGCCCGCCGAGGCGGAAGGTCCCACGATCAGCGGCCCCGACGGGACCGCGGCCTACTCCTCGGCGAAATAGCCAGCGTGCTGCGCCCGGATCGGCTCGAGCCCGGACAGCACCATCCGCAGGTGATGCCTCAGGACCCTTTCGGCCTCGTCCGGGTCGTGCTTGCCGAGCGCGGTGACGACGTCGCGGTGCTCGGCGATCATCTCGCCCATGTACTCCGGGACCTGCAGGCTCAGCCGCCGCACGCGGTTGAGGTGCCCGTCCGCCCGCTGAACGACCGACCACGCGATGCTCCGCCCGGAGAGCGCGCAGAGCTTGGCGTGGAAGCCGTCGTCGGAGACGTAGAACGCGTCGAAGTCGCCGGCCGCATGCGCCCGGTCCTGCTCCGCGATGATCACGCCGAGCGCTTCGAGGTCCTCGTCCGTGACACGCTCCGCGGCCAGTCGGATCGCGGCGCACTCGAGCGCCTCGCGAACGAACTGCGCATCGGTCACCGAGGCGATCGAGATCTTCGAGACGAAGGTGCCGAACTGCGGGACGATCTCGACCAGCCGGTCGTCACGGAGTCGCACCAGCGCCTCCCGCACCGGGGTGCGGCTGACGCCGAGCCACTCCGCGAGCTCGTTCTCCGACAGCCGACGGCCTGGAGCGAGCTCGCCCGCTACGAGCGCATCGCGCAGCGCCGTGTACACCCGCTGACGGGTACCACCACGGATCCGATCCGGGATCGCGACGTTGAGCTCGGCCGACACCGCTCAAGTGTACCCCACCCTCCCTACTGTGACGTAACCTACTCTTGAGTAACCGCCCTACCGTCGGTAGGCTGCACGGCATGAGCGCAGCGACGTCCACCCGGCCGGCGACCTCGACCCTCCCGATCCCGACGGAGGTGCGAGTCGCGATCGTCGGCAGCGGCTTCTCCGGCATGGGCGTCGCGATCGCGCTGCTCGACGACGGCGAGCACGACTTCGTGATGCTCGAGACCGCCAGCGACCTCGGCGGGACCTGGCGCGACAACACCTACCCCGGGTGCGCCTGTGACGTGGCGTCGCACATGTACTCGTACTCGTTCGCGCCGAACCCCGACTGGACCCGCTCGTTCGCCAGCCAGCCGGAGATCTGGCGGTACCAGCTCGACGTCGCCGAGCGCTACGGCCTGCGCCGCTACCTGCGGACCGACGCCGAGGTGACCGGCGCGACCTGGGACGCCGACACGCAGCGGTGGACGGTCGAGACCGCCCGCGGCACCGTCCGCGCCCGGTACCTGGTCAGCGGCACCGGACCGCTCTGCGAGCCGCGCTACCCGAGCATCCCCGGGATCGAGCGGTTCCAGGGCACGGCGTTCCACTCCGCGCGCTGGGACCACGACTACGACCTGAAGGGCAAGCGGGTCGCGGTGATCGGCACCGGAGCCTCGGCGATCCAGTTCGTGCCCGCGATTCAGCCGGACGTCGCCCGACTGACCCTGTTCCAGCGCACCCCACCGTGGGTCCTGCCGCGCCCCGACCGGCCGATCAGCCGCGTCGAGCGGTTGCTCTTCCGCCACGTGCCGCTGACGATGCGAGCCGCCCGACTCGCGCTCTACGTCCGGCACGAGACCTTCGTGCTGCCCTTCCGCTACATCCGCGGGATGCGCCGGCTGCCGCGCAAGGTCGCGATGCAGCACCTCGAGCGCCAGGTCTCGGACCCCGTGCTGCGCCAGAAGCTGACCCCGACCTACGACGTCGGCTGCAAGCGCACCCTGCTCTCCAACGACTACCTGCGGTCGCTCGACCAGCCCAACGCCGACGTCGTGACCAGCGGGATCCGCGAGATCCGCGAGCACTCCGTGGTCGACCAGGACGGGGTCGAGCACGAAGTCGACGCGATCATCTACGGCACCAGTTTCCACGTCACCGACCAGCCGATCGCCGACCGGGTCCGAGGCGGCGACGGCCAGCTGCTCGCCGACAAGTGGGCACCGGGAATGGAAGCCCACAAGGGCACCACGGTCCCCGGGTTCCCCAACCTCTTCATGATGGTCGGCCCGAACACCGGGCTGGGGCACAACTCGATCATCTACATGATCGAGTCGCAGACCCACTACCTGATCCAGGCGCTGCGGACCGCGCACCACCAGCGGATCGGCGCCTTCGAACCGCGTCAGGAGGTCGTCGACGCAGAGAACGAGGCGATCCAGCAGCGACTTCAGGGCACCGTCTGGAACGACGGCGGGTGCGCGTCCTGGTATCTCGACGAGCGCGGCCGCAACACCACGCTGTGGCCGGACTTCACGTTCCTCTTCCGCCGCGGGCTGCGGACCTTCGACCCGGCCGAACACCACCTGACGCCCGAGATCGCGTCCGCTCCGGCGCTGCCGGAGGCGGTCCCCGCCTGAGCGCTCGGCCCGTGACCTAGACCGCCCGGTGGATCCGCCGCTCGCGTGCGCGGCCCCACTGCTCCGCGCAGCCGGTCGAGCAGAAGCAGCGCAGGTCCTCGCTGGTCTCGCCGGGCGGCGAGACCGCGACGGACAGATCGACCGGCAGGCCGCACAGCGGATCGACGACCATCCGGCCGCCCGGCGTGTGCAGCAGGTCCATCGTGTGGACCTCGACCGGCTGCGTCAGGCCCTGCACGGCCATCGGTCCGACCAGCGACGTCGTCGCCCACTCCGGGACGGTCGCGTCCGGGTGGCCGGCCATCAGCACCTGTCCGGGCTCTGCCAGGTCGCAGAGACGCGACGCGACGTTGATCGCCGCGCCGACGTAGTCGTCGCCCTCGAAGGTGATCACGTCGCCGCGCGCGATCCCGGCGCGGACCTGCAGCGGGCTCGCTCCGCCGAGGTGGTGGCGGATCTCGAGCGTGGCGGCCGCGACACTGCCCTTGTAGAGGCTCGACAGCATCACGCCGTCACCGAGCCACTTGTTGACGGCGACGCCCCGACGCTCGGCGGCGCGGCGCACGACCGAGCGCATCATCGCCAGGACCGAGACGGCCTCTTCGTCGCCGTTGGCCTCGGTGTAGGACGTGAACCCGCAGAGGTCCAGGAACGCGAAGCAGCGCTCGATCCGCATCGCCGGGTCAGTCGTCCGCTTCTTCGATCCCGGCGACGACGTCCGCGACGTCGTAGCGCGGCCGGTCGCCCCAGAGCGACTCCAGCCGGTAGAACTCGCGCGTCTCGGGCACGAAGATGTGGACCACCACGTCGGCGTAGTCCATCAGGATCCAGCGCGCTTCCTGCACGCCCTCGGTGCGCTTGGGGAGCAGACGTTCACCGTCGTGCTTCATCCCCTCGTAGATGCTGTCGTGGATCGCCTTGACCTGGCGGTCGGTGCGGCCCGTGCAGATCACGAACGCGTCGGAGAACGCCGACGCGCCGCGCAGGTCGAACGCCACCACGTCCTCGGCCTTGCGGTCGCCGGCGAGGGCGGCGATCCGGCGAACCATCGCCTCGAGCGTGGGGTCGGGCGGCAGCACCGGCTCTTCGCCGTCGACGCCGGAATGTTGGGAGATGTAGGTGCGCTTCGTCATGCGTGTGTACGTCAACGGTAGAGGCCCTGGGCCCGAATGCGCTGTTCGACCGCCTCGGGCACCAGGTGACGGATCGTCCGGCCGGCCCGCACGCGCCCCCGGATCAGGGTCGAGGAAAGCTCCATCGAGGGCATCGAGAACGGTCGCAGCCGCTCGGCCGCCCCGAGTCCGGCCAGCGTCTGGGCCGCCCGCGCGTGGCCGTCGTCGCCGCGTGCCGCCACGCCCACCTCGGCGTAGCGCAGGATGTCCTCCGGTCGGTGCCACGACGCCAGCCCGGCCGCGGAGTCACCCCCGAGCAGCAGCACGAACTCGTCGTCCGGGCGCTGCTCGTGGAACGTCGCGAGCGTGTCCGCGGTGTAGGACGGACCGTCACGGAGCAGCTCGACATCGGAGACCTCGACCCGTCCCTGCTCGCCGGCAACGGCGGCACGGCAGAGCGCCAGGCGCTCCTCCGGCCCCGGGTCGCCATCGACCTGCTTGTGCGGGGGCCGCGGCGCGAGCACCAGCAGCACCCGGTCGAGCGCGAGCTCGTCGCGCGCGCACTCGGCCAGGATCAGGTGCGCCAGGTGCGGCGGGTTGAAGGTCCCGCCGAAGATCCCGATCCGCACCCCGACGCCCCGGCCCGCTCAGCGCACGTGCCCGTCGCCGCGGACCAGGTAGCGGTAGCTGGTCAGCTCGCGCAACCCGATCGGGCCGCGGGCGTGCAGCTTCTGGGTCGAGATTCCGATCTCGGCACCGAACCCGTACTCGCCACCGTCGCTGAACCGGGTCGACGCGTTGACGTAGACGCAGGCCGATCCGATCCCGCGCTCGAACAGGCGGATCGTGTGGTCGTCACGGGCGACGATCGCCTCGCTGTGCCCCGATCCGTGCTCCTCGATGTGGTCGATCGCCTCGTCGACCGAGTCGACCAGCTTGACCGCCAGGATCAGCGCCAGGTACTCGGTGTCCCAGTCCTCGTCGACCGCGGGCTGGACGTCCGCGCCGTGGCCGCTGACAAGCGGCGTGGCGTCGGGGTCCGGGCGCAGCTCCACGCCCTGCGGCCCGAGCAGGCTCGCCAACTGCGGCAGGAACTCCGCCGCGACCTCGCGGTGCACCAGCAGGGTCTCCGCCGCGTTGCAGACCCCCGGGCGCTGGACCTTCGCGTTCTCGACGATCGCCAGGGCGTGGTCGAGGTTCGCCGTACGATCGACGTAGACGTGGCAGATGCCGGACGCCGCGAAGATCATCGGCACCGTGGCGACGTCCTTGAGCGCCCTCTTCAGGCCCTCGCCGCCGCGCGGGATGATCAGGTCGACGTAGCGGTCCTGGGTCGCGAGTTCCTTGAGCTCGTCGCGGCCGCCACCGGCGAGCAGCTGGATCGCGTTGCGCGGCGCACCCGCGGCCTCCGCGGCGTCCGCAGCGATCGTCGCCAGCACGACGTTCGAGCGCATCGCGTTCGACGAGCCGCGCAGCACGATCGCGTTGCCGCTCTTGAGCGCCAGCGCCGCCGCGTCGATCGTGACGTTCGGACGGGCCTCGTAGACCACGGCGATCACCCCGAGCGGGATCCGCTGGCGCGCGACGTCGAGGCCGTTGGGCAGGCGGAAACCATCGATCACCTCGCCGACGGGGTCGCGCAGTGCCGCGATGTCGCGGACCGCGGCAGCGATCCCCGCCAGCCCGGGCTCGTCGAGCGTCAGCCGGTCGAGCAGCGCGGGCTCCAGACCGAATTCACGCCCCGCCGCGACGTCGAGCGCGTTGGCGGCGAGGATCTCGTCGACCCGAGCGTCGATCGCGTCCGCGATCGCGTGCAGCGCGGCGTCCTTCGTCTGCGTGTCGAGCGCCGCCAGCCGCCGTCCGGCGACCCGTGCCTGCCGGCACAGCTCGCTGACGGATTGAAGCTCGGTGGCAGCAGCGGACATCGCTCCATCCTACGCGACGTACCCACGGCCCCCGGTGCGATTCGGCACCCGGGGCCGCCGAGTCGTCGCCGTCGCCGGGCTACTTGACCTCGCGGCGATTCATCCGGATCATGCCGAGGACCAGCGGGATCCCGATCCAGACGAACGAGCTGACCGCCATCTTGGCCCAGTCCTCACCGGTCGCGTTGCCCTCCATCAGCGGCGCGAAGGTCACGCTCGTGTCGAGCCACGCCCAGGCGTCCTTGAGGCCCGTGATCAGCTCGCCGACGATCGTGAAGATCGTCGGCAGGGCGAAGAAGAGCACGATCGCGAAGGCCGGGCTCATCAGCAGCAGCCCGAATCCGAGCCCCATCAGCAGGTTGAGCTCGTTGGCGACGAACGCCTGCAGCAGCTGCGATCCGGAGATCGACCACGATCCGTCGGCACCACCGGCGGTCACCGCGACGATGTTGCCGACGGCGCCCATCAGTAGGCAGACGACCAACGCCACGGCGGCCAGCAGCATCGCAGCGAGCAGCTTGGCCACGCCGATCCGCGAGCGCCGCGGCACCAGCGAGAAGGTGGTCAGCGCTGTCCGCTGGGACCATTCGCTGGTCGCCGTCAGGATCCCGATCACCGGCAGCAGCACGCCGAACGGGAAGAGCACCAGCTCGAAGGCGCCGGCCAACGTGCGATCGGCCTCGTTGCCGGTCAGCCCACGGATGACGGCGATGATCAGCGCGATCAGCACGGCCGCGATCAGCAGCCAGCGCCCGGACCGGGTGTTGACCATCTTGCGCAGCTCGACCAGGACCAGCCGGCCGAGCGGCGGTGCGGCGAACGCCCGCGGCGTCGTCGCTTCGACGCCCTCGGGGTTGGGGGTGGCGACAGCGGTGCTCATACGGTCTCCTTCGGGCTCGAGGCCCCGCCTTGCTCGGCATCACCTGTGCTGCCGGTCAGCGACAGGAACATGTCCTCCAGGCCGGCGCTGTCGGCGCGGCGCAGCTCGGTCAGGACGATCCCCGCGTCGAGCGCGAGCTGGCCGATCACCTCGGGCTCGGCCTCGACCATCTGCGCACCGTCGTTGGTCGTGGTCGACGGCAGCTGCGCCTCGGCCAGCGCCCGGCGCAGCTGCGTGCGGTCGGGGGAGCGGACGATCACGCCGGTGGCCGCCAGCAGCTCGGCCTTGTCGCCCTGGGCGACGATCTCGCCGCGGGCGATCATCACCAACCGGTCCGCGACGGCTTCGACCTCGTGCAGCAGGTGCGACGACAGCAGCACCGTGCCGCCGCGGTCGGCGAAGTCCCGCAGCAGCCCGCGCATCCAGCGGATGCCCTCGGGGTCGAGACCGTTGGCCGGCTCGTCGAGGATCAGCACGCGCGGGTCGCCGAGCAGCGCGTGGGCGATCCCGAGCCGCTGCCGCATGCCCAGCGAGTACTCGCCGACGCGCCGCTTGGAGCGGGCTCCCGCCAGCTGGACCAGCTCGAGCAGCTCGTCGACGCGGCCGTTCTTCAGGCCGAGCGTCTGGGCCGAGAGCGAGAGGATCTCGCGGCCCGTACGGCCGGCGTGCTGGGCCGATGCGTCGAGCAGCACCCCAACCTCGCGGCCGGGGTTCGGCAGGTCGCGGTAGTCGGCCCCGACGACCGTCGAGTGCCCGGACGTCGGCAGCGTGAGGCCGCAGATCATCCGCATCGTGGTGGACTTGCCGGCGCCGTTGGGACCGAGGAACCCGGTCACGGTGCCAGGCTCGCACACGAACGACACGTCGTTGGCGGCCGTGTGGGGCCCGTAGCGTTTGGTCAGGTGCTCGACGACGATCACCGGGCCATCTTCGCCGGTCGACCGGCGGTGTACATCGGCCATCGGTCTATACCCGCCTCCGCCGAAGGTCGGGGAGCCCCCGGACTCACGACCGACCGACGGCCGTGTCCGCCCGACCGGCGGCCCCGTAGGCTGGACCGATCGCCACGCCGGCCCCTCCGATCGTCCCCCCGACCGCGCCCGCCACCGGGTTCCGACGCTGGCTGCCCGCGGTGCTCTGGGAGGATGCCGAGGACGAGGGCCGTCCCGCACCCCGGACCACCCGAGACTGGATCGTCGACCTCGCCTGCTTCCTGTTCGCGATCGGACTCGGGCTCGTCGCGTTGCTCGGCGACAACCCGGACTCGCTGCTCGACAACGGATGGTGGCACTGGGTGGACGTCGGGATCGGCGTCGTCGCGTGCCTCGTGCTCTGGGCCCGGCGCCGCTGGCCGGTCGCGCTCGCGGTCGCCGCAGCGCCGCTGTCGGTGCTCTCGCCGACCAGCGGTGGCGCAGCGATGATCCTCGTCTTCACCGTCGCAGTGCACCGACCCGCGCGGGTCGCCCTGGCCGTCTTCGCCCTGCACGCGGTGGCGGTCGCGCCGTACCTGGTGTTGCACCCCGAGCAGGATCTGCCGTACTGGGGCGCCGCGGGCTTCGTCCTGCTGATGCTCACCGCCGTCGTCGCCTGGGGCATGGTCGTACGATCGCGGCGGCAGCTGGTGCGCACCCTCCGCGAGCGCGCGTTGCGGGCCGAGGACGACCAGCAGCTGCGGGTCGAGCAGGCCCGTCAGGGCGAGCGCACCCGGATCGCGCGCGAGATGCACGACGTGCTCGCCCACCGGATCTCGCTGCTGAGCATGCACGCCGGCGCCCTGGAGTTCCGGCCCGACGCCCCGCCGGACGACATCTCGCGCGCCGCGGGCGTGATCCGGGCCAGTGCTCACCAGGCGCTCGAGGATCTGCGGGAGGTGATCGGCGTGCTCCGCGAGGACGATGCCGCCGAGGGCGACGCGGCCCTCGTCCCGCGCCCCCAGCCGACGCTGGCCGCCGTGCCCACGCTGCTCGACGAGGCCCGCACCGCCGGGATGCGGATCCGCGCGCGAATCGCGGTGCCCGAGATCGACGGCTATCCACCCGGGCCCGGCCGGACCGCGTTCCGCGTGGTCCAGGAGGGGCTGACCAACGCCCGCAAGCACGCTCCGGGGACGACGGTCGCGGTCGAGGTCGCGGGCACCGCCGGCGACGGCCTGACGATCGCGATCGTCACCCCGGCGCCCGTCGGCACCGCCCGTGACCCGCGGATCCCGGGCACCGGCACCGGCCTGGTCGGACTGACCGAGCGGATCGAGCTGTCCGCGGGCCGGCTGGACCACGGACCGACCGCCGACGGGGGCTTCGGTCTGCGAGCCTGGTTGCCGTGGCCGACGTGAGCACCCCGATCCGCGTCCTGCTCGTCGACGACGACCCGCTGGTCCGCAGCGCGCTGCGGATGATGATCAACGGCACTGACGACGTCCGCGTGGTCGGCGAGGCCGCCGACGGAGCCGAGCTGCCGGCGGCCGTGGCCGAGCACCGTCCCGACGTGGTCCTGCTCGACATCCGGATGCCCCAGGTCGACGGCCTGACCGCCGCCGAGGCCCTGCGCGCTGCAGGGGCCGGCGGAGCGGGCGGGGCTCAGATCATCATGCTGACCACGCTCAACGCCGAGGACCAGGTGCTGCGCGCGCTGCGCGCCGGGGCCGGCGGGTTCCTGCTCAAGGACAGCCCGCCCGCCGAGATCGTCCGCGCGATCCGGCTGGTCGCGTCCGGCGAGGCGATGCTCTCGCCGACCGTCACTCGCCAGCTGATCACGCACGTTGCCGAGCCGCGAGCCGAGGACCGCAGCGTCTACGCCGCCGGCGCGGTGGCCGAGCTGAGCGAACGGGAGCGGGAGGTCGCGATCGCGGTCGGCCAGGGTAAGGCCAACGCGGAGATCGCCCGCGAGCTGCACATGAGCGTCGCCACCGTCAAGGCGCACGTCTCGCACATCCTCCAGAAGCTCGACCTCACCAACCGCGTGCAGATCGCGCTGCTGGTCCACGACGCCGGACTGACCTAGGCCGGGTTGCGTGGCGAGTTCGTTCCGACTGTCGGGGCGAGCTCGCCAAGCGCCTGGAGCCGACCCGACCTCAGAGCACGACCAGGCGGTCCCGGTGGACCGCCTCCGCGGGCGAGCTCGGCAGCGCGGCGTGCACCCGGTCGGTGCGCTGGCCCATCACCCGACGCAGCGCGCCGACCGAGTAGCCGCTGATCCCCTTGGCGACCACCTGGCCGTCGTGGCGGATGTCGACCGCGTCGCCGGGCTTGAAGTCGCCCTCGACCGCCACCACGCCGACCGGCAGCAGCGACGTCTCGGCCTCGGTCACCGCGCGTGCCGCTCCGCGGTCGATGTCGATCGTGCCGTGCGCCGGCTTGGCGTACCGCAGCCACAGCTTGAAGCTCGACCAGCGGGCCGGCCCGGCGACGAACCGCGTGCCCTCGGATTCGCCGGCCAGCACCCGTCTCAGCGCTTCGGGGCGCAGCCCGTTGGCGACCACCGTCGGGATTCCGGCTGCGCCGGCCATGTCGGCGGCCAGCGCCTTGCTGCGCATCCCACCGGTGCCGAGGCTGGACGTCGTGGTGCCGACGTCGTTGTCGGCCAGGGCTTGCTCGACGTCGTGGACCTCCTCGACCAGCTGCGCGGTCGGGTCGCGCCGGGGATCGGCGGTGAACAGCCCGTCGGTCGAGGTCAGCAGCACCAGCCGGTCGGCGCCGACCATGATCGCGATCTGCGCCGCGAGCAGGTCGTTGTCGCCGAAGCTGATCTCGTCGGTCGTGGTGGTGTCGTTCTCGTTGATCACCGGGACCGTCGAGAACGCCAGCAGCTGGGCCAGCGTGCGCCGCGCGTTGACGAATGCCTCGCGGTCGCCGAGGTCGTAGAGCGTGAGCAGCACCTGGGCGGCGAGCAGGCCGTGGCGGGCCAGCAGGTCGTCCCACTCGCGGAACAGCCGTCCCTGACCGACGGCACTGGCGGCCTGCAGCTGGTCGATCGCCGACGGCCGCTCCGGCAGCCGCAGCGTCTGGATCCCCCGCGCGATTGCCCCACTGCTGACGACCACGATCCGGTCGCCGAGCGCGTGCCGCTCCGCGATCGTGTCGCAGATCGCGGCGAGGCCCTCGTGCCGTAGCGCTCCCGCATCGTCGGCGACGACGCTCGAGCCGAGCTTGATCACGGTCAGGGACATCCCGCAGAAGGGTAGACACCGGGCCGAAGCCGAGCGGGTCCCCCGATCTAGTCCTCGATGAAGCCCTCTTCCTGCAGCCACTCACGCGCGACCTTGTCCGGCAGCACGCCGTCGATGTCGACCCGCGAGTTCAGGGTCTGCATCTGCTCGGTGGTCAGCTTGTCCGCGATCGGCTTCATGATCTCCTCGATCTGGGGGTACTCCTCGAGCACCTCCTGACGGATCGAGATCGCCGCGTTGTAGAACGGGAAGAACCGCTTCGGATCCTTCAGCATGATCAGGTCCAACCCCTGGATCCGGCCGTCGGTCTCGAACACCGACCCGAAGGTGCAGGTCCCGTTGCCGGTCTGCGAGTAGATCAGTCCGGTGTCGAGTCGCTTGGTCTGGTCGGCGGGCACCCGGAACCCGTACGCCCGTTGCAGCCCGGGCAGCCCGTCGGGGCGGTTGGCGAACTCGGACTCGACGCAGAAGCTGACGTCCTTGCCCTCGTCGGAGGCGAGCAGGTCGGGGAGCTGGTCGAGCGAGTCGATCCCCAGCTCCTCCGCCTTCGACCGTTCGATCGCGATCGCGTAGGTGTTGTTCAGCGGCGCCTTGTCGATCCAGTCGATCCCGTTGTCCTCGGAGTCCTCCTTCGCGACCGCCTCGAACTGCTTCTCGGGGTCGGCGATCGGCTCGTCGTGACCGAAGTAGGTGATCCAGGCGGTGCCGGTGTACTCCCAGTAGGCGTCGATGTCGCCACGGGTCAGCGAGTCGCGGACCGCCTGCGAGCTGACCAGTCCGGTCTGGTCCCAGACGTCGGCGCCCTGCGAGCGCAGGTACTGCACGGCGATCTGGCCGATCACCTTCTGCTCGGTGAAGTCCTTCGAGCCGAAGGCGATCTCCGCGCCTTGCAGCGGGCCCTCGCCGCCGCCGGTGTACTGCCCGGCGCAGCCGCCGAGCGCGAGCGTCGCGGTGGCGAGCAGGGCAACGGCCCCTCGGGCCCTGAAGCGTCGTCCGGTCATGCAGCTCCCTCCCGCCGCAGGCCGCGCGGGCTCAGGTACCGCTCGGCGATCGCTGCGAGCCAGTCGATCATCACCGCGAGCGCGGCGGCGAACACGGCACCGGTGATCATCACCGCCTGTCGCTGGTTCTTGATCCCGTCGTTGACGATGTCGCCCAGCCCACCGGCGTTGACGAAGGTGGCGAGCGTCGCCGTGCCGACCAGCAGCACCAGCGCGGTGCGCACCCCGGCCAGGATCACCGGCACCGCCAGCGGCAACTCGACCCGCATCAGCACCTGGCGGCGCGAGTAGCCCTGACCGCGCGCGGCGTCGAGCAGCGCGGGATCGACGTTGCGGATCCCCTCGACGGTGTTGCGCATCACCGGCAGCACCGCGTAGATCACGAGCGCCGCGTAGGGCACCCACGACTTCAGGCCGAAGATCGCGACCAGCAGGACGAGCACGCCGATCACCGGCGCGGCCTGGCCCGCGTTGAAGGTGCCGTTGACCACAAGTCCGACCGACTTGGCCTTCGTCCGGGTCAGCAGGATCCCGAGCGGGATGCCGATCGCCAGCACGATCAACGCCGAGATCCCGACCAGCTGGATGTGCTGGCCCAGCGCGGCGATCACCTTGGAGCCGAACGCGGTCGCCGACGTGGCATCCTCGTCGGAGGTCAGCGACGAGACGGCGATCCGGTCGGTCTGCTCGCCGACCAGGACGTAGAGCAGCCCGAGCGCGACGACCACCAGGATCGGCGTGATCAGCAGCTGTCGCGCACCGCGGCTCACGCGTCCGAGTCCTCCTGCGCCTGCCGCTCCGCGGTCCGACCGCGCGCGGCACGCTCCTCGTCCAGCACCTGCTGGGCGGCCTGCAGCTCGCGGCTGTCGAGCTCGCCGGTGATCTCGGCCAGCGTCTGCACCGGGGTCGCGTCCTCCTGCTCGGCGACCGCGGTCACGTGGATGTCCTCGAGTGCGTCGGTGACCTGCTCGAGCCGAACCGCGCCGATGTACGCGCCGCGGTCGTCGACCGCCGGGACCACGCCGGTACCGGAGCTGAGCATCTCGTCCATCGCGTCGTGCAGCGTGGTCGTGGCCATCACGACACCCTGCACGGCCTGACCTTCGAGGTCCGGGCGCCCCGGGCGGTCCTGCAGCTCGTCGCGGTGCAACCAGCGCTGCGGGCGCTGGTGGTTGTCGAGCAGCAGCGCGTACTCGTAGCCGGTCTCCTCCAGCTGGTGGAGGATCTCGTCGTAGCCTTCGGGCTCGGTGAACGCCGGGTAGCGCTCCAGGTCCAGGTTCTCCACTCGCACCAGGTGCAGCCGCTTGACGGCCGCACCGCCCCCGATGAACGAGCGCACGTAGCGGTCGGCCGGCTCGGCGAGGATCCTGTCCGGCGGTCCCTGCTGAGCGATCCGCGAGCGCTCCTTGAGCACCACCACGCGGTCACCGAGCTTGATCGCCTCGTCGATGTCGTGGGTGACGAAGACGATCGTCTTGCGGACCCGCCGCTGGATCTTCAGCAGCTCGGACTGCAGGCGATCACGGGTGATCGGATCGAGCGCGCCGAACGGCTCGTCCATCAGCAGGATCGGCGGGTCCGCCGCGAGCGCGCGGGCGACGCCGACACGCTGCTGCTGCCCACCGGACAGCTCGCGCGGGTAGCGGCCGGCGAACTCCGACTCGTCGAGGCCAACCAGCTCGAACAGCTCGCTGCTGCGCTCGTCGATCCGCGCCGACTTCCACTTCAGCAGCCGCGGCACGGTCTCGATGTTCTGCCGCACCGTCAGGTGCGGCAGCAGCCCGGCCTGCTGGACGACGTAGCCGATGTGCCGGCGCAGGTCGTCGGTCTTCATCTTCGCCGCGTCGGCGCCACCGATCAGGATCCGGCCGCTGGTCGGCCGGACCAGGCGGTTGATCATCCGCATCGTCGTCGTCTTGCCGCAGCCGGACGGTCCGACGAAGACCACGATCTCACCGGCCGGGATCGTCAGCGAGAACTCCTCGACCGCAGGAGACGCGCTGCCGGCGTACTGCTTGGTCACCGACTGCAGGTCGATCTCGACGGCCGTCCCGGCCGCCATCGCCTCGCGCAGCTCTTGGCGCGAGCCGCTGGTCGTCTCGGTGCTAGACACGGATCCCCCTGGAGATGGTGGCCCGCCCGAGCAGGGCGAGCAGGGCGTCGAAGAGCAACGCGATGATGATCACGCCGACGGTGCCGACGATGATCTGGTTGAGCGCGTTGGCGCCGCCGAGCTGCGAGAGCCCGGAGAAGATGAAGCCGCCGAGACCGGGCCCGTTGACGTACGCGGCGATCGCGGCGATCCCGACCACCAGCTGCGTCGAGGTCCGCAGGCCGGCCAGGATCACCGGCCAGGCGATCGGCAGCTCGACTTTGTAGAGCCGTTGAATCGGGGCCATGCCGAGCCCGCGGGCGCTGTCGAGCACCATCGAGTCGACCTCTCGCAAGCCGGTGATCGTGTTGCGCATGATCGGCAGCAACGCGTAGAGCACCAGCGCGATCACGACCGGGGTCACCCCCAGGCCCATGATCGCGAGCAGCACACCGAGCAGCGCGAACGACGGGAAGGTCAGGAACAGGCCGGCCACCGAGAGCGCGAAGCTGGCGGCCGGCGGCCACCGGAAGGTGAGCACACCGAGACCGACGCCGATCACCGTCGCGATCGCCATCGACAACGCAACCACCCACACGTGGCCCAGCGCCAGCTGCACCACCGAGTCGGCGTTGTCGGCGACGTACTGGAAGATCGTCGATCCGAGGGGAAGGGTCATCGCCGCACGCTCCTCAGGGGTGCGGTGGGCGACGCGTCGAGGCCGCGGCGCACGGCGTCATCGATCCAATTCAGCGTTCGGTCCTCCAAGGCACTGAGAGAGTGGGTACCCACGCCCGAGAAGCCGCATGCACGCGATTTCAGCGCGACAGCGGATCCCGCTCGGGCAGGGGGACCTCGCACGGCGACGACCGGAATCCAGTCGTCCTCCGGGGCAGTTCAACGCACCCGGATCGGTGACGAAATTGGCTCGTACCCGTTCGGCGGCGGGCGAATCGCGGGGCGCTACGCCTCGGGATCGAACTCGAAGGCGACGCCGGCGATCTCGACGTCGTCGCCCGGTTCGAACCCCTGTTCCTGGAGCGCTTCGATCACGCCCATCTTGCGCATCCGGCTCTCGACGTACTCGAGCGCTTCTTCGTTGTCGATGTCGTGGCGGGCGATCAGGCGCTTGATCCCCGGGCCGGTGACGCGGAAGCTGCCGCTGCGGTCGCGGACGACCTTCCAGTCGCGCTGCGCACTCGGCGTGTAGGTGCGGTGGTCGGCCAGCGGCTCACCGCCGAGGTCGGCCGCCGCGACGGGGTCCTGGATCGGCACGGTGCGCAGCAGCAGCGCGCGCAGGTCGTCGATGCCCTGTCCCGTCGCGCTCGAGATCACGAGCACGGGGACGGCCGGGTCGACCGGGTCCTCCCACTCCTCACGTTGCGCGTTCGGGACGTAGGACGGGTCGCGCGCGACCTGCTCGGCGTCGAGCCGGGCCCGCCACTCCGCGGCGGCCTGCTCGGCGACCTCCGGCGGCACCAGGTCCGCCTTGCTCAGCACGAGGATCCGCGGCAGGCCGGTCAGGCGCTCGTCGTAGGCGGCGATCTCGGCCTCGATCGTCTCGTAGTTCTCGATCGGGTCGCTGCCGTCCTGCGGCTGGAACTCGAGCACGTGGACGAGCAGCCGGCAACGCTCGACGTGAGCGAGGAACTCGTGGCCAAGGCCCTTGCCCTCGCTGGCGCCCTCGATCAGGCCCGGGATGTCGGCCAGGATCAGCTGACGCTGCTCCCCGTCGATCGTGCCGAGCACGGGCGACAGCGTCGTGAACGGGTAGTTGGCGACCTTCGGTCGCGCGCTGGTGATCCGTGCGAGCAGCGACGACTTGCCCGCGTTCGGCACGCCGATCAGTCCGACGTCGGCCAGCAGCTTGAGCCGCAGGTCGATCCAACCCTCGTCGCCGTCGAGGCCGTTCTCGGCGAACCGCGGGGCCTGGCGGGTCGGCGACGCGAACCGCGCGTTGCCGCGTCCGCCGGATCCTCCCTGCGCGACGACGACCCGTTGACCGGGGACGATCAGGTCGTGGACCGTGCCGTCGATCCCGGTGACCTGGGTCCCGGGAGGCACGTTGATCACGAGGTCCTCGCCGTCGTGCCCCTTCTTCAGCGCACCCTCGCCGTGACGGCCACGCGGCGCCTTGAAGTGGCTGCGCCGCGAGAACTGCTGCAGATCGCGGAACGAGTCGTTGCAGACCAGCTCGACCGTGCCGCCGCGCCCGCCGTCTCCCCCGTCCGGGCCGCCCTTCGGCACGTGGGCCTCGCGGCGGAACGACATGCAGCCGTTGCCCCCGTGCCCACCCTGGACGAAGATGTGCGCGGTATCCGAAAGCACGTGGGAATGGTCGCAGGTGCGGGCGAGGCGGGTCTGGCAGACCACGCCTGCGGTGCTCGACTTCGGGTCTGGCACTACACGGTGCGTCGAGCGGCTGACCGTGCATCCACCGACCCGGTATCCGGGTCTCCGTCTGCAAGGTGTCTCGCGACGCTCACCCGTGCAGCGTTCGACTCGCGATCCGAGCTCCACGCTGCAGAGCTGCGGCTCTGACCCCACCGTGCAGCGTTCCGCTCGCAGACGTCATCGAGCACGCGCAAGGGCAGCGGCTACCACCGCCGCCACCATCTCGGGCGTCTGCTTGATCTGCCGCCAGCTCACGCGGAGCACGCGGTACCCCGAGGCTTCCAGCGCCGCCGCCTTGCGGCGGTCTCGCTCGAACGCGCGCCGACCGCGGTGAGCCTCGTAGCCGTCGATCTCGACCACCAGCCGCTCGTCCGACCAGAACGCATCGACCTCGAAGCCGATCACACGGACGTTCGTCCGCGGCAGCGTCAGACCCGCGCGCTTCAGGACCGCGCGAAACTCGCGCTCCGCCGTCGACCGGGTGAAGGCAGGCTCCCGCTCGGCGTCGAGGAGAGTGGTCAGGGCTCTCGTTCCGCGGCGACGGGGGTACCGCGCCGCCACGTCCCGCAGCTGCTGATCGGACACCAGCCGGCGATAGCGGGCCTCGGCCACCAGGCGTTCGAACTCGGGGACGGGTTCGGTGTCCGCGAGGTCCAACAGGGTTCTCGGTGCCGCGGTGATCCTGAGGCCGTCGCGAACGTCGACATCGGCGGCATCGAGTCGTGACAGCCGATGGGTCACCACCCCGACCCGGGACGCCGTCCCACCCACCGTGCTGCTGATGTGGACCGTCCCCGACGCCGGCCTCAACCCGAGGACCCACGCCGCCGTCGCATGGCTGAGCACGCTCTCCGGCCCGCGCCAGAGCAAGGCTGCCATCTCGCGTGCACCGACGGCGAGTGCCTGGTGCCCAACCACGAATACCCGCGGCAGTACCACGTGCAGTCGGCCCGATCTGACCCTCCGGCCGATCGCAGACCGGTGCATGCCGATCGCCAGCAGCTGCTCGCGGTGAACCACGCCACGCTGCCTCACGGCCAAGTCGGCGATCTGCCGGTCGATCGGCTCCGGCGCCCCACCGCCGGTGCTCTGTGCCGCATTCGTGGTCACCACCGGCGCCCCCCGACTCGTTGAGCCGGTGGGTCGCACGCTGCAGGGTGCCTGCGAACGGCGAACCGTGCAGTGCCGAACTCGTGACGCGAGTCACGGGCTGCAGGGTGGCCAATGACCGAGTGCCCTGCAGCATCGGGTTCGGCAAGCGAGTCTCCGACTGCACGGTGTCCTCCGACGGCGATCCGTGCAGTGCGGGGCTCGTCACGCGCCACCCGCGCCGTCTGGGCCCCGAGATCGGCCGGCTGGGCATCCCAGAGCAACGACGAGCAACGTTCCATCCCGCCATCGTGCGGGACCGAACGACCGCTGTCAGCGGCTTCCCGCGGATTGGGGGCGAGCCGACGCGAGTTCGTCGCAGGCTCGCCTGGTTCCGGGCGATTCGGCCGGCGCCGCCGGCCTCAGTCCTCGCGCATCAGCTGGCTGACCACGAGACTCGCGATCGCGGCGGTGCCGGCGAGCGCAGCCGTGCCGTAGACGCCGCTGCGCGGCAGGTCGCGCGACGCCACCAGGGTCGCAGCGAGGTCGGTGATATCGCCGAAGGCGCTGGTCCGGGCCCAGCGGTAGCCGCGGTCCGGGTCGCCCGCGGTGTGGACCTGGGCCATCCCGATCAGGGCGTCGCGGATCCCCAGGCCGCGCAGGGCCACACGGGCCCCGGGGCCGGTCCCGGACTCCCCCAGCCACGACTCGCCGAGCTTCGCGGGCACCGCGAGCAGCGCGACCCCGAAGGCGATCCGGCCGACCCCGATCGCGCGGGAGGCGTTGGCGGGGGTGAGGATCGACATGCCCTGAGGCTACCCGCGTCCGTCGTCCCCCAACCGGCGTCCCGGCTCCGCCCGCCCTCGAGAACCTCAGCGTCGGGGCTCGGGGCGCAGCGCGCGGCTGGTCGCAAGACCGGCCAGCGCGGCGGCCCCCGCCAGAGCGACGGCGCCACGCACGCCGCTCGGCGGCAGGCTGCGGCGGGCCACCACCGTCGCCGCCAGGTCGCCCAGGTCGGCGATCGCGCTGGTTCGCGCCCAGCGGAACCCCCGATCGGGATCGGCCGCCGTGTGGACCTGGACCACCCCGATCAGCGCGTCGCGGATCCCCATCCCACGCAGCACCGCCTGAGCGGCAGGCATCGCGCCGGCCTCCCCCAGCCATGCTCGCCCCGGCACGCCCGGCGCGGCCAGCAGCGTGACACCGATTGCGATCCGCCCCGCACCGATCCCGCGGGCGACGTTGACGGCGGAGAGGGCACGCATGGGCGCAGTCTATGTCCGGGATCGGGTGCCGCCGCCGGTCGCCGGTCGGCCGCGTGCGCCGCTGAGCGTCGTCGCGCTCGCCCCGTAGTCGCCGCTGCGGAGGCTGAGCCCCCGAGCCGCCCGCACCGCTCGTCCCCGGGTCCCGGAACGACGACGGCCCTCCGGAAGGGCTGGCCGTCGGTCCTGCGTGGCAGCGCGCAGCGCGCCGCCGACGTGCGAGTGCCTCAGGCGGCCGCGGTCTCCTCGACCGGCTCGACCGTGACGACGCGACCGCGCCAACCGCGGTGGAACGTCACGACGCCCTGCGACGTGGCGAAGAGGGTGTCGTCCTTGCCGATGCCGACGCCCTTGCCGGGCTTGAAGCGGGTGCCGCGCTGGCGGACGATGATCTCGCCGCCGGTGACGACCTGGCCGCCGAAGACCTTGACGCCCAGACGCTGGGCGTTCGAGTCGCGACCGTTGCGAGAGGAGCCGAGGCCCTTCTTATGCGCCATGAGTTCTGGTGCTCCTTCGGTTTCGACCGCTAGGCCGAGATCGAGTCGATCCGGATGCGGGTGAGCGGCTGACGGTGACCGGTGGTCCGCTTGTAGCCACGCTTCGGCTTGAACTTGAAGATCCGGATCTTCGGGCCCTTCGTGTGCTCCACGATGGTGGCGCCGACCTTGGCGGACTTCAGGGCGTCGGCGCTGATCGCGATCGTGTCACCACGAACGAGCACCGGCTCCAGCTCTACCGCGGCGCCAGCGTCGGCGTCGAGCTTCTCGACCAGGAGTTCCTGGCCCTGCTCCACGCGGTACTGCTTGCCACCGGTCTTGACGATTGCGTACATACGGCTCACTCGGACGAGTTGGTCTCTGCGGTCGCTCCGGCGGACGATCCGTCCGGGGACGCGGCAGAACGGCGCGCACCACCCGTGCGACGCCGGACAGGGGAGGATAGGTCATCGGACGTTTCTCCGTCGGGCCGCTCCGCCGACGCACCTCGGCCCCGTCGCCCGCGACTGCGCGTGCGCGCCTTGCGGACCGGCTCTGCGCC
The DNA here is from genome assembly GCA_052039575.1 of Patulibacter sp. GTDB lineage: Bacteria > Actinomycetota > Thermoleophilia > Solirubrobacterales > Solirubrobacteraceae > Patulibacter. The sequence continues at coordinate 7,955 of JBQGEK010000110.1, read as the reverse complement.
GTCGCCGGCGTCGTCCTCCCCGGCCAGCTCGGCAGCCGTGTCTCCAGCCTCCGGCTGGCTCGGCGTCGCCCGGCGGCGCCGCGTGCGAGTCCGCTTCGGTGCCGCATCGGAGTCGTCCGCGGCCGGCTCGACTGCCGCGCCCTCGGCCTCCGCCGCCTGCTCCTCGGCGGCCGGCTTGCGCCGGGTCCGCTTGCGCTTGGGCGCGGCCTCGACCGCTTCGGTACCCGCGGCTTCCCCCTCGGCCCCGGCGTCCGGCGCAGGCGACGCCGCACGCCGGCGAGTCCGCGTGCGTCGCGGCACGTCCGGCTCCTCGGACGCGACCTGGTCCGCGGGCTCCGACGCCCCCTCGACAACGGCCTCGACGGTCTCGACGACCGTGTCGACCGCGGCCTCGACGGCCTCCGCCACCGCGCCGCGACGGGTCCGCTTGCGCTTGGGCGCCGGCGGCGGCTCGGGAGCCGGCGGCTGTGCGTCGGCCCCGAGCAGCACCGCGCTGGCCGACGTGCGGCCGGCGCGCTCGATCCGGACCAGCTTCTTCTCGCCGACGAAGCGACCGCCACCGGTCACCGAGACCACGTAGCCGCCGACCTTGGCGACCGCGTCGTCCACGTTGTACATGTGCGGCTCGACGATCTGGACGAGGACCTCCTCGCCCTCCTGGAACGGGATCGCCCGCTCCTTGACCTCGTCGATCGGGCCTTCCATGACGATCTCGAACTCGTCGAGCGGGAGCCGCTCGGAGCCCTCGAACACGAAGTAGCGGCCGGTCGCCGCTTCGAGCTGGTGGAGCACCTTGGCGCTCTGCCCCGTGAACTCCGCGACGACCCCCGGATGCATCCGCACCAGGAACGCCTCCGACTGCGCGGGAGCGCGCGAGGCCAGCTCGCGCAGCCGCCGCTCGAACTCGATCGCCAGCGTCTCCTCGCTCTTGATCACGCCGTCGCCGTCGCAGGTCGGACACGCGCGGGTGATCACCTCGCGTGCGCCCTCGGTGACGTTCTGGCGGGTCATCTCGACCAGCCCGAGCTTCGAGATCTCGGCCGTGAAGGTCTTGGTCCGGTCCTCGGCCAGCTTCTCGCGCAGCTTCTTCAGCACCTCGCGCTGGTTGCGCGCGCGGGCCATGTCGATGAAGTCGATGACGATGATGCCGCCGATATCCCGCAGCCGCAGCTCGTTGACGACCGCCTCGGCGGCCTCGAGGTTGGTGCGGGTGATCGTGTCCTCGAGTCGGGCCTGCTTGCCCTTGCCGGTGTACGACCCGGAGTTGACGTCGATGACCGTCAGCGCCTCGCCGTAGTCGATCATCAGGTAGCCGCCGGAGGGCAGGTCGACGCGGCGGCCGAGCAGGCCGTCGATCACGTCCTCTACCGCGAACGAGTCGAACAGCGGCTGCGAGTCCTCCCACAGCTCGACCTTGTCGACCAGCTCCGGGGCGGTCCGGGTGAAGAACGACTTCAGACGCTGGACCTGCGCGGGGTCGTCGACGATCGCGCGTTCGAACTCGGAGCTGAAGATGTCCCGCACGACGCGAACCGACAGGTCCGCTTCCTGGAACACCATGCACGGCCCGGTCATCTCCTGGGCACGTTGCTCGAGCACCTCGTGGAGCTTGAAGAGGTAGGGCAGCTCGCGCTCGAAGTCCTCGCGCTTGGCGCCGCGGGCGGCGGTCCGGACGATCGCCCCACCGCCGGCCAGCTCGATGTCCTTGACCTCCTTGCGCAGGCGGTTGCGCTCGGAATCGTCGACCTTCTTGGAGACCCCGATGCCCTCGCCCTTCGGGGCGTAGACCAAGTAGCGGCCGGCGATCGTCAGGTCCATCGTGACCCGCGCGCCCTTCGTCTTCAGCGGATCCTTGGTGACCTGCACGACCAGCTCGTCACCGGGCTTGATCAGGTCGCCGATCTTCGGCTGGTTGTCCCCGCCGTGGCCTCGCCGGACGACCTTGACGCCCGGGAGGCGGATCTCGTCGACGTGCAGGAAGGCGTTCTTCTCGAGGCCGATGTCGATGAACGCGGCCTCGAGGCCGGGCAGCACGTTGTCGACGCGGCCCTTGTAGACGTTGCCGACGATCGACCGGTTCGAGCGCCGCTCGAAGTACAGCTCGGCAACGCGGTAGTCACCCGAGCCGGACCCGGGCTTCTTCGCCCCGCCACGACCGCGCCGCCGGCGACGTCCGCCACCGGTTCCTTCAGATGCGTTCTGCGTGCCGCCTGCGGCGGGAGCCTGCGTGGACTCCAGGAGCGCGACGCGGGTCTCCCCGCGGTCCACGCTCACGAGGACCTGTTTCTTCACGGATACCTCAATCGGTTCTGTCCACGGTCGGACCGCGTCGCGCCGCGACCCTGCTCTGCGCGTAGATCGACATCAGCAGGCCGATCGCGAGGTAGGTCGAGAGCACGGATGATCCGCCGTAGCTCACAAGTGGGAGGGGGATGCCCGTGATCGGCATGATGCCGACGTTCATCCCGGCGTTGATCAAGACTTGGAACAGCAGCATCGCCAGGATACCCGCGGCGAGCACCGCCCCGAAGAAGTCTCTGGACGTGGAGAGGATGCGGAGTCCTCGCCACATGATCAGAGCGTACAGCGAAAGAATCGCTGCAACTCCGACGAAGCCGAACCGCTCCCCCGCAGACGCGAAGATGAAGTCGGTCTGGCTCTCGGGCAGGTAGTTGAGCTTCTGCTGGGTCGCCTCGTCGCCACGGCCGGTCTTGCCGCCGGAGCCGATCGCGATCTTGGCCTGCTGCAGCTGGTACGTGGGATCGTTCCCGCCGAACCGGCGCTGCTCGCCCGCCTCGGGGTCGAGGAACGCCGTGAGTCGCCCAACCTGGTACGGCTCCAGCACGTCCACCCCGGCCGCGGGCAGGACCACGAGGATCGTCACGATGCCGGTCACCGCCGTTCCGCCGATCCACGCCAGGTGCCGTCCCGGGGTGCCGCCGATCAGCAGCACGCCGATCGCGATCGCGCCGTAGACCAATCCCGATCCCAGGTCGGACGTGACGACCATCAACGTCGGCAGCCCCATCACCGCGAGCAGCATCAGGGTCGTCCGCCCGGTGTCGACCTCACGCGAGCGCTGGACGAGCAGCGCCGAGCCGGTGACCGCCAGGATCACCTTGCCGAGCTCCGACGCCTGGAAGCTGAACCCCGGCAACGTGATCGACAGCGTCGAGCCGTTGACCGGCGTGCCGAAGATCGCGACGGCGATGATCGAACCGATCATCACCCCGTAGAGCGGCCACGTGAACGACTGCAGGCGGGCGTAGTCGAACCGCGAGACGATCGCGGCGACCAGCACGCCCAGCACGCCGTAGACGATCTGACGGGTGACGAAGTACGAGCCCTCGGTGGCCCCGCTCAGCGCGAGCACCGAGCAGACCGTCAGGCCGATCGTGGCGAGCGCCAGGATCGGGTCGACCGGCATCCGCGCGTCGAACAGCCCCGCGAGCCGTGAACGGCGCCCCCGGACGTCGGACCGCCCGGCGGCTGCGGACCGGGTCCGCTGGTCCCCCGACATCTACTCGGTCCGCCCCGCGGACGGGGCCGGCGCGGCGCACGGGACCTGCTTGCCCGACTCCTGGAACCAGGTGCGGAGCATCTTGCAGACGATCGGCGCCGCGGTCTCGGTACCGAAGCCGCCGGCCTCGACCGTGGCGACGACGGTGATCGGCCGCTCGGCGTCGGGCACCATCACCGCGAACCACGCCTGGTCGGAGCACGCCTGGTTCTGGCAGCGCTCGGCGGTGCCGGTCTTGCCGAACGCCGGCAGCCGGTCGTGGTCCCAGCCGGTGAAGACGCCGCTGGCGGTGCCTTCCGGATCTTGGATCACGCCCTTCAGCCCCTCGAGCATCTTGCGCTTCCACTCGTCCGAGCCGGCGCTGACCGTGCGGGGCGGTTCGACGTCGAACTGCTGCAGCAGCTCGCCGCGCGAGTTCTGGACCTGGTGGCCGAGGTACGGCGTCGGGAACCGCAGCTGGTCGCTGATCGGCTCGTTCGGGTTCTCGTAGAACCCGGAGTAGGCGACCGCGAGCTGCAGCGGCGTGCCGAGCAGATCGCCCTGGCCGATCGCCAGGTTGACGTTGTCGCCGAGCAGGTACTGCCCGTTGGTGTCGAAGACCAGGCCGCAGTTCGGGACCCCGCGCTGCTCGCGGCAGTCGAGCTCGTCCTGGTTGCGCTGCTTGCGCCACGCCGCGTCGGGGACGACCCCACGGGCCTCGCCGGGCAGGTCGACGCCGGTGGTCCGACCGAAGCCGAACAGCCGGGCCCAGCGCTGCAGCGGCTGGTCCTCCATCGGGAACAGCGCCGCCCCGACGTCGTAGTAGTAGACGTCCGACGAGACCTTCAGCGACTTGACCAGGTCCGACGGCCCGACGTCGGCCTCGCCGGCGTTGTAGAACCGCTGCGGCGGGTTGCCGAACTCGCGGAACGCTCCGCCGCGATCCATGTCGTCCGGACCCCGGACGCCGTTGGCGAGCATCGCCATCGCGCTGACGACCTTGAAGGTCGAGGCCATCGGGTACATCCCGTTGGTCGCGCGGTTGACGGCCGGCGAGCCGTTCTTCTTCGACAGCAGCCGGTTGTAGCGCTTGAGGCTGATCGCGCCCGACAGCTCGTTGAGGTCGACCGACGGGTACGAGCCCATCGCCAGCACGGCGCCGTCGCGCGGATCGAGCGCGACGAACGATCCGGCGGCCTGGTCGCCGGTCTTGTCGTCGATCTTGTCGCCGATGATCTCGCGCATCCAGTTCTGCCCGGTCCGCTGGAGCTTCGCGTCGAGCGTCAGCTGCAGCTGGTTGCCCTGGACCGGCGCCGTCACCTCCTGGCGCCCGGTCGGCCGGTTCTGGGCGTTGACCTCGACCCGCAGCTCACCGTCCTTGCCCCGCAGATACTGGTCGTACTGCTGCTCGAGGCCGCCCTGGCCGATCTTCTGGCCCTGGACGAGTCCGCGGTTTCGGTCCTCCTGGAGCTGGTCCTCGCTGATCTGGCCGACGGTTCCGAAGATCTGCGCCGCCAGGTCCTTCTCCGGATACTGGCGGACGTACTCCTTCGAGACCGTGATCCCGGGGAACTTCGTCGGGTTCTCCTGCAGGTAGACCCGGACAGCGTCGCTGACGTTCTTCGACTTCAACGGGACGCTGCCCCACGACAGCTTGACCGTGCTCTGACGCACGCGGTCGTAGAGCCGGGCCGGGGACGTCTTCAGCAGGTCACTGACGTCCTGCAGCTGCCGGGTCAGGGTCGGCGTCGCATCCTCGATCGTCGGGACCTTCGGCTCCGCCGACGCGAGGGACTTCTGCGCCTCCTCATTGGCCTTGCGCCGTCGCTCGCTGACCCGCCGACTCTGCGCGCGGCGCTGGGCAGGCGTCGGGTTGCGGGCCACGCGCTCACGGCGCGCCTTCTGCCGCGGCGTCTCCTTGGCCCGCGCCTGACGCTGGGCCTCGGCGACCAGCTCGTCCGAGAGATCCGCGATCCGCTGCTCCCACTGGCCCTGCTGCTGACCCCAGTTGAGGATCGTGTCCCGGTCCTCCCCGGGGATCGCGTCGGCCTGCAGCGACACGACGGTCGCGACCTCGTTGAGCACCAGCGGCTCGCCGTTGCGGTCGACCATCTTGCCGCGCGGCGCGGCGACCTGGACCGAGCGAGCGCCGTTGTCGGCCGCCTGCGTCAGGTACTGGTCGCCCTGCAGCACCTGGAGGAACCAGAGCCGGAGGAAGAGGATCGCGAAGACCCCGACGGCGATGATCCCGAACGCGGCCACGCGAAGCGCGAGCTGCGGGGTCGGCGTCCTGCGGTCACGGGTACTCATCGGATGCGCACGTCGAGGTCGGAAGCGGCACCGCGCCGGCCGTAGGCCCTGCGGCGGCGCCGGCGGCGGGTTTCCTCGGGAAGCATCGGCAACAGCCAACGCTTCGTCCGATTATGCACCGGTACGGCGAAGATCGCGTTGATCAAGGTGGTCCCGAGGATCACCCACAACATGCTGACGTCGACGCGCACGCCTTGCGTCAGCAGCAGCTCGACCAGCCCGTAGAGCAGCAGCACGGCGAGCGTGCCGAAGATCCCGACCACCAGCGGCACGATCCGCGAGTCGGGGTCGCGCATCATCCCGAGCCGCCCCACGGCGTAGCCGGCGAGCACGTACACGAGCGAGCTGATCCCCGGTGTCTGACCGACGATCAGGTCGACGAACAGGCCGACCGCGAAGCCGAACGAGGCCCCGGCCACCGGGCCCGCGAGCAGCGAGACCATCAGCAGGGTCAGCAGCACCAGGTCGAGCTGCATCCCGAGGAACGCGACCCGCCCGAAGAACGCGATCTGCAGCAGCCCGACGAGCAGACCGAGCAGGCCGAGCCGCAGCGGGGCCTTCGGCCCCCACGCAGCGTGATCCGGCAACCGCAAACGGGGTCGCGCGCGCGACCGCGAGCGACGCACCGTCGGCATCGGGCTCACGGCGTCCGGGACCCGCTGGTCCGCCGGTTGCCGTTGACGACGCGCGTCAACACGACCACCGACTCCAGCGTTCGCAGGTCGACCAGCGGCTCGAGGTGCCCGACCTGCTCGTCGGTTCCCGCGGCCGTCGGCAAACCGGTGATCCGGCCGATCGGCAGGTCCGGCGGGGCCTTCGAGATGAAGTCCCCGGCCCCCGGAACCGTGCCCGACGTGGAGACCAGGGCGCCCCGCGGGATCTCGATCCGCGAGGGGACGCCGAGCAGCTCGAGATCGGTCGACGTGCCGGCGCCCGCGCCCTGGACGGTCAGGATCGGGTCCTGCCCCTCGAGCCGCGCGCCGATCGCCAGACCCGGGGTCGGCAGCAGCGAGACCGTCGAGAGCCGCGGCTTGACGTCGGTGACGAATCCGACCAGCCCGGCACCCTCGCCGGACGCGCCGACGACGGCCTGGTCGACCTCGATCCCGTGGTGGCTGCCGCGGTCGATCGTGATCGTGGTCGCCCAAGCCGTGAGCGAGTGGCCGATCACGCTCGCCGGCTCGGGGGCGTTGCGCTCGAGCTGCCGGTCCTCGATCAGCTTCTGCAGCTCGGCCTGCTTGGGGATCTCGCGGATCCTGCTCTGCAGCTCGGCGTTCTGCTTGCGCAGCTCGGCCGCCTCTTCGCGCAGCTCCTGGACGTCGCCCTTGGCCTCGATCGTGTCGCCGACCCAGTGGACCAGGTCGCGCGCCGGCTTGGCGATCCGCGATGCGCCCTCGCCGAGCGCGCCGAGCGGCCCACCGGCGGCGCCACCACCGCTGGCGGCACCGAAGCCGGCCGTGATCAGCACCAGGCTGACGATCACCAGGACCGCCAGCAGGATGTGGCGTCGGCGGCGGGCGGCGGGATCAGGCACGGGCCTGGAGGCGCGGAGTCGTGGGCAAGCGGATGCGAAGGGCTAGTAGTAGCGGCGCCGGCGACGGCGGGGTGACGGGGTGCGGTTGTTCATCCGGTGGATCACCTCGAACTCCTCCAGCGAGCGACCGGACCCGACCGCGACGCAGGTCAGCGGGGACTCGGCGAGGTGGGCGGGCATCTGGGTCTCCTCGCGCAGCCGCTCGTCGAGTCCGCGCAGCAGCGATCCGCCACCGGCGAGCATGATCCCGCGGTCCATGATGTCGGACGAGAGCTCGGGCGGGGTGCGGTCGAGCGTCTCCTTGACCGCCTCGATGATCGTCGAGAGCGGTTCCTCGAGCGCGGTCCGCACCTCTTCGCTGGTGATCACGACCGTCTTCGGCAGACCGGAGACCATGTCGCGGCCGCGGATCTCGGTCTGGACCTCTTCGGCCATCGGGTAGGCGGACCCGACCTCGAGCTTGACGTCCTCGGCCATCTGGGTGCCGATCAGCAGCTTGTACTCGCGCTTGGCGTAGGCGACGATCGCCTCGTCGAACTCGTCGCCGCCGACGCGGACCGACTGCGACACGACGATTCCGCCGAGCGAGATCACCGCGACCTCGCTGGTGCC
>JBQGEK010000109.1:0-29323 GCA_052039575.1 Patulibacter sp. | reverse complement strand
GACCGCGTTCCCGGAGGCGTTCGCGTCGACCGTCTCGACGCTCTACATCCCGATGTTCGTGGCGGCGATCGGGATCATCTTCCGCGGCGCGGCGTTCGCCTTCCGCGGGCAGGCGGCGATGATCCGCGACGCCCAGGTGCTGGGCGCGATCTTCGCGACCTCGTCGGTGCTCGTGCCGTTCGCGCTGGGCACCGTGGTCGGGGCGGTCGCGTCCGGTCGGGTGCCGGTCGGCAACGCCGCGGGCGACCCGATCAGCTCGTGGCTGAGCCCGACCGGGGTCCTGGTCGGGGTGCTCGCCGTCGCGATCGGCGCGTACATGTCGGCGGTCTTCCTCTGGCACGACGCGGCCCGGGCCGAGCAGCCGTCGCTGGTGCGGGCGTTCCGGTCGCGAGCGGTCGGCGCGGGCACGGTGACCGGGTCGATCGCCGTCGTCGGCCTGTTCGTGCTGCGGGACGATGCGCGGCCGCTCTACGACGGCCTGACGTCGGGCGCAGCGGTCTGGCTGGTCGCGGGATCGATCGTCGCGGGGCTGACCACGATCGCGCTGGTGGTCCGCAGCGAGCGGTTCGGCTGGGCGCGGATCTCCGCGGCAGCGGCGGTGGTCTTCCTGGTCGCGGCCTGGGGCGCGGCGCAGCAGCCAGAGCTGCTGCCGGGCGCGTTGACGATCGATCAGGCGGCGGCGGGCGACGCGACGCTGCAGGCGGTGCTGATCAGCACGGGTCTGGCGGTGGTGATCCTGGGGCCGTCGCTGGCGCTGCTCTTCCGGCTGGTGCTGACCGGACGGCTGGACCAGGCGTACTCGCCGATCGACGAGCGATTCCGCGCGCTCGACGCGCCGTCCAACGGCGGCCCGCCGGCGTCGACCGACGGCGCGGGGCCGTTCGAACGTGGGCCCACCGGGCCCGAGGGAGGAACGCGATGAGTCGGTCCCGGGTGCGCGCGCTGCGCCGGGCCACCCCGCTGCTGTTCGTGCTCGGTGCGGTGGTGATGATCGCCTTCGAGCACTGGTACACGCTGCTGGTCGGTCTCGGGCTGATGCTCGCGTTCGTGGTCTGCGGCACCTTCGTGATCGCCGACCCGGGGAGGTTCCTCGACCGCGACCGGGAGCAGGACGCCGAGGCCGACCCGGCCGACGGCTCGGGCTCGGCGTAGGCGCGCGGGGCAGTGGTGCGCCGTCGACCCGCGAGAAGCGGGCGAACTGCACACCAGTCGCGGAGCGGGATCGGCGCGCGGCGCCCCGTAGGCTGCGTCTATGTCCGGCCGCACCCTGAGCGCGCTTCTGGTGGGTGGGTTCGCCGGCACCGTGCTGCGCGCCGCGCTGGTCGATGCCTGGGTCCACGATCCAGCCGCCTGGCCATGGGCGACCTTCGTCGTCAACGTCGCCGGTGCCTTCGTGCTGGGCGTCGTGGTCGCCGCGCTCCGGGCGCGCCCGACGGTCTCGCTCTACTGGCGCCCGCTGCTGGCGACGGGCTTCTGCGGCGGTCTGACGACCTTCTCGGCCCTCCAGCTCGAGCTCGTGCGGATGGCGGAGGCCGGGGCGCTCGGGTTGGCCGCTGCGTACCTGGCGGCGAGCCTCGCCGCGGGTCTGCTGGCGGTGGCCGTCGGCCTGCGGGCCGCCGCGGGCCCGGGCGGCGGCTTCCTGGTCGATGCAGACGATGGGCACGACCGGTGACGTTCGGCGTGCTGCTGCTGACCGGCGTTGCCGGCGGGGTCGGTGCTGCGCTGCGGTTCGTCGTCGACGGCGCGGTGGTGCGCGCGTTCCGGCGGCCGCTTCCGCTCGGCACGATGGTGGTCAACCTGTCGGCGTCGCTGGCGCTTGGCGTGGTGGTCGGCGCGACCGCCTCCGGCCACGGCCAGACGATCGTCGGCACCGGGCTGCTCGGGGGCTACTCGACGTTCTCGACCTGGATGCTCGAGACCCAGCGGCTGGCCGAGGACCGACGCTCAGCGTGGGCCGTGGCCAACCTGGTGGTCAGCGTGATCGGCGGCGTCGCCGGGATCGTCCTCGGGCGGGCGATCGGCCGCGGGTTCGGCTAAAGGCCGGGGTCCGGGCCGGTTCCGTTGGTCGACGCGTGGCCCTCGACCGTGGCGTTGCCGCTTGGCGGGACGAGCCGCTCGAGCAGGTCCCGCAGCTGCTGCTGCTCGGTCGGGTCGAGCGCCGCCAGCAGCTGGCTCGCGGCCTCGCTGCGGGCCGCCCGCATCGCCCTCAACCGCTCGTGGGCGAGAGGGGTCAGGTGGACGTAGGTCGACCGGCGGTCGTTCGGGGCCGCGCGGCGCTCGACGAGCCGCTCGGCCTCGAGCGCGTCGACGACGGTGGTCACGGTCCGTGGCACCACGTGCAGCCGCTCGGCCAGGTCGACCATCCGCAGCGGCTCGCCGCTCTGAGCCAGCGTTCGCAGGGTCCGGGCCGCGGCCGGGGTCAGTCCGAGCGGGGCGAGCAGATGCCGTGATTCGACGTGGATCGCGCGCGCCGAGCGGGCGAGCAGCTCGGCGAGGACGGCGACAGGATCTTCGGTGACGGGCTCGTCGGGGGACATGCGGACCACGCCCTCAAGGTATCCCAACGGACCGAAGGTGAGCGGGGCTCAGCATCATCGACGCGGTGCGACGTCGACCGACGCCCTGGCCGCTACGGGGCTGTGCGGGGCGCGGGCGTCGCGACGGCTGCTTCGACAACGCTCGCCGCGGACGGCGCGCCGTCGCGGATCGCCTCGAGCGCGACTCGCGCGTCCTGCAGCCAGCGGTTGCGCGCGGCAAGCTCGGACGTGTCGAGTGACCCGAGGATCGCGCCGCAGAGCGCCTCCCACGGCTGTCGCTGGGCGGTGGCCGGGTCGAGCGTCGGCAGGTCGAGGTCCTGCATCAGCCGCAGGCACTCCTGCTCGGCGGTGACGACGAACCCGATCAGCGTGTCGATGTCCTGCGGCCGCGCGAGGGCGATCCGGATCCGCAGCTCCTCGTACGACCCGGGCTTGCTCGCGAACCAGCGGTCGAGCCGCGCTTCGCCCTGGGCGGTGGTGCCGTAGGTGATCCGTGGTTGACGGTCGCTCACCGTCGCGGGGGCCGATCCGCGCTGCTCGATCAGCTGCTCGCGCTCCAACCGGCTCAGCGCGGTGTAGACGGACGACGTCCGCACCGTCGCCGGATCGATCGACCAACTGCGAAGTTGTTGCATCAGCGCGTAGCCGTACGTTGGTCGGCGCGCGATCAAGCCGAGGACGGCGTATTTCGTGGGTACGGACACGGAAGACCACCAACCCTGCGCGTGGGCAGTGGGTACGAGCATAAGCGAAGACCGGCACGACTGTAAACCGGATTCCGCGCAACCGGCGATCCGTGTCTCGGCGCTGCGCGTCAGCGGCGCGGGCAGGGTGCGTAGGCCGTGGCCCAGCGGCGTGGCGCGTCCCGGAACCGCAGCTCGGCCCGAAACCGGAAACCCCGCCGCGGGCACGATCGCGGAATCGGGATCGACGACGGTTGGTAGCGGATGTCGTGCCCGCCTGATCGTCGTGTGTAGACGACCGACGGTCCGCCGATCGTCAGTGACATCCGGGTGATCGCCGTGGTGGCGTCGAGCGGCATCGCGGGCAGCGGCGGCGTGCGGATCAGGATGCCGACGCCGTACGGGCGGGGCGCGTCGAACAGGTTCCCCGCGTAGAGCAGCTGCGTCGCTACCGGGTGACGGCTTTCGACGATGGTCACGAGCCCCGGGTCGCGGCTCTCGCTGGCTCCGGTGTACAGACTGACCGCTCCCTCGGCGAGGAGTACTTCCTCGGTGCTGAAGCGCAGCTCGGCGCGGGCTGAGCCGGTGGCGATCAGGGCGTTGCCGGGGCACTGCACCGGGGACGGCGTCGAGACCATCACCTCGGCGAACCGTTCGCGGGCGACGCTGCACTCGTCGAGGCCCAGCCCGCTCATCGCCAGGTCGAGCGCGCTCGGCGTGTAGACCTTCAGCTGGGTCATCGTGGCGTTGAGTCGCCGCGGGTTGATCGCGATCCGCAGCGACAGCGATCCGTGGCCGTCGCGCCGCGCCTCCGATCCGAGCCGAGCGGTGAAGCTGACGGGGGAGGGGGGCGTCGCGCGCGGGGTGGCCGGGCGGTTCTCGGTCGCCGCGGTCGTCGCCGCGGTCGTCGCGCCGGGAAGGGCCCCGAGCATCAGCGCGGTGATCAGTACGCCGCCGAAGGTCCCCCGGATCGCTGGCCGCCCGGTCAATAGGTGAGCGACCCCACGGCGCGGATCGAGGCGGCCCAGTTGGACCGATCGATGGTGCCGGTGAACCGGCCGTTGCCCTTGGCCTTGCGGTAGCGGCCGGTGCCCCCGGACATCGTCGCGGTGCCCTCGAAGCGCGGCTTCATGCCCCCGGAGCGCGCCTTGCCGCGGATCCGGATCCGGAGCTGGCCGTTGCGCGATCGGACGGTGACGGTGCCGTCGAGGCTCAGGCCCTTGAGGCGGATCCGCGACGTTGCCGGACCGGAGACCGTTCCGGTCACCGTGCCGCGGTGGTCGAACAGCGAGCCGCTCTTCTTCACCAGGCGCAGTGATGCGTTCTCGGTCGCGCGGATCGTCTTGGCGGCGGTGCTCGTCGTCGCGACGCCCGTCACGCTGACGGCGACGGCGACGGCCGTCGCGGCCATCGCCGTGCGGCGCGCGGCTCGCGCGCGCTGGGGCCTGATGCTCTCCATCGGTACCGACCGTACCACCGCCGGCACCGGTGTGTTCGGGGTCGCTCCTCGCCATGAAATAGCCAGATTCAAAGGTTCCGGCGAGGAATAGTCAACCCACTGGACGGCTGGTTGTATCACCGCACTGCAGACCGTAGGTCTACGTCGTTACCCCTGCGCACACCAGGTGCGTACCGCACAAAGGGGTGCACGTGAGGCAGCAAGACGAACGGGAGAGCGTGTGTTGCGAGAACGATTGATTCGCCGTTGGGACGGGGGATTGACGGGCCACCCCGAAGGCCCTCCCCGCCCAAGAACCCCGGCGCCCCGGCGCCTCGCGGCCACCGCCGCCTGTGCCACCCTGGGCGGCGCCGTACTGCTCCTGGGTGGGGCCCCGGCCACCGCAATAGCTGCCGACAACTGCGCCAACGCGGAGTTCCGTGTAGGTCCGTCGGCGTTGCTGCCGGATTGCCGGGCGTACGAGCTGGTGAGTCCGGCGGATAAGGACAACTACACGCTGGTGATGCCGAATACGGTCGCCCATTCGTCGGCCAGCGGCGAGGAGGCGACGTTCGCGGCGGTCACGCCGTTCGCGGGCCCACACAACGGCAACATGGGACGGTACGTCGCCATCCGCGGTGCCAACGGCTGGACGTCCCGAAACGTCATGCCGCGGTACTGCCGACCGGACCAGAGTGGGCTGATGGACACGATCGCCATCCAATCCTTCTCCAAAGACTTTCGGACGGTGATCGTCGAGGATCCGGCGAACAGCAACTGCGACCCCGCTGACCACGCGGGGAAGGACCTGTACCGGGCTGAAGCCGACGGAGGCATGACGTGGCTCTCACACAACGGTGCCCCGAAGAGCCTGGATGAGATCGCGTTGATCGCCGGGCTGGGTGCGGATGGCTCGCACCTGTTCTTCACGACCCCGGAGCAGCTGGTCATGCCGCTGGAGGCCTCACGTACAACCGGAAGAGGCCTCTACGAGCGTGTCGGCGACGAGGTCCGGGTTGTCGGCCTCGGGAGCGGCGGCAACCTGCTCAACGCTTGCGGAGCTTCTCCGGCCGGGGACGACAGCGTGCCCGGCCGCGTATCCGACGACGGTCGCGTGATCTTCTTCAACAGTGGGTCGAGCATGTCGGTTCCCGGCTGCTCGCCGGCGACGGACGACGGCGGTCAGCTGTACGCACGCCTCGACGCGTCCCGGACGATCCTGCTGTCGGCGTCCCAGCTAGCCGTTCCCGAGACGCGGCAGCAGCCGACGTTCATGGGGGCGACGGAGGACGGAAGGAAGGCTTTCTTCGTCTCGACCGAACGGCTGACGAACGACGCGACCGCTGGCGGCGGGCTCTACGAATACGACTTGGGCTCGGTGCTCGACGGTGGGTCCGCCGGCACACTGCGCTTCCTGACGCCGTCCATCGACGGCTCTCCCGCCTCGATCGGGGGCCGGCACGTAGCTGGCATGGCCGAGGATGGCAGCGTCGTGTACTTCATCGCCAACGGCGCCCTCAGCCCGGGGGCTCCGAGTGGTCTCAAGATCTACCGTGCGGGCGGGACCGTCGAGCTCGTGGGGACGTTCGCTGGCTCGAGTTTCACGCCGTCGGTCGATGCGAGCGTGAGCCCAGACGGGAGCAAGCTCGCGTTCCTGCACCGTCCGGTAGGCGCCAGTGTGAGCCAGATCTACCTGTACGACTCGGAGACGCCGGGGACGTTGGGTTGCGTTTCGTGCGTCGAAGCGGGCGCTACCGCGTCTGCTGCCGCAAGGTTCTTCGGGGGAATGATGGGCGAACGTCCGAACGCTCTCGGCTTGCCCCGCTACGTCACCAACGACGGTCGCGTGTTCTTCAACTCGCCCGACCGTCTCGCGGCACGCGACGTCAACGACAAGCTCGACGTCTACGAGTACCAGGATGGCGAGCGGTACCTGATTTCGTCCGGAAGCGGAAGGTACGACTCGATGCTGATGGGCGCGACGGGTTCAGGCCGCGACGTCTTCTTCGTGACCAACGACTCGCTGCTGCCCGAGGATTTCGACAACGGCGACCAGGATATGTACGTTGCGCGAGTCGGCGGGGGGTTCCCGCAGCCGAGCGCGGGTGCCGGTGCCTGCGTCGGTGATGCGTGCCAGGGCGGCGTCGGGAACGCGCCAGGCACCCTGCTGTTGGGGACGGCGACGTTCGCCGGGGCGGGGAACCTTCCCGCGCCAGCGGAGGAGGAGAGCGAGCCGGCGTCGAAGGTGACGTTGGTCAAGGGCAGCCGGTCGGTGCGTGGCACGTCGGGCTACGTTCGGGTTCGCGTGTCCGGTAAGGGCAGGGTCCGAGCATCCGGCTCGGGGCTGCGGCAGAGCACGCGAAGCGTGTCGCGGTCAGGCGCGACGTATCGGGTGCCGGTGCGGTTGTCGGCGCGGGCCACGCAGAAGCTGAATCGGCGGGCGCGTGTGCAGGTGCGGGTGACCGTACGGTTCACGCCCGCCGAGGGCAGGGCGCGGTCGGTGCGCGTGCGGATGACGTTCCGCAAGGCGTCTTCGTCGCGGGTGGCGGTGCAGTCGAGAGCGGGTGAGCGGGCGACGCTCGTTGGCTCGGCCTCAGATCGGAAGGGTCGGCGATGACGGTGTCGTTGCGCTTCGAACAGGGCGATGGAGCTATGGAGGCCGCCGTGGGCCAAAGGATGACCAGCGGAGCGGATCGGTTCGCGGCTTCGGCGGTGGTGATCGTGCTGATCGGCGTGTTGCTCGCCGTGGCCGGTGCTTCCCAGGCCCGAGCCGCCTTCGGCTTCGTGCCGGGTAGCGTGTCGGCAGACACGTGGAAGGCCGATTCGTCGGGGACGATCACCGGCCCCGAGACCCAGGCGGCGGCGGCGCCCTTCTCAGCGACCACGGTGTTCGAGCTGAACTCGACGACCGTGACCGGCGGATCACCGGACTTCGTCACGTTGCCGGACGAGAACGTCCGCGATGTGCAGGTAGATCTGCCGCGTGGCTTCGTCGGCGATCCGAACGCGACGCCGAAGTGTCCGCGCGCGGTGCTCACGACGGGAGCATCGGACTTTGCTCCCTGCCCGGTCTCTACGCAGGTGGGGACGGTACGTCTGAAGTTCGGCGGCAACATGGGTGGTGCCACGCTTGAAACCAGCACCCAGGACCATCAGTACCCGGTCTACAACATGGTGCCGCGTGATGGTGACCTGGCCGACTTCACGTTCGTCGTCTTCGGACTGGGAGGCACCCACATCGTCGGCTCGGTCCGAGCCAACGATTTCGGTGTGCGTACGACGATCACCAACATCTCGGCCCTGCTGCCGCTGATCCGGTCGGAAGTCGAGCTTTGGGGTGTTCCGGCGGACCCGCGACACGACCTGGACCGTGGGCGCGTGGTCTACGCGGGCATCCCGTTCTTGCCGGGTGGGCAGTCCAGTTCGGCGGCCCCTCGCGCGTTCCTGCGCAACCCATCGGTCTGCGACGGCTCGCAGCCGCGGACGGATCTCAAGACCCGCTCGTGGCAGAATCCGGACGTCTGGCAGGAGGCCGCGGCGCTGTCGCCGCCCGTGACCGGTTGCGACAAGCTGTCGTTCACGCCGTCGATCGATGTGAAGTCGGAGAGCAGTCATCCTGATGCGCCTTCCGGTTTGAGCGTGGACATCGGTCTCCCACAGAGCGACAACCCCCACGGCATCGGCACACCACCTCTCAAGAAGGCCGTCGTCACGATGCCCCCGGGCATGACGATCAACCCGGCCAGCTCTTCGGGGTTGGTGGCCTGCACGGATCCGGCGCTGAACCTGGGTCGGGACGATGCGGTCAGTTGCCCGGATGCGTCGAAGATCGGCGACGTGGAGGCGACGACGCCGGTGCTCGACGAGACGCTGCGGGGCGGGATCTACCTGCGGCCGCAGAACTCGATGGACCCGGAGTCCGGTGAGCTGTTCCGGATCGCGCTGGTTCTCGAGAGCAAGGAGCGAGGTCTGTCGATCCGGCTGCCCGGATCGATACGGGCCGACAAGACCACGGGTCAGCTCGTGACGACGTTCGACAACAACCCGCAGATGCCGGTCGACCGGGTCAAGCTGCGGTTCAAGTCGGGTCCGCGGGCTCCGCTCGCCACCCCGGCGAGCTGTGGTCAGCACACGGTGCACGCCCAGCTGGCCTCCTGGGCCGGCCAGACGGCCAACCTCAACTCGACGTTCACCATCGACTGCGTACCGGGACTGCTCGGATTCTCGCCGGGCTTCGCGGCGGGTACGAGCCTGCCGGTCGCCGGCGCGCACTCGGCGTTCTCGCTGTCGATCACCAAGCCGGACGCGCACCAGCCGCTGACCGGGGTCGAGGTGGCGCTGCCGGAAGGGTTGCTCGCCAACCTGAAGGGGCGGCAGCACACCCAGGTCGGCAGCGTGACCGCGTTCGCCGGACCGGGCTCCTCGCCATACCCGATGCCGGGTCGCGTCTACCTGGAAGGCCCGTACGGCGATGCGCCGTTCAGCCTGCGGGTGGTCGTGCCGGCGGTGGCCGGGCCGTTCAACCTCGGTGAGGTCGTGGTCCGCCAGAAGATCTACGTCAGCCGCAAGGACGGCCGCGTCACGATCGTGAGCGACCCGCTGCCGGCGGTGGTCAACGGGGTGCCGGTGCGGTTGCAGCGGCTGGACGTCAACATCGACGCGCCCGACTTCATGGTCAACCCGACGTCGTGCGCGCCGAAGGCGATCGCGGCCGACCTCGGGTCGGTCACCGGGCAGCGCGTGCAGGTCAGCACGCGGTTCCAGGTCGGCGAGTGCGCGGCGAAGGACGTCGCGCCGAAGCTCGGCATGGAGTTCACCGGGCGCTCCGAGCTGCGGCGCAACCGCCATCCCGGCGTGACCGCCAACCTGGGGGCGATCGCGGGTCACGCCAACCTCAAGCAGGTCCAGGTCACGCTGCCGCTGGCGGTCGCGCTCGATCCGGCCAACGCCAAGGCGCTGTGCCCGCCCGAGGGTCCGGCCGCCGGGGCGTGCCCGGACGAGTCGATCATCGGTCACGCGAAGGCGACCACGCCGCTGCTCGACGTTCCCGTCGAGGGGCCGGTCTACTTCGTGCGGGGCACGAGGATCGGGGCGAACGGTCAGGTGATCGCGACGTTGCCGAAGCTGTACGTGCGGCTGGCTGGTCAGGGCGTGACGATGGATCTGCACGCCGATTCGTCGGTGACCGGTCCGGTCGGCAAGCAGAAGCTGGTGACGACGTTCAAGGAGCTGCCGGACGTGGCGCTGAACGACTTCACCCTGCGGATCAACGGCGGGGCGGACGGCGTGCTGAAGGCGACCGCCGACGTCTGCGGCGCGGATACGCGGACCAACGTCCGCTACACCGGGCAGAACAACCGGGTCACGCGGCGGATGTTCACCGCGGACGTCGAGGGCTGCCGGCCCCGGATCGTGTCGAGCTCGACCACCAACTCGCACCTCTCCGTGCGGGTCGGCGGGATCGGTCCCGGCACCCTGACGCTGAACGGCCAGCGGATCGCGACCGGCACGCGCACGATCCGCAGCGCCAACGCGGCCACGATCCGCGGCCGCCTGCAGCTGACGGCCAGCCAGAAGCGGCTGCTGCGTCAGGGCCGCACGGTGCGGACCCCGGTGCTCGTCCGCTACAAGCCGACCAGCGGCAAGACCATCACGGTCCGCCGCACCGTCAGCATCGCGGGGGTCAAGCGCGGCGGCAGCTGAGCGGCGCGGCGGTCCGGGCGCGGCGCCCGGACCGCCGGCATCGGCCAGCGCGTCGAGCTCTGTCGAACCAGTCCGCAGACTTGGCGCGCTTCGACGGCGGCGTTTCGAACGTGGTTCGGGACGCCGCTCGCGACGGACCGCGTCGAGGTTCGCTCGGAAGGACCGGCCGTCGTGCCGGTCCTTCGCGCGTTCGCGGCTATTTCACCATCGGGCGCGTTCGTGAAATAGCGGGGGCCGCGGGGCCGCGCTATTGCCGTCGAGGTGAATAGCGGGCCGCGGGACTGGTCGTTATTTCAGTTCTAGGGCCAAAGTTGAAATAACGGGGCTGGCGGGGTCGCGCTATTCGTGGCGGCGAGAACAAGGAGGCGACCCGTCTCCTAGCCCCGCTATTCAGCGCTTAACGACGGTTCTGCCCTCTTAATCCGCAGAAGATGTACGGGGGGCTCCGATGTCGCCCGGTGATCAGCAGTTGTCGTCGCCGGAGGTCGAGTTCGTGACCTCGGCGACGGCGACCGCCGCGCGCCGAGCCGTGCTCGCTGGCAAGGCACGGCGGATCCGCCGTGGTCTCGTGACGACCAACACCACCGACCCGCTTGAAGTCGTGGTCGCGCGAAACTGGCCGACCATCGTAGCCGGGTACTTCCCCGGCTCGGTCCTCGTCGATCGCACCGCGTTCACCGGGGGACGGAGCGCCGCCGACGGCGCCGTCTACGTCGACCAGGGGCCGGGCGGCACCGTCAGCCGGTCGATCGAGATGCCCGGGCTGAGAATCGTTCCGCGGCGTGGCGTCGGTCCGGCCGACGGAGACGTACCGTACCAAGCCGGTCTGTTCTTCAGCAGCCAGCCGCGAGCCTTCCTCGACAACCTCCGCCCGTCCCGCAGCGGTGCGCGTTCGGGCCGAAGGACGGCCGCGCGGACCGAGGTCGAGGAGCGGCTCCTCAAGCTTCGGACCAACCACGGCGACGAAGCGCTGAACGATCTTCGTGATCGAGCGCGTTCGCTCGCCCCGTCCTTGGGGGCGGAGCGGGAGAGCGCGACGCTCAGCGCCATCATCGGCGCCATCCTGGGCACGCAGGACGTCGACCTGCAATCGGAAAGTGCTCGTGCCTCGCGCGCCGGGCGAGCCTTCGACAAGGACCGGGACCGGATCACGCTGTTCCAGCGCCTGGCCGAGGAGCTGCTCGCGACCGCGCCGACGCGGTCGCTGTCGATGTCCGGCGATCCCGCAGTGTTCGCGTTCTTCGAGGCGTACTTCTCGAACTACATCGAGGGCACCGAGGTCACCGTGGCAGACGCGCAGGAGATCGTGTTCGGCGACCGGGTCCCGCCGCATCGCCCGCAGGTCGCGCATGACATCACGTCGACGTTTCGGCTCGTCCTCGATGCGGACCGCGCGGGCGTTCCGTCAGCGAGCGCGACGCCGTCAACGGTTGAGGAGTTCCTCGACCTGTTGCTCGCTCGCCACCGGGTGCTGATGAAGGGACGAAACGACAAGCTTCCCGGGCGGTGGAAGGTGCGTGACAACCGCGCCGGCGCAACGACGTTCGTCTCCGTCGATCAGGTCTTGGGAACGTTGGATCGAGCGTTCGAGATCTACCAGGGTCTTCCGGCGGGTTTCGCGCGAGCGGCGATCATGATGTTCGCCGTCGCGGAAGTCCACCCGTTCACGGACGGCAACGGGCGAATCGCGCGGATGATGGCGAACGCCGAGCTCTCGGCCTCGAGCGAGTGCCGATTGGTGATTCCCACCGGGTATCGCGAGAACTACCTGTCGGCTCTCGGCGCTCACGCACAACCAGAACCCTCAGCCGGTGGTTCGCATGCTTGCCTGGGCGCAGCGGTTCACCGCCGCCGTGCCGTGGAAGACCGTGGACGATGCCACGCGCTGGCTCGACGCGGCAGGAGCATTCGACGGTCACCGGGATGCGCCGCCGATGCGGAACCCCGACCCGTGGGATCTCTGATCGTCAGGCTTGCGCCGTCGGCTCTTCCCAGCGGACGCCGGGGAAGCGGGCGAAGCCGCGGTCGAAGGTGACCACGGTGGCGCCGTGCTCGATCGCGGATGCGGCGATGTAGGCGTCCGGGACGAGGTTGCCGGTGGCGCTCCCCTCGCGGCAGAGGGCGGCGAAGATCGACCAGTGTCGTGGCTCGGTCGCCCGGCAGGAAGCGCGGCGCGGCGCGCAGATCGTCGACGAATGCGAGAGCCGAGTCGACGTCGGCGGGGGGAACGAAGATCTGCGGGTGCGCGGTGACTCGGGGAAACACCCTCCCGGGCGCTTGCGCGTTGCGCGAGGTCGGGATCGTCGAATGGGTTGGCAAGTCGCCGACGGCCCCTCGGGCCTTCTGGCGGCCCTGGCATCGGCTGTTGCCCTTCGACGTGGACTTGGACAAGCGGGTCGTCGGCGAGGGCGGCTACCCGGCGCATGTACTTCGGACTGCCAGGTACCCCTAGGTAGTCACTCGGAAAGGAACGTTTCAGTGCGCAATATGCGTCGGTTGCGAACGTTCCAGTGAAGAGTAGACCCCGCACACACCACGTGGTTGCATCGCCCTACTGATGCTCGCAGTGGAGCGTCCTCGCCCGGAATAGTCCGAGCGGAGGCTTCCGCCGCGAGGGAGAGAGAAGGAGTGCGTGTGTTGCAAGTGAGATCGAAGCGCCGTTCGGGTAGCCCGGACGGTCATCAACCTCGTGGGTGCCCACCCGGCCATGTGGTCTCCGGCGCATCCGTGCCCCCGGGATCGGCGAGGTCGCGCTGGTGCAAGCGGGCCGCGACGGTCACGGCGACCGTCGCCGGTGCGAGCGTGCTCGCGCTGGGTGGTGCGCCGGCGGCTTCGGCCGACGACTGCGCGAATGCGGAGCTCCGCGTGGGTGCGTCGGCCTTCCTGTCGGACTGTCGGGCGTACGAGCAGGTCACGGGGGACAAGGGGCGGTACGGATACATCCAGACCAACGACAACGCGACCCCGGCATATCCATCGCTCGACGGGGACCGGTTCTACGGGGGGCTGGTGACGCCGCTCGCGGACCCGATCTCCGGCAGCTACGCGCAGGTTGTCTCGACGCGTACCGTGAACGGCTGGGAGTCGGTCAACATCACCCCCGATTTCTGCAACCCCGACCCTAGCGGCCAAGGCGAGTTCATCGCCCCGGTGACATTCGCCCGCGACTTCTCGGTCGCGCTGATGCAGGCTCCGCGGTCGGACTGCGATCCCGATGACCACGCAGGAGACGACCTCTACACCCGGCCGATCGACCGCAGTGGCTTCTTCTGGCAGAGCCACAACAACCAGCCGAAGTTCGCGGACGACCCGGCGGGCTTCAGCGGGGCGAGCGGAGATCTCTCGCACATCGTCTTTTCGACGAGAGAGAAGCTCGTGCCGACGCACGACGCCGTGCGTCAGGTCGGCAGTGGACTCTACGACCGGACGGGCGGACGGGCGATTCCCGTTGACGTGCGGAACGACGGCTCACCGCTGAGCGCCTGCGGGGTCTCACTCGCGAACCCCGGAGGGGACGATCGCCTCACGAGCCCCGTGTCCGTCGACGGTCAGGTGATCGTCTTCGTGCAGGGGGCGTACGACTCGCTTCCGGGTTGCAGGATCGTCGAGGGTGGTGGCCAGCTGTACGCCCGAGTCGGCCATCGGCGGACAGTGCTGCTCAGTGAGTCTCGCCGCACCACCCCCGACGCGCGAGTCGCCCCGCGATACATGGGGGCCACCGAGGACGGCTCCAGGGTCTTCTTCGCCACCACCGAGCGTCTGACCGATGACGCGACCACCGGGGGAGGACTCTACGAGTACGACTTGGGCCCGGTACTCCGTGGCGAAGCGACCAAGGGCCATACCCGGTTCCTGTCGCCGTCGATCACCAGCGCAGCGGCTGCGATCGAGCCGAACGCCGGGATCGCATTCTCGGACGACGGTTCTCGCGTCTACTTCGTAGCCCGAGGAGTCCTTGCGCCCGGCGCGGACCCTTCCGGCGTGGTGCTGAAGCTCTACGTCACCGAAGCAGGCGCGGTGCGACTGGTCGGAACCTGGAGACACGCCCCTTCCACCGCGATCGGTGCGGTGGCGAGCTCCAGCCCGAACGGCTCGCAGTTCGCGTTCGTGGACGGAACCCCTGGGGAGATCAAGCTCTTCGGCCTTGCCGACGGCTCGATCACCTGCGTCTCCTGCCCGCCTGATGCTGCTCCGGCGACAGATACCGGCTTCGGCCGCAACGGCCGTAGCCGACCGGCGTCCCTTGGTCAGAATCGGCACGTCACCGAT
Source organism: Patulibacter sp. (assembly GCA_052039575.1). Taxonomy (GTDB): domain Bacteria; phylum Actinomycetota; class Thermoleophilia; order Solirubrobacterales; family Solirubrobacteraceae; genus Patulibacter. The sequence continues at coordinate 14,693 of JBQGEK010000109.1, read as the reverse complement.
GACGGCCGAGTGTACTTCGAGACCGCCCACGCGCTGGCTTCGCGCGATACCAACGGCAAGGTCGACGTCTACGAGTATGTCGATGGTGACCGGCGGCTGATCTCCTCGGGGACGAATCCCTACGACTCGCGGTTCGCCGGAATAAGTCCGGATGCCCGCGACGTGTTCTTCTTCACCAACGAGTCGCTAGTGGCTGAGGACGTCGATCGCGGCGACCAGGATGTATACGTGGCGCGGATCGGCGGCGGGTTCCCCCCGCCGGCGGATAGCGACCAAGCCTGCGTCGGCGACGCGTGTCGTCCCGGGGCAGCCGGGCCGTTGCCGCTGTTGACGGCACCCGGGTCGATGGGGTTCACGGGTGGCGGCAACCTGCCGGGATCTCCGACGCGGCCGGCGGAGTCAACCCCGCGCGTGACCGCCCCGACGCGCCGGACGATCCGCGGGACGCGGGGGACCGTCAGCGTGCGCGTCAACGGTCGAGGCGGGTTGCGGGTCCGCGGGTCGGGGGTCCGCACCGCCTACCGCACCGCGCGCAAGAGCGGGACGTACCGGATGGCGGTGCGCCTGAATCAGCGCGCCACGCGGACCTACCGGCGCAGCGGCCGGGTCGCCGTCCGCGTGACGGTGCGCTACGCGCCGTTCAGCGGATCGGCGGTCACCCGCACCGTGCGGGTGCCCTTCCAGCGCCCCAGGGCCGCCTCGCGGTCGACCGCGACGTCTCGCACGCACGTCCCCGCCAACAACGCGACCGAGGAACGGTAGCCATGTCACCGCAGAAGCACCTCGTCACTGCCGTGAACGATTCCGATGGGACCGCGGCGCGGGGCCGCTTCCCAGTGCGCGGGCGGCTGCTCGCACTTGTCGCGATGCTGATGGTCGGACTGGCAGCGATGCTCGGTCCGGCGTCGGCGTCCGCCGCGTTCGGCTTCGTGCCGGGCAGTGCCTTCGCCGAGTCCAACGCGGCCAACGCGGCCGGCGTCGTGACCGGGCCCGAGACCCGGGCCGGCGCGGTGCCGTTCTCGGTGCGCTCGGGGTTCGAACTCAACTCGACGATGACGCCGCGGGAGCTGTGGGGCATGCAGATCTACGAGACGTTGCCGGACGACAACGTCCGTGAGGTCGTCGTGGACATGCCGAACGGTGTGGTCGGTGACCCCAACGCCACCCCGCGCTGCAAGCGCGAGGAGTTCGTCCGTTCCGCAGCGGACTACATACCCTGCCCGCCTTCGAGTCAGGTCGGAACGATCCGGCTCTGGTTCGGAGCGCGCGACTACATGTTGGGTACGACGCCCGAGACGAGCCTCCAGTTCCACCAGTACCCGGTCTACAACGTGGAGCCGCGCAAGGGGGATGTGGCGCAGTTCTCGTTCATCGTCTTCGGCTTCGGCCCGACGCACCTCGTCGGCGACATCCGTCAGACCGACTTCGGAATCCGCGTGACGATCCCCGACATCAGCGTGATGTTCCCGTTGGTGCGGTCCGACGTCACGTTGTGGGGCGTCCCTGCGGATCCGCGTCACGACGCGCTCCGAGGATACGCCGAGTTCATGGGTTTCCCGATCGAACCCGGCGGTCAAACCAGCGGCGCCACCCCGCGCGCCTTCCTCCGCAACGCCAGCGTCTGTGATGGCACCTCCCCGGTTACCCACTTCCGCGCCCGGTCGTGGAACAACCCTGATCGCTGGGAGGAGATCACGGCGACGTCGCCGCCGATCACGAACTGCGAGCAGCAGACGTTCAACCCGGGTATCAGCGTGGCACCGACCACGACGGCGCCGGATAGTCCGTCTGGTCTCGACGTGCGGCTGTCGCTCCCGCAGAACGACAGCCCCACCGGGATCGGCACGCCGCCGCTGAAGCGGGCGACGGTGACCCTGCCTCCGGGGATGACGATCAATCCGGCGGGCGCGAACGGGCTGACCGCGTGCACTGACGCGCAGCTGCGGCTCGGGGTCGACGGCGAGGACGCCGCCTGTCCCGACGCGTCGCGGATCGGTGACGTCAGCGCCACCAGTCCGGCGATCGACGGGGACCTAACGGGCGGGATCTTCGTGCGGTCGCAGAACTCGTCCGACCCGGAGTCGGGGGAGCTGTTCCGGATCGCGATGATCCTGCGCCACGAGGAGCGGGGCGTCGAGATCCGCCTGCCCGGCTCGATCCGCGCCGACAAGGCGACCGGTCAGCTGGTGACGACGTTCGACAACAACCCGCAGCTCCCGGTGTCCGAGGTGCAGCTGCGGTTCATGGCGGGACCGCGGGCGCCGTTGGCGACGCCGTCGAGCTGTGGGACGCATACGGCGGTCTCGACGCTGACCTCGTGGTCCGGGCAGTCGGTGGACCTGAACTCGTCGTTCAGCGTCGACTGCGCACCGGGGTTGCTGGGTTTCGCCCCGGCGTTCACAGCGGGTACGGCGTTGCCGGTCGCAGGGGCGCGGTCGCCGCTGTCGCTGTCGGTGACCAAGCCGGACGGCCAGCAGCCGCTGGCGAGCCTGCGGATGAAGCTGCCGACGGGGCTGTTGGCGACGCTGAAGGGCCGTCTGCACACGCAGGTGGGCAGCGTGACCGCGTTCGCGGGGCCGGGTTCGACGCCGTATCCGATGGCGGGTCGCGTGTACCTGGAGGGCCCGTACGGTGATGCGCCGTTCAGTCTGCGGGTGGTCGTTCCGGCGGTGGCCGGGCCGTTCGACCTGGGTGAGGTCGTCGTCCGGCAGAAGATCTACGTCGACCGCAACGATGCGAGCGTCAGGGTCGTCAGCGATCCGATTCCGACCGTCGTCAACGGGGTGCCGGTGCGGATGCAGCGGATGGACGTCAACATCGACGCACCCGGGTTCATGGTCAACCCCACGTCGTGCGAGCCGAAGGTGATCCAGGCGGTGCTCGGATCGGTGACCGGCGTGGAGGAGGAGCGCAGCGTGCGGTTCCAGGTCGGCGAGTGCGGATCCAAGCCGCTGAACCCCCGCCTGTCGATGGCGTTCACGAACTCGACGCAGATGCGCGAGGGCCGTCATCCGGGGGTCCAGGCGAACCTGGGCACGATCTCGGGTGACGCCAACCTGAAGCAGGTCGAGGCGACGTTGCCGTTGGCGGTGGCGCTGGATCCGAACAACGCCCGCGGGCTCTGCGAGCCGGCGGATGCGACGGCGGGGAAGTGCCCGGCGGAGTCGATCATCGGTCACGCGACGGCGAACACGCCGCTGCTGGACGTGCCGGTCTCCGGCCCGGTCTTCTTCGTCAAGGGGTACCGGACGGGCGCGCAGGGACAGCAGATTGCGACGTTGCCCAAGCTGTTCATGACGTTGTCGGGTCAAGGGGTCAGCATCGACGTCTGGGCCGACTCGTCGGTCTCCGGCCCGATCGGCCGGCAGCGGTTGGTGACGACGTTCGTCGACGTGCCGGACGTTCCGATCGACGACTTCCGGCTGCGGATCAACGGCGGCCGGAACGGGATCCTCAAGGCGACGGCCAACGTCTGCGGCGCGCCGAAGGGGACCGGGATCGAGTACACCGGCCACAACGGCCGCGTCACCAAGCGGACGATCCAGGCGACCGCGGCAGGGTGTCGTCCGCAGGTCGTGTCCTCGTCGTCGACCCAGGCCGCGGTGTCGGTGCGGGTCGGCGGGATCGGCGCCGGTCGCCTGACCCTCTCGGGCCCGCGGGTGGCCACGACCCGTCGGACGATCCGGTCGGCGGACGCAGCGACGATCAGATCCAGCCTGCGACTGACGGCGACGCAGCGCCGCCAGCTCTCGCAGGGACGCTCCGTTCGTGTCGCGGTTCGCGTCGCCTACCGGCCCGCAACGGGCAAGTCGGTGACGCTGCGCCGCAACGTCACCGTTCAGGGGGTGAAGCGCAACTGACCGGCTGACGACGCAGAACTCCACGACGTTCTCCCGGGGCCGGCGCTTGCGTCGGCCCTTCGTCGTTCCAGGCTCGCGCATCAGAACGACGGCACCAGATGTCACGAGCAGCGCGAGCTCTCGGCTCGACGGCGACGACCCGAGTGCCGTGGAGCCTGCGGCTCCGTTTGTGGGTACCGCTGTCCGGGACGCGCCCGCGCGCACCCCGTTTCTACCGTGGGTATCCAGGCGAACGTTCCAATGAGGAGTAGTTCGCCGTCCCTCCCGCTGGTTGGATCCTCGGACAGTGCTCGCGTGCGTAGTGCGCGTACGAGCGTTCCGGCGCGAGCAGTACCCACGGCCCACGGCCGATGGGAACCGAAGGGAGAGCGTGTGGTGATGATCAGAGTCCGGGACATTGCGTGGTCCGGGCAACCCCATGGCGGGGAAGCGAATGGAGCCGTCGTGCGCGGCGATCTCGGGCCGGGAGGGAACCGATGATGCGTCGACGCGTATCGAGGACCCTCGCCCTCGCGACGACCGCCGGCGTGGCATCGATGGCGATAGCCCTGCCGGGCAGTGCCGCGGCCGCGGAGCGCGGGATCGAGCTGATCTCGCCGGCGGAGTCGCTCGGGTTGCAGGTTCTCAGAGCATGGGGGTCGCCCGATGTCGACCGGGCGTTCTTCGCAAGCGATCAGCTGAGCAGTGGTCTACGAAGCGCAACGCGGTCGGCCGCTGGTTGGACGTCCGGGGCGCCCTTGGCTCGCAACGCTGGTGTCGAGGTCGAGGTGGTGAGCCTCTCGGCCGACGGGACGAGGAAGCTCGTGCGGGAACGCGCCGCGGACGGCCCTGCGCCCGGTACCCGGACCAACGGCTTCTACTTGCATGCCGACGGTCAGTCGGTGAAGCCACTGCTCACGTACCCGAACCCGGGAATCGTCGGCGGTGCGCAGCCTGTCGAGTTCTACGGCACCGACGAGAACGTGCGGCAGGTCTACCTGTCGGCGGATCCGGGGACGCTCGACGGCCCGACCAGCGCATCGCGCCTCTACCGCTGGAACGACCCCGCCGGACGGTACGACGCGGTCGAGATCAACGATCCTCGGGTCCACGCATGCGGCAGCTATACCGCGACGTTCGGCGGCGTCACCGGGGTGCTGCAGAACGGCATCTCGGCGGACGGCAGTCGCGTGATCGTGCGGAACGCGCAGTGCACCGTGCCGGGATCGGCGCCGCCCCAGACGGTCCACCCGCACCTCTACATCTGGAGCGACGGGGTCGCGACGGACATCACCAAGCCGCCGCCGGGCGAGGCCGACGGAGCAGCGAACTTCCGCGGGATGTCACCCGATGCATCGCGGGTGTTCTTCACCTCGACCGCGAAGCTGACCCCCGACAGCTCCGCGGGCGTCGTCGAGCTGTACGTCCACGAGAGCGGCCAGACGACCCGGATCAGCGGGCCCTCGGGCTCGACGCTCCGTGAGCCGACGATCGCCGTCTCCGGCGATGGCTCGACGGTGTGGTTCGCGGTGGACAGTTTCGTCAACGGCCCGCAGCGGGATCGCCTGATCCGCTGGCACGACGGGTCGCAGCAGGAAATTGCGGCAGCGCCGCTCAACGCGTTCAATCGGCAGTCGCTGGACGCCGAGGTGAGCCGTGACGGCAGCGCCCTGATGATCCGCAACGCGATCGACTTCACCAGCCGCGGGACCGGGGGCACCAATCAGTTCCACCGGTTCGCTGTCGACGGCACCGTGACGTGCGTGTCGTGCCCGCCTGCCGGCGTCCCGGTGCGCGAGATGCCGTTCCAGCGGGGCAACCTCGACGTGCGTCGGCCCTACATCTCCGCCGACGGCTCGGCAGTCGCCTTCCACACCCCCTCGGCGATCTCGCCGGTGGACGTCAACGGGGATGCGGACGTCTACCTCTGGCAGCACGGTGTGCACACGCTGATCTCGTCCGGCACGGTCAACGGCAACGCGGAGTACCGCGGGATGTCGTGGGACGCGTCGCGGCTCTACTTCGTGTCCTGGGGGGCGCTCCTGCCGGGGATCACCGACGTGTACACCAAGCTCTACGTCTCTCGCGTCGGCGGTGGATTCCCGCCCCCGGTGCCGGATGGAGATTGCGGCGACGACTGCCAGGGGCCGGTGACGCCGCAGCCGGTGCTGCCGGGCCAGGCGAGCATGTCGTTCTTCGGGCCGGGCAACGTCGTGCCGGCAGCGGAGCCGCGCGCGGCAGCGTCGACCGCCCGTGTTCGGGCCACGCGACCGCGGGTGGCTCGGGGCACGCGGACGACCGTGTCGGTCCGGGTGCCGGCTCGCGGCACGATCCGGACCTCGGGCTGGGGTCTGCGGCGTGAGTCGCGCCGGGCGACCCGGGCCACGACCTACCGGGTGCCGGTGCGGTTGACCCAGCGGGCGGCCCGGACGTTGCGCAGCAAGGGCTCGGTTCGAACCCGCGTGACCGTCCGGTTCACCCCCACGGGCGGCCGGACGCAGACCGTGCGCGTGGCCGCGACGTTCCGCCGGGCGGCGAACGCGCGGACGAACGCCGGGGGAGGTGCGCGCTGATGCTGCGCGCAAGCACCGATCAGCGCCCCGACTCGTTCGTCGAGCCGGTGGCCGCGATGCAGAACACGACCGAAGGGCGTATGACGATGGCGCAGCAGCGACCGCGACGGATGCGGTTCCTGGGCCGGGCGCTGGCCCTGGCCGCGGTGATCGGGCTCGGTGCGGCCGTGCCCGCACAGGCGGAGGACCCGGGTCTGGTGCCCGGAAGCTTCAAGATCTCGGTCTCGGACTCGCAGGCTGGTGGGCACCCCGATGTGTTCACCGAGTTCCGGTTCAAGAGCCGGCAGGGACAGTTCTGGGGCATGCCCATGGAGGTCCCGGTCGACGACGTGCGGGACGTGGAAGTCGACCTGCCGCCCGGTCTGGTGGGGAACCCCGAGAACTTCCCGAAGTGCGCGGCGAGCCGGTTCCCGCAATGCCCGGTCGACACCCAGATCGGCGAGGCGACGCTCGAGTTCCTCGCGCTGCTCGGTGAGGTCACGACCCCGATCTACAACATCGAGCCGCCCCAGGGCGCGGTGGCGCAGTTTGCCTTCAACGGCAGCGCCGGCGTGCTGGTCCAGATCACCGCTTCGGTCCGGTCGGACGGTGACTACGGCCTGACGATGACCACGCGCAACACCCCGGACCTGTTGCCGGTGCTCGGCGTGAAGCTCGACTTCTGGGGTGTTCCGACCGATCCCGCGCACACCCTGGCACGGGATCGCATGTGCGACGCGTTCTCGTGTACCCGCGCGAGCGCGGCACCGGCGATCGTTCCGTACCCGGCCGGCGGTGTGCCGAGCGGCATCACGCAGCGCCCGTTCATGACCGCGCCGGTCCAGTGCGGCGTTGCCACGCGAGCCACGATCAAGGCGAACACCTGGGGTCATCCCGCGTTCGACCACGCGGAGACCACGATTCCGGCGTTCACCGGCTGCGACAAGCTGTCGTTCCAGCCGCGGATCACCACCCGGCCGACCAACCGCACCGCGGCCGCGCCGACCGGGCTCGACGTCGACATCCAGGTGCCGCAGAACAACGCGGTACCCGGGCTCAGCACGCCGCCGCTCAAGGACGCGGTCGTGACGCTGCCCGAGGGGATGGTCGTGTCGCCGTCCGGGTCGGATGGGCTCGAGGCCTGCACCGACGCGCAGCTGGGCGTCGGATCGCTGGCGAAGCCCGCCTGCCCGAAGGGCTCGCAGATCGGCACCGTGCGGATCGAGAGCCCGCCGCTCAGTGAGGATCTGACCGGTGTGATCTACCTGGGCAACCAGACGCCCGACCAGCTGCTGCGGATCTTCCTCTTCGTCGAGGGCGGCGGGGTGCAGTTGAAGCTCCCCGGCAAGATCGACCCGGACCCGGTCACCGGCCGGCTGACGACGACGTTCGCGGACCAGCCGATGCTGCCCGCCAACCGGATCCAGATGTCGTTCAAGTCGGGACCGCGAGCGGTGCTCGCCAACCCGTCGACCTGCGGTCCGAAGACGACCGAAGCGCAACTCACGTCGCACGGCGGCCAGGTCGCGAACCTGACCGACACGTTCGAGATCACCGCAGGCTGCCACCGGGCCGGGGCGTTCACCCCGAGCATCGGAGTCGGCGCGCTTACCGCGCGGGCCGGCGCGTCCTCGCCGTTCGCGCTCGACGTGACGCGGGCCGACGGCCAGCCGGCGATCAACGGGCTCTCGATGGTGCTGCCGCCGGGGCTGACCGCCAACCTGCGGGGCAACATCGGAACCCAGGTCGGTAGCGCCCACGTGGCGGCTGGTCCGGGGGCGAACCCGTTCTGGCTGTCCGGGCCCGTGACCCTGGAGGGGCCGTACAAGGACGCGCCGTTCAGCCTGCGGGTCGCGATCCCGGCCAAGGCCGGTCCGATCGACCTTGGTCTGGTCGTGGTCCGGCAGCGGATCTACGTGGATCCGAAGGACGCCCACGTGACGATCGTCAGCGACCCACTGCCGACGATCCTCCAGGGCATCCCGATCCAGCTGCAGAAGCTGCGGGTCGACATCGACAAGGGCGGCTTCATGGTCAACCCGACCTCGTGCGAGCCGATGAGCCTCGGGGCGACGCTGCAGGCGACCAACGGCGCGTCGGTGCCGGTGGTCAACCGGTTCCAGGTCGGCGATTGCGGTGGGCTCGGGCTCGACCCCGACCTGTCGATGGCGTTCACGAATTCGACGCAGATGCGCGAGGGTCGTCATCCGGGTGTCGAGGCCAACCTGGGCACGATTTCGGGTGACGCCAACCTGAAGCAGGTCGAGGCGACGTTGCCGTTGGCGGTGGCGCTGGATCCGAACAACGCACGCGGGCTCTGCGAGCCGGCGGACGCGGAAGCGCACCGCTGCCCGGCGGAGTCGATCATCGGTCATGCGACGGCGAACACGCCGCTGCTGGACGTGCCGGTCTCCGGCCCGGTCTTCTTCGTCAAGGGCTTCCGGACCGGTGCCCGCGGCCAGCAGATCGCGACGTTGCCGAAGCTGTACATGCGGCTTTCGGGCCAGGGCGTGAACATCAACGTCTGGGCTGACTCTTCGGTCTCGGGGCGCGTCGGCCGGCAACATCTGGTGACGACGTTCGTGGACGTCCCCGATGTGCCGATCAGCGATTTCCAGTTGCGGATCAACAGCGGCCGGAACGGCATCCTGAAGGCGACCACGAACGTCTGTGGCGCGCCGAAGGGCACCGGGATCGAATACACCGGGCACAACGGCAAGGTCAAGCGGGTCAACATCCAGGCGACCGCAGCCGGGTGCCGGCCGCAGGTGGTGTCGTCGTCGACGACGCGGACCGCGGTGACGGTGCGGGTCGGCGGAATCGGCGCCGGACGCCTGAGCGTGTCCGGTCCGCGGATCCGCAACGCCTCGCGGAACATCCGTCGGGCCGACGCGGCGACGATCAAGACCCAGCTGCGGCTGACCGCGTCGCAGCGTCGCCAGCTCTCGCAGGGCCGGTCGGTCCGGGTGGCACTGCGGGTCGCGTTCCGGCCGGCGTCGGGCAAGACCGTGACGCTGCGCCGCAACGTCACGGTGGCGGGGGTGAGGCGCAACTGACCGACCCGCAGCACCAGGGCGCCGACGCGCTGATACCCGCGCCGACGTCCTGACGCACACACCCTTCGACGGCGACCCTGGTGGTCGCCGTCGGTTGTTGGGGCGGGAACGCCGGTCGAAGTGGGTACCGGGACGACGACGGCCGGAACTGCCGACCGCACCGATGTGTGGGAGCCACTCCTGCCGGCCGGATTCCCCACCCACGAGGTCCCCATGCGCGCCCCGAAGACGAAGTCCCTGTCCGTGTCGAACTCGCCGGACGAGCTCTACGACGCCCTGCTCCAGACGGTGCGGTCCGGCAAGTTCGAGCTGATCGAGGCAGACGACGCGGCGCGACGGGCGTCGTTCACGAGCGGCAAGACCGCGCTCTCGTGGGGACAGGAGTACGTGGCGGTCGTCGAGCCGTCCTCGGACGGCGCCTCGATCGAAGTCGTGTCCGGCGCGCTCGACGACGCCCCGAAGGCGCTGATGGACGGCTGGAAGAACGGCAAGGCCGCGGACAAGCTGCTCCAAGCGGTGCGGACGAACCTCACCTGACGGCTCCGCGAGTGCCCGCGACCGCCGCGCCGATGTCAGCGGGACGGCTCCTGTCGTAGCACCCCTTCGACCGCGGCCCGGACGGCGGCACGCTCGTCGATGATCCGCGGGCGCGGGTTGAGCAGGAGGGCACCGGCGATGTCGACGACGCAGGCGGCGACGGTCTCGACGGCTGCTCGGTCGGTGCGCTGCCAGAGCGCGTCGGCCAGCCGGCGGAGCTGCTCGAGCAGGGCGCCGTCGAGGCGCTCGATCTCCGCGAGCAACGGTCCCGGCAACGCAGGGCCGATCAGGGCGTCGCGGGACTGGCCCCGCAGCACCGCGGCGGCGTTGGGCCACTCGTCGGTCATGTCGGCGATGGTCGTGGATGCCACCACGGTCGCCTCGATCGCGGTGTCGCCCTCGCGCCCCAATGCCGCGTCGATCGCGGCTCGTTGCACGCCGAGGAAGCGCCGTGCCGCGCGGACCCACATGTGCGCGAGGAGCTCCGAGCGCGATCCGAACAGGTGATACAGCGATCCGCTCGGCGCGCCGGTGCGATCGGCCAGCGCGCGGACGGTCACCGAGCGCACACCGCCCGCAGCGAACAGCTCCTCCGCGGCGTCGAGGATCGCGTCGCGGTCGTGTACCCGTCGGCGGCCCATCCGGTGATAATAGCGCTTGTGTTCTAGAAGGTGTGATCTGTTACCGTCGGTAGCGAAGTCCTCGACACCACGTTCCCGGAGCGCCCTGATGTCCACGTCCCCGTCCGAAGCCGACGCCGCCGAGCTGCCCCCGCAGGTTGGCGATCCCGCGAGCTGGGGTCCCGAGCGCTCACGTGCCGTGAGCTGGCACGACCCGCGGCCGACAGCGCTCGTCGGGCTGCAGATGTCGGGCTTGGACTACATGCGGGCGATGATCGACGGGCAGCTGCCGACGTCGCCGATCGCTCGGCTGATCGGGATCGACGGCGGCGACGTCGGCGAGGGTTGGATCGAGTTCCGCTGCGTTCCGGACGAGTCGACCTACAACCCGCTCGGGATCGTCCACGGCGGCCTGATGTGCACGTTGCTCGACTCGGTCGCCGGCTGCGCGGTCCACACCACGCTGCCGGCCGGCGTCGGCTACACCTCGCTCGAGATCAAGGTCAGCTACCTGCGGATGGCGCACGCCGGCGCCGAGGTGCGCGCGCGAGGGAAGGTCGTCAAGCCGGGGAGCCGGGTGGCCTTCGCCGAAGCCGAGATCCTCGATCCCGACGACCGGCTGATCGCGACGGCGACGTCGAGCTTCCTGATCATGAAGCCGTAGGCGGGCGGTAGCCGATCGGTTCGTGCAGGATTGGTACGAAGTCGTTGTCGATCGGTCCTAGAGCCGGCACGACCCGGGGCGCGACGTTCCGGGTCGGATGGTCGACCCGCGGTTTCCCTAGATGAAGGCACGGCAGCTCCGCCGTGTGATCGATCGCCTCGGGTACGTCCGCCTGCGGAAGGGCTCGGGCTCGCATCAGCGGTTGAAGGCTCCGGGGCTGCCACCGATCTCGTGGGCGTTCCATGATGGGCGAACGCTGGGCCCGGGCTCAGTTCACGATGTGCTCTGTGTGCAGGTCGGGCTGGACGTGGAGGATGCGTTGGCCCTAGTCTCTAAGAGGGGCAGGTAACGCTCATGACCGTCGTTCGCATGTTGCATCAGCACGAGCAGTCGTACTGCTGGTATTTCTCGTCGCCCGATCTGCCCGGGCTCGTGGGAGGCGCTGACACGTACGCGGAAGCGAAGTCGCAATCGGAAAGCGCCGCCCGGTTTCACTTGGAGTGCGTAGCCGAGGAAGAGGGGGCCCCGGCCCCGGACTTCACGACGCTCGAGTTCGAGCACTTCGTGCCGGCGTCCGAAGCGCCGGCCCTCGCTGCCTGAACCGACGCATTTCGCGAAGGGCGAGTCTTCGACGCCGAGGGGAAGCTGGTTGCCGGCTCGGCCGAGCGACACGCGTACCGAGCTTCGGGGACGGGCGGCTCAGCTGCCGTCGTCACGGAGCCATCGAGCGAAGAACGGGTCGACGACGCGGTGCATGCTGGGAGCTGTCTCGTCGGCCTCCAAGTGCCCGAGGTCGACCAGGCGCTGCGCGGCCGCCGAGGTGGACGAACCGCGGATCACTCCATAGCGGTGCTTGGCGTCCTTGCCCTGCAGCGGCACCGTGCCGTCGGCCACCACGGAGATCACCCGACGCTGAGTATCCGAGAAGCTTCCCCATGCGCTCCGAATCTCGTCCTGGGCGTGCCGAAGCGCCGTGGCCAGGCCGGCGGCGGCATGCTCGTCGGTGGTGGACGCGCCGGGCTCGGTGGCTGCGAACACGTGGTGGGCGAGCAACATCGACCGCTGTGGATGCCCGGCGGCTACGCCGATGATCAGGTCGAGCGCCGCGCCCGGATCACGGTCGTGGTCGTGGAAGCGCTGCGCCACGGCAGTGGCGACGTCGCCCGGGTTCAAGCGCCCCAGGGCGATCGGGGTGGCCTGGGCGAAGAACGCGTGCTTCTGGTCGGCGAACAGCTCCCGCATCATTCCCGGCTGCGATCCGCAGAACACGTAGGCGACGTTGTCGCCGTGCTGCTCGATCACCGAGCGGAATGCCCCGGGTAGCGCCTCGCCGACGCGGGCGACCTCCTGGAACTCGTCGAAGGCCACGACGACGCGGGCGCCGGTCTTCTTGGCGATCCTCAGGGGCACGTCGAGGCGATCCAGCAGTTGGGGACTGGCGCTGGTGGTGCTCACCTGGAGTCCGGCCCCTCCCGGTGCGGCGGAGAAGGTGGCTTGCATCGCCTTCCACGCGCTGCGGAGCGGCCCTTCGAGCTGGCTGCCGTACGCTCGGTCGATCCGCTCGGCGACGTCCTGCACGGTGACGACGCCCAGGAAGTTCACGTAGACGGCCGTGAGCCCCTCGTCCTCCGCGTGTTGCAGGGCGGACCGCACGAGCGATGTCTTGCCGAAGCGGCGGGGGGCCGCCAGCCGAGCGTTTCGTCCTTCGACGGCGAGCTCGATGAGTCGACGGCGATCGGACTCGCGGCCGATCTGCTGTTCCTCGGGCACGGGGTCGTCGAAGCGGAACGGGTTCATCGGTCTCGCGTGGTGGTAGTTCTAGCCACCAATCGGTGGTTATTGAAGCCACGATATGGTGGCATAATCCGCCACGGCAAGCAAGCTCTCCGATCGACGCGTTGGGTTCTGCCGGGCTGTTCGGCGCAACTCGACGCGTTGGCAGCGGGGTCCCGGGTAGGCATGTGCTCCCATGGGGCGCGTCGCTCTCCCGCATCCCGACCAGCCCCCGACCGCGCCCGGCCTGCTCGTCGCCGCCCGTCGCAGCGGCGTCTCCGTGCCGTTTCGCACACACCGTGGGCGAAGGAGAGTCCGATTCGCGATAGGCTAGGTGCACGTCCGTCCTACCGGCGGTAAGAAATCCCGGAGCCCTGCATGCCTGCCACCGTTCGTCGCGTCGCCATCATCGGCGGCAACCGCATCCCGTTCGCGCGCTCGAACGGCCCCTACGCCAAGGCCTCCAACAGCGACATGCTCGCGGCCGCGCTCGACGGGCTGGTCGAGCGGTTCGGTCTCCAGGACGAGCAGCTCGGCGAGGTCGCGGCGGGCGCGGTGCTCAAGCACAGCCGGGACTTCAACATGGTCCGTGAGGTCGTGCTCGGCAGCAAGCTGTCGAAGGCCACGCCGGCCGTCGACCTGCAGCAGGCGTGCGGCACCGGCCTGCAGGCCGCGATCTACATCGCCAACAAGATCGCGCTCGGCCAGATCGACTCCGGCGTCGCCGGCGGCGTGGACACCACGTCCGACGCGCCGCTCGCCGTCAGCGACAAGCTCCGCAAGAAGCTCGTCAACGTCAACACCAAGAAGACGAACGCCGACCGGATCAAGGCGCTGCTGCAGATCCGTCCCGGAGACATCGGGCTGGACATCCCGCGCAACGGCGAACCGCGGACCGGCTTGTCGATGGGCGAGCACCAGGCGATCACCGCCAAGGAGTGGGGGATCACCCGCGAGGCCCAGGACGAGCTGGCCGTCGCGAGCCATCACAACCTGGCCGCCGCCTACGAGCGCGGCTTCCTCGACGACCTGATCACCCCGTTCGGCGGCCTCGAGCGCGACCAGAATCTGCGCCCCGATTCCAGCCTCGAGAAGCTGGCCAAGCTGAAGCCCGTCTTCGGCGGCCCCGAGGGCACGATGACCGCCGCCAACTCGACCCCGCTGTCCGACGGCGCCTCGACGGTGCTGCTGGCCAGTGAGGAGTGGGCGAAGGCCCACGACCTGCCGGTGCTGGCGTACTTCACCGACGCGGAGACGGCCGCGGTTCCGTACGTCAACGGCGAGGAGGGGCTGCTGATGGCGCCGGCCTACGCCGTGCCGCGGCTGCTCGACCGCAACGGCCTGACCTTCGACGACTTCGACTACTTCGAGATCCACGAGGCGTTCGCCGCCCAGGTGCTCTCGACGCTGAAGGCGTGGGAGGACCCGACCTTCAACAAGATCAAGCTCGGTCGCGACAAGCCGCTCGGCGCGATCGACCGCAGCAAGCTCAACGTCAACGGCAGCTCGCTTGCCGCCGCCCACCCGTTCGCGGCGACCGGCGGTCGGATCGTCGCCGGCCTGGCCAAGCAGCTGGCGGAGAAGGGCTCGGGCCGCGGCTTGATCTCGATCTGCGCCGCGGGTGGTCAAGGCGTCGTGGCAATCGTGGAGCG
>JBQGEK010000108.1:0-29292 GCA_052039575.1 Patulibacter sp. | reverse complement strand
TCGCCGTCGCCCGCCGTGCGATCCGCGGAGGGATCGGTGGCCTGGCGTTCGCTGTCCGACGGCTGCGGCTGACGGTGGTGGTCGACGTGCTGCTGCAGGCAGCGGTGATCGCGCTGGGCCTCGTGCTGCTGTTCGACCCGGGCGCCCTAACCGACTCGATCGACTGGGGAACGAGCCCGGATTGGCAGGGCGTGACGTTCGCTCTGGGCGTGACGATGCTCGCCGTGGTCGGGCTCGAGTCGGCGGCGGCGCTGGCCGGCGACGTGCCGATCGGGCGGCGCGACCTCCGGCGGCTGGTGCGCACCCTGCCGATGTTGATGCTGCTGCTCTACGGCGGCGTCGCCGTCGTCGGCCTGATGGCGCTGCCGGTGGAGGACGGCATGACCGCGCTCGGGGACCGCTGGATCGACGCGCCGGTGCTCGGGATCGTCGACCAGCTCGGCGACTCGTCCGCCGTCGATGCGCTGTCGGTGGTCGTCGGAGCGGTGGCCGCGACGACGCTGATCGGGATGGCACTGGCCTCGCTCGGCAGCGCCGGGCGGATCACCGTCCAGCTCTCGCTGCACCGCCAGCTGCCGACCCGCCTGAGCCGTCTGCATCCGGTCCACGGCACGCCGCGCCTGGTGCTGATCGTGGTTGCCGGAGTGGCGGTCGGCCTGATGGCGCTGCGCGACTTGGAGTTCCTGGTCGGCGCGATGGCGTTCGGCGTGATGCTGGCGACCACGATCGCCCACGTGGCGGTGATCCGGCTGCGCTACGTCGAGCCGAACGCCCGCCGTCCGTACGTGATCCCGGGCAACGTGCGCTTCCGCGGCGGCCTGCTGCCGATCCCCGCGGTGGTCGGGGCAGCGCTCAGCGCTGCGGTCTGGGTCTCGGTCGTGATCTCGCACCCCGCGGCGCGGATGGTCGGGTTCGCCTGGCTGGCGGTCGGACTGGTCGGCTACGTGATCTACCGGCGCTACCACGGCTTGCCGATCCGAGGGAGGATCACGGTGCCCGAGCAAGCCCTGCGCGGGGAGCGGGCGGCCGACCACTACCGGTCGATCCTGGTGCCGTTGCTCGGCAGCGGGCTCGACGACGACGTGGTCCAGACCGCGGGCCGGCTGGCCGGAGGCGACGACGAGACCGATCCGCTCGACGGGCACGCGGTGATCGAGGCGGTCTGGGTCCACGTGCTGCCGATGGCGCAGCCGATCGACGGTCCGATCTCGGATGCGCGGCGTGATCTCGCCCGCGCCGCGCTCGCCCGCGCGCGTGCCGTCGGCGAGGAGTACGAAGGCGTGCGGGTCGCCACCTCGGCGGTTCGCGCGCGCTCGGTGGGCCAGGCGATCGTTCAGGAGGCCAAGCGGCGTGGCTGCGAGGCGATCGTGATGGTCGCCCCGCCGCCGTCGGCCAGCACCCGGCGCAGTCGATCGGGCGCGACGCTGGGGGCACCGGGCGGACGCGGCTTCGTGCTGAACGACGCCGCGCGCTACGTGATCGCGAAGGCGCCGTGCCAGGTGATCCTGACCGCGCCGTCGCTCGCGGAGACTGACGCCGTGATCCGCCGCCGCGCCGCCGAGGACGAGCTGGCCGAGGCTGACATCCTGACCGACGAGGACGAGCAGTGGCTGCGCAACCTGTGATGCCGAGGACGACGTACCCGCCCGCTACAGTGCCGCGCGTATGTTCGTGCTGATCGTGGGAGCCGGGCGCGTCGGCGCGGCAGTGGCGCAGTCGATGCTGGCGCAGGGCCATGAGGTCTCGGTCCTCGACGAGGACCCGCTGAGCCACGAGCGGCTCGACGCCGGCCTCGAGATCAGCTGGGAGGAGGCCGGCGGCCAGTTCACGATCGGCCAGGGGATCGAGGTCGACGCGCTGATCGAGGCCGGGATCGAACGGGCGGCCGTCTTCGTCGCGTCGACCTCGGGCGACAACACCAACCTGGTGATCGCCCAGCTGGCGATGAAGCAGTTCGGGGTCAAGACGGTGATCGCGCGGGTGATGGATCCGGCGCGCGCCACCTGGTACGCGGAGCAGGGCGTGCGGACGGTCTGCCCGACGATGCACGCGATCGGGCTGTTCGAAGCGGCGATCAACGAGGCCGTCTGATGTACGCGGTGATCGTCGGCGGTGGCAAGGTCGGGGCGAACCTGGCGCGCGAGTTGATCGAGAAGGGCCACGAGGTCACGCTGGTCGAGCAGAGTCGCCGCCGCTACCTGATGATCGAGGAGCAGCTCGAGCACGCCGTCCAGTACGGGGACGGCACCGAGATGTGGGTGATGGAGCGGGCTGGGATCCAGCGTGCTGAGTTGGTGGTGGCGGTCACCGGCGACGACGAGGACAACATTCTGATCTGCCAGGTCGCGCGCCAGAAGTACGCGATCCACCGGACGATCGCCCGGGTCAACAACCCGCGCAACCGGCCGCTGTTCGACCTGCTCGACGTGGCTCCGGCGGTCTCCGCCACCGACCTGATCCTGCGGCTGATCGAGCACGAGGTACCGAGCTTCGGGCTGGTGCACCTGCTCGACCTGCATGCGGAGCGGCTGGAGATCGTCGAGGTCGAGGTCTCGCCGGGGTCGATCGCCGCGGGCCGCCGGGTTTCCGAGATCGCGATGCCCGAGGGCTCGCTGGTGATCTCGGTGCTGCGCGAAGGAGCGGGGTTCGTGCCCAAGGGCGACACCCTGATCCAGGCCGGCGACGAGGTGCTGGTCGTGCTCGACCCGGGCCTCGAGGCCGGGATCACCGGGATCTTCGCCCCGCCGATCCCCGAAGGGCGCTAGGCCGGAACGCGGGGGACGTGCCCCCTGGTCCCGCCGATCCGGCGACTCGACGGGTCGTCTGCGCGGCGCCGCATGCCGCAGCGAAGATCGCTAATATTCCGCCGGTTGCCGCGCTGGTTGCAGCGCCTTTGCGGGATGGTGTAATTGGCAACACACCGGTTTCTGGTACCGGCATTCAAGGTTCGAGTCCTTGTCCCGCAGCTTCTGAAACGCCGCCCCCGGGGCGGCGTTTCGCGTTCCGGAGGGTCGTAGCGGCGCCCAGTTCTCGTGACATCGGCTGTGGCGCCAAGGACGCACCCGGATCAGACTCTGCGCGGACGAAGCTGCTGGACTTCGCCGTCGATCATCCGAAACGAGGCCGATGAGCCGGATCACGCACCACCCCTGTACGCCCTTCGCGACGTTCATAGGCGTCGTGCTGATCGGGTCCTTCGTGGGCAACCGGGTTGACGGACCGAGCGATCCGTATGTCGTCCTCCTGATCGCCGCGGTGGCCGCGGTGCTCCCTACGGTCGCTGGCTGGTGCTCGAACCGCGTCGCGGCGGCCGTGATTGATCAGGTCGCTCCGTTGGCCCTTCTCGGGGTGAGCATCGGCATCACCGTGCGCGACATCGTCGAAGTCGACGGCGGCTACCAGCAGCCGTGGGAGTGGACGGCGACGATCATCATCGTTACCGCGGTGCTCTGGATCGAGACGGGTCGCCGGTGGTGGCAGCGAAAGAGGTCCGAGCCCAAGCTCGAGGGTGCCGGGGGATGACGGCGTCGATCCCTCACCGAGCCCGCTAGCAGCTAGCCCCTCGCGTCGCCGTCAGTGGTCTCGCTACGCGCCGCGGCGATCCGGTCGGGGGTGTCCAGCCGGCCGGGGTGACCGAGGCGGCCGAGCTCGGCGCCGTCGCGGCCGAAGAACAGGCCGACGGTCCAGTCCGCGATCAGCCGGATCTTGCGGGTCAGGCCCGGCATCGACGCCAGGTGGTAGGTCCGGGCCAGGAACCAGGCCGGCACACCGCGCCAGCGGATCCCGAGCGTCGACGCGACCGCCTTGCCGTGGCCGAGGTCGACGAAGACGCCGAGCGTCTTGTAGCGGAAGGTCCGCGGCGCTCCGCCCGAGAGCGCCGCGACGATGTTGTGGGCGACCGTGCGGCCCTGGCGGATCGCGTGCTGCGCGGTCGGCGGCGCGGGTCGATCGAGGTCGCGCGGATCCGGCACATGTGCGGCGTCGCCGATCGCCCAGACCCCGTCGGCATCGGGCACCTTGAGGGTCCGGTCGACCACGATCCGGCCGCTGCGCTCATCGAGCGGCAGGCCGAGCCGCTTGACCACCGGGCTCGGCTTCACGCCGGCCGTCCAGACCACCGTGCGGGCCCGCACGACCTGCTCGACCTTGTCGTCTCTACGCCGGGTCGAGAGCGTCGCCGTCTCGGCGGTCAGCGCGTCGATCGTGGTGCTGGTGCGGACCTCGATGCCCCGCGCGCGCAGCTCCTCGATCGTGAAGTCGGCCAGCGACTCGGGGACCTCCGGCATCACCCGTTCCTGTGCCTCGACGAGGATGAACCGCACGCCCTGCAGCCGGCAGCGCGGGTAGCCGTCGAGCACGTCGGTCGCGAAGTCCTGCAGCTCGGCCAAGCCCTCGAGCCCGGCGTAGCCGGCGCCGACGAAGACGAAGGTCAACCACGCCTCGCGGTCGGCCGGGTGGTCGATCCCCTCGGCGATCTCCAGGCTCTGCAGCAGCCGGTTGCGCAGCGCGATCGCCTCGGGCAGCGTCTTCATCCCGAGCGCGTGCTCGGCCAGCCCGGGGATCGGCAGCGTGCGGGCGACCGACCCGACCGCGACGATCAGCTGGTCGTACTCGAGCTCCTGCTCACGTCCGTCGCCGGTGGTCAGCTGGACGACCTTGCGGGTGGGATCGGCGCCGGTGATCGACCCGAGCCGCAGATCGGTGTCACGCAGCTGCTCACGCAGCGGGACGACCGCATGACGCGGTTCGAGCGTCCCGGCGGCCGCACCCGGCAGCAGCGGCGTGTAGAGCAGGAAGATCTGGACGGAGACCAGCGTCACCTGCGCGCTATGCCGCGGCAGCAGCCGCTCCAGCTTGCGGGCGGCCTCGAACCCACCGAAGCCGCCGCCTGCGATAACGACCTTCCAAGCCATGCACTGACCCTAGGCCCTGAACGGGCTTGAGACCAGCCGACGGATCGAACGTGCCGATCCGTGCGACGCGGGCGTGCGGATCGGCACGACTCGATGTGTCCCGGGGCCGGATCGGATTGGACCCGAGGCGGGCGTCACGCGGTTCGTGCGCACGCCTCCTCCGTACCCGCGCCGGAGAGCACAAAACGTCACTCGGATCCGGTCGGGCCTGGGATCGGACCCGGGTCGACTTCTCGCCCTACCGGTCGTAGGGCGTCAGCGGCAGCGACTTGTTGTTGATCAGGCGGATCAGCAGGTTCGCGTAGCTCGGGTCGGTCGCGTAGCCGGCGCGGGCGATCGCGCGGGCGAAGTTGGCCGGGTGGTTCGAGTGCTTGAACGCGGGGGCATAGCGGCTGTTCTCGCGGAGGAACATGCCGTGGTCGTAGAACGACTCCTGCATCCCGGGGTACATCCGGAACTGGCCGATCTGGCGCACCAGGCGCCGGCCCTCGGACTCGTAGGTCGGCTTGTGGACGCAACCGACGGCCGTCGACTCCCAGCGGAAGATGCCGCTCTTGGCGTCGACGGTGCGGGCCTTGATCCCGAAGTAGTTGTTGGCCCCGGCGGTCAGCGTGCCGGACGCCGACTCGAGGATCGCCTGGGCGAGCGTCACGGACGCGGGGACACCCGTGCGGGCGGACGACGACCGGGCCAGCGGGCCGGCCTGCCGGACGAACTCGGCACGGTTGGCCGGGCCGCTGACCAGCGGCACGGTCGCGACCGACGAGCAGCGACCCTGCTGCGGGTTGTCCGACGCGGGCCGGCCGGGGTTGGGCCAGCCGCAGTACGGCGCGACGAGTGCGGTCTTCGTCACCTCGATCGAGGCGTCGGCGACGTAGCCGGTGCGGCCGTTGGACAGCCGGATCCGGTTCCAGATCCGGGAGTGGCCGTACTGCCCCGATGCGACGCCGGCGTTGACCTGGCAGAGGATCCGGACCGCCTGGTTGCGCCGGACGGTGCCGACGTAGCTCGCCCGCTCGGGCGTGCGCCGGACCCGCAGGCCGCTGCCGCCCCGGAGTCGGACGTAGCCGGTGGCCCGCGGTGTCGAAGCGGTCGTCGTGGTGGTGGTCTCGGCCGTTTCGGCTGGCTCGGTGACCGTGGTGGTCGGAGCAGCGCCCCCGGTGTTGGCGCCGGCTGCGGCCGGTACCGCGAGGGCTCCGGCGGCGAGTACGGCCATGGTCGCCAGGGGTGCGGTCGCGTGACGAAGATGCATCATGAAAGGGAACCCGTGGTCGTCGGCATGGTTGCGGTCGGCCCGAGGATTCGTCCGCCGCGTCCGCTGCGGTCCGTCGCTGCCGCGCGACGGACCGGTCGGACTCAGGGTACGGGGGACGCCTCGGTCCCGTGCTGCCAGTCTCGGTGCAGCTTGCCGTACAGGCCGTCGAGGGCCAGCAACTCTTCGTGCGTCCCGTGCTCGGCGACGCGGCCGTCCGCGACGACGACGATCATGTCCGCGGCGCGGATCGTCGACAGGCGGTGGGCGATCACGATCGCGGTGCGACCCGCCAGCAGCGTCGTCAGCGCCTCCTCGATCCGCCGCTCGGTGCGCAGGTCGACGTTGGCGGTGGCCTCGTCAAGCACCAAGATGGAAGGCCCGCTTGCCACCCCCTCCGGTCCCGCGCCGACCTCCCCGGCGATCAGCGCCCGGGCGAAGGCGACCAGCTGCCGCTGACCGGCCGAGAGGCTCGATCCGCGCTCGCCGACCTCGGTGTCGAGGCCGTGGGGCAGACCCTCGATCACCTCGCGGGCGCCGATCTGCTTGAGCGCCTGCTCGACGTCCTCGCGCGTCGCCCCGGCGCGGCCGAAGGCGATGTTGTCGGCGACCGAGCCGCTGAACAGGAAGCTCTCCTGCGGCACGATCCCCATCCGGTTGCGCAGGTCGTTCTGGCGCAGGTCGCGCAGGTCGACGCCGTCGAGCAGCACGCGGCCGCGGACCGGGTCGATGAACCGGATCGCCAGCTTGGCCAACGTCGACTTGCCGGCGCCGGTGGTGCCGACCAGCGCCACCGTGGCGCCGGCGGGAATCGTCAGGTCGATGTCGTGGAGCACCTCGGTCGGAGCTCGTCCGCCGTCGCTGCTGGCGGTCGGCAGCGCCCCGTAGGCGAACGAGACATGGTCGAAGCGCAGCTCGCCGCGCAGCGGGTCCGGCAGCTCGCGCGGGTCGTCGGGGTCGACCAGCGTCGACTCCTGCTCGAGCAGCCCGCCGATCTTGTCGAGCGCCGCCATCCCGGACTGGAACGTCGTGTAGACGTTGGAGAGCTCCTGGATCGGCCCGAAGAAGTTGTCCAGCGCCGTGACGAAGCCGACCAGGACGCCGATCGTGACCGCGCCGGCGATCGCCTCGCCGCCGCCGACCAGCAGCACGATCACGATCGCCGCGGTCGACAGGTACTCGACCGCGGGGAAGTACGCCGCGTTCAGGTAGACCGTCTTCATGTTCGCGGCGCGGTTGTCGTCGTTGAGCGCGTTGAAGCGGGCGATGTGGCCGGCCTCGCGCCCGTACGAGCGGACGATCCGGACCCCGGACAGGGTCTCCTGGAGCTGGGCGGTGATCGCCCCGATCGTCTCGCGGGTCCGGGCGAACGCGTCGACCGAGGCCAGCCGGAAGGCGATCGACCCGAGCAGCAGCACCGGGATCGTGGTGAAGGTGATCAGCGCCAGCTTGACGTCGAGCGACAGCAGCACCGCGATCGACCCGAGCAGCAGCAGCAACGAGCGGATCAGCGTGACCAGGCTCGACGAGATCATCTGCTGGAGCGCCTCGACGTCGTTGGTCATCCGCGAGACCAGCACGCCGGCCCGCTGCCGCTCGTGGAACGCCACCGGCATCGACAGCAGGTGGCGGAAGATCCGCTCGCGCAGGTCGCTGAGCAGCCGAGCGCCGAGCCAGCCGACGGTCCGGTCGAGCACCATGCTCGCGCCGAGCCCGACCAGCGAGATCACGATGAAGCCGACGACCAGCCAGGTCAGCCGCTCGAGGTTGCCCGCGGAGAGCCCGTCGTCGATCGCCCGCTGGACCAGTGGGGCGGGGGCGAGCAGCGCGCCGGTCGAGAGCAGCATGGCGACCGCGAGCAGCGCCAGCTGCGGGCGGTACGGCCGCAACATCGAGAACAGGCTGCGGATCCGGCGGCTGCGCCCCTTGGTCGCGCGCTGGCGTCGCCGCACGTCGGCGAGGAAGCTGTTCATGCGTCGACCTCCGTCGGGCGCTCCTCACGGGTCAGGAAGACCTGGTCGGCCATCCCGTAGGTGACGACGTCGCGGTACAGCGCCGACCGCACGACCAGGTCGGCGTGGGGGCCGACGTCGGCGATTCGTCCCTGGTGGAGGACGATCACGCGGTCGGCGAGCAGCACCGTCGAGAGCCGGTGGGCGATCACCAGCGTGGTGCGGTCGCGCATCACGGTCTGAAGGTGGGCGGTGATCCGCTGCTCGGTCGACGCGTCGACGTTCGACGTGGCGTCGTCGAGCACCAGGATCCGCGGCCCGCGGGGCCGCAGCTCACGCCCGGCCACGATCTCCGGGTCCGGCCCGGCGAGGATCGCGCGGGCGATCGCCAGCCGCTGTCGCTGCCCACCGGACAGGGTCAGTCCGCGCTCGCCGACCACGGTGTCGTAGCCGTCGGGCAGCGCCTCGACGAACGACGCGGCCTCGGCCTGCTCGGCGGCGCGGCGGATCTCGTCGCGGGTGGCGCCGGGCGCGGCGTAGGCGATGTTCTCGGCGATCGTCGCGGTGAACAGGAACGGGTCGTCGTCGACCACGGCCAGCTCGTGGCGCAGCGCGGTCGGGTCGAGCCGGCGGATGTCGATCCCGTCGACGAGCACGCGGCCCGCCGTCGGGTCGTAGAGCCGGGGCAGCAGCTGGACCAGGGCGGTCTTGCCGGACCCGGTCTCGCCGACGATCGCGACCCGCTCGCCGGCGGCGATCTCGAGCGAGACGTCGTCGAGCGCGGGGCGCGACTGATCGGGGTAGCGCAGCGTGACGTGCTCGAAGCGGATCGCGCCGACCGCACCGGAATCGGTCTCGGCGGCAGCGGGCAGCGCCTGACGCTGGTCGACCGGCGGGGCGGTGATCGCGGGAGCGCGGTCGAGCACCTCGAACAGCCGCATCCCGGACGCGGTCGCGCGTTGGGCCAGGCCGAGCATCACGCCGAGCGAGCGCAGCGGTTGGACGAGCATCATCACGTAGACGAAGAACGCGGTGAACGCCCCGATCGTGATCGTGCCGTTGACGACCATCCGACCGCCGATCAGCAGCACGATCGCCAGGCTCAGCTGGGGCAGGAACTGCATGAACGGCTGGAACGAGGCGTCGATCCGGACGGCGCGCAGCTGCTTGCCGAAGGCGTTCTCGACCGCCCGCGTGAAGGCCGCCTGGCGGCGTTGCTCGGCGGCGAACGCCTTGACCACGCGGATCCCGGTGATCGACTCCTCGGCGGCCGCCGTGAGCTCGGCGACGGCCTGCTGCGCGTCCTGCTGGGCCGGGCGCCCGCGGGTCCCGTAGATGTAGCCGACGGCGACGATCGCGGGGGCCGGGACCAGGGCGACCAGCGCCAGCACCGGTTGCTGGATCAGCATCGCGATCGCGGCCAGCACGATCGTCAGCAGCGCCTGGACGACGAAGACCACCCCGTAGCCGAGGAAGAACCGGACGGAGCTCAGGTCGACCGTGGCGCGCGACATCAGCTGTCCCGTCTGCCAGCGGTCGAAGAACCCCATGTCGAGCATCTGCAGGTGGTCGTAGAGCCGTTGACGCAGGTCGAGCTCGACGCCGAGCGAGACCCGGCCGGCGACCAGGCGACGCCCGACCGTCAGGGCCATCCGGCCGAGGCCGAGCGCGGCGATCGCGCTCGTCAGCGTGACCAGGCCGCTCTGGTCGCCGGCCTCGATCCGGTCGATGCTGCGGCCGATCAACCATGGGGTGAGGACGGTGACGCCCATCGCCAGCAGGGCGAGCACGAAGCTGAACGTCCACAGGCGGCGGTACGGCCGCAGAAATCCGAGCAGCCGACGGAACGTTCTCACCGATCCGAGTCTACGCAGCGGCCGATCGGGGCCCAGGGGTGCGTGGATCGAGGAGGGGGGCGCGTTCATCGTTCCGAGAGAGGCTAGAAGCTCAAGGGCACTTGAGGTCAAGCGGTCCGTGGTCTGGGTCTCGGGCCGCGTGCACGGCATACTTGCGGCGTGCCGTCGACCTTCGGACTTTGCGACGTCTGCGCCCACCAGCGCGTGATCGGCAACACACGCGGATCGCGGTTCTCGCTCTGCGGTCGGTCGAAGCAGGACGACCGGTTCCCGCGGTACCCGCGGATGCCGGTGGCGGAGTGTCCCGGATTCGAACGCCGGGATCCCGATTCGGACACCGTTCCGGGGTCGCGGGGTAGGTTCGCATGGCCACGATCGACGACCGGATGAAGCGGCTGACGCTGCTCGCCTGCATCCTCGGCTCGACGATCGTGATGGTCGACGGCTCGGCGGTCAACGTCGCGCTGCCGCAGATCCGCGACGAGCTCGGTGGCGGTCTCGCCGGGCAGCAGTGGACGTCGAACGCCTACCTGCTGACGCTCGGCTCGCTGCTGATGGTCGCCGGGTCGCTCGGCGACGTCTACGGCGAGCGACGGATCTTCCTGATCGGCGTGATCGGCTTCGGCGCGACCTCGGTGCTCTGCGCGTTCGCGCCGACGATCGAGGTGCTGGTGATCGGACGGGCGCTGCAGGGCGTGTCCGGCGCGCTGCTGACCCCGGCGGCGCTGGCGGTGATCGTGGCGACCTTCGGGCCCGACGAGCGAAGTCGGGCGATCGGTCGCTGGACGGCTTGGGCCGGCCTCGGTGCCGCCGGCGGTCCGTTGCTCGGCGGGTGGCTGGTCGACGCGGCGTCGTGGCGTTGGGTGTTCCTGATCAACGTGCCGCTGGTGCTGGTGACGGTCTGGTTGATCCTGCGGGCGGTGCCGGCGACGACCGAACGCCGCGAGCGTCGGCTCGACCTGCTCGGCGCCGCGCTCTGCGCGGTCGGCCTGGGCGGCATCACCTTCGGCCTGATCCAGCAGCCGCTGTCCGGCTGGGGGTCGCCGGAGGTGCTGGTCGGGCTGGTCGGCGGGGCCGTGATCTTCGTGGCGTTCCTCGTCCACGAGCGACGCGCCGCCGATCCGATGCTCCCGCTGAAGCTGTTCTCGCGTCGCAACTTCGTCTTCGGCAACCTCGAGACGCTGCTGGTCTACGCGGGGCTCTCGCTGCTCACCTTCTACCTGGTGATCTTCCTTCAGCAGACCGCGGGCTACGACGCGCTGAAGGCCGGCGCGACGATGCTGCCGGTGACGGTCGTGATGCTGGTCGGAGCCGGCTGGTTCGGGGGGCAGGCCGACCGGTTCGGGCCGCGTTGGTTCATGGGGATCGGTCCGTTGGTCTGCGCGGCTGGCCTGCTGTTGCTGCTGCGGGTCGACGCCGAGGCGAGCTACCTGGTCGACCTGCTGCCGGCGATCACGATCTTCGGCCTGGGCCTGGCGATCACCGTGGCGCCGCTGACCGCGACGGTGCTGGCGGACGCTGACCGCGACAACGCCGGTGCGGCGTCGGGGGTCAACAACGCGATTGCGCGGATCGCCGGCCTGCTCGGGATCGCCGCGGTCGGGGTGGCGGTGGCGTCGGGCTTCGCGTCGGGGGTCGACGACCGGACGCGCGACGCCCAGCTCGGCCCCGCGGCGCAGGCGGTCGTCGCGGACGTTCGCGACAGCCCGTTCGCGACACCGAACCTCGATGGCGTGCCGCCGGACGAGGCCGCGGTGGTGTCGGCCGCGGTCCGCGACGCGTCGGTCGAGGCGAACCGGTTGGCGATGGGATCCGCGGCGGCGCTGCTGTTGCTCGGCGGCCTGATCGGGCTCGCGGGGATCCGCAACCCGCGTCGCGAGGTCCTGGCGCGTGAGTGCGCGGGCGGTCAGCTGGTCGGTCAGCCGGTCGAGGCTGGACAGCCGCCGGCCGAACCCGTAAGGTAATTGCACCGGCAACTACACGGAGCAGAGATGAGCAACGAGTCCGGCGGAACCCCCTCCGCCGCCAGCTGGACCAAGGAGATGTCGTCAAGCGGTGCGTTCCGCCGCCAGTCCAGTGCGTTCCGCGAGCAGGTCACCGCCGACGGGTCGAGCGGGTTCCCGGCGGTGTCCGGGAGATACCACCTCTATGCGTCGCTGGCCTGTCCGTGGGCGTCCCGCGCGGTGCTCTACCGCAAGCTGAAGGGACTCGAGGACGCGATCGGGCTGACGATCGTCGACCCGTACCGCGACGACGACGGCTGGGCGTTCCGCCGCGGCGAGTCGCAGCCGCCCGCCGAGGCGGACCCGCTGCACGGCTGGAGCTTCCTGTCCGAGGCGTACCACGCCACCGACCCGGCGTTCGACGGGCGCGTCACGGTGCCGGTGCTCTGGGACACCGAGACCGGCCGGATCGTCAACAACGAGTCGTCCGAGATCATCCGGATGCTGAACTCCGAGTTCGACGCGGTCGCCCGGCACCCCGACGTCGACTTCTACCCGGAGCAGCTGCGCCAGCAGATCGACGAGCTCAACGAGCGGACCTACGAGTCGGTCAACAACGGGGTGTACCGCGCCGGCTTCGCGAGCAAGCAGGACGCCTACGACGAGGCCGTGACCGAGTTGTTCGCGACGCTCGACTGGCTCGAGGAACGGCTCGCGACCCGGCGCTACCTGACCGGTGACCGGATCACCGAGGCCGACTGGCGGTTGCTGATGACGCTGGTCCGGTTCGACCCGGTCTACGTCAGCCACTTCAAGTGCAACCTGCGGCGGATCGCCGACTACGAGCACCTCTGGGGCTACACCCGCGACCTCTACCAGCAACCGGGCGTGGCCGACACGGTCAGCTTCGACCACATCAAGCGGCACTACTTCACCACCCACCCCAGCATCAACCCGACGCGGATCATCCCGCAGGGGCCGATCATCGACTGGGACGAGCCGCACGGCCGCGGCTGAGCCGGGGCGAGCGCCGACCGGCCCCGAGCACCTTCGAGGTGCTCGACCTCGACCGGTCGGCCTCAGCGGTGGCGGTGCTCAGGCGGCGGCAAGCTCCGCGTCGACGATCCACTCGTCCTCGACGGCGCCGCGCTTGCGGCCGACGTAGGCGTGGTAGAAGAGCGGCTCGCCGCTGACCGCCAGACGGTGCTGGTAGCGGTGGTCGGTGACGATCTCGAGCGCGCCCTCGTCGTTCATCCGCCGCAGCAGGTGGCTGAAGCCGGATCCGTCACCCTGCGTGACGAAGTCGTCGCGGATCGTCATCGCCACCCAGCCGTCGTCGGCCAGGTAGCCGAACGCGTTGGCGAAGGCCCGCGGCGGGATGTCGCCGAACCCGAGCGCTGCGACCGTCGTCAGGCACGACGCGTCGACGTCGCGCAGTGCCTGATCGACCCCGGCACCGGGATCGGTCAGGTCGGCGACGTGGTAGTCGTCGTAGACGCCGGGGCGGTCGCGCTCGGCGGCCATCCGCGCCTCCGGCAGGATGTCCAGGCCGACGATCGTCTCGGCGCCGAGCTCCTGCAGCTCCTCGGCGACCATCCCGTTGCCGGCCCCGAGGTCGAGGATCCGCAGCGACGACGGCTCGACGTCCTCGGAGCTGAGTTGATCGCCGAGCAGCTCGCGCACGACGGTCGGCGAGGTGCACTGCAGCTCGTCGCGGAACAGCCGCTCGTAGAGCCCCTCGATCGAGAAGATCACGTCGTAGTCGTGGAAGCGGACGCGGCGGACGCCCCCGGGGGTCGCCAGCTGACACCACTCCTCGTGCTGATCGAGCTCTGCGGCGCGGGCTTCGGCCTGCGGCAGAGTCACCTCGATCTCGTCGACGTGACGGACGGGGAAGGAATCGGTCATCCCTACCGACCGTAACGGGCTTCGCTCGGTCGTGCCATGACCCCCCATGCGGGTAGGTCGGCACCACTCCTTCGGAGCAGGGAGGAACGTGCGAGCGGGGCGGGGCGCACCGTGCGACGGAGCGCCCCGCCGTGATCACGACCCGCGGGTCTGCAACAGCCGCCCGAGCACCAGCATGCCGCCGCCGCCCCAGATCGCGAAGACCGCGAGCGCCAGCCCCACGCCGCCGAAGACATCGCTGCTCAGCGCGCCGTCGACCATCAGTCGCATGCCTTGGCCGGTCGGGGTCGCCTGGACCACGATGTCGACCCACTGGGAGCCGTCGATGCCGACCAGGAAGGCCGGGATCAACAGCGGCATCAGCAGGACCCAGCCCCAGGTGTTGAGCTTGTCGGCGCTGCGGAACAGGTACGCCATGCCGAGCCCGAGGCCGACGACGGAGATCGCCAGCCCGGCGGCGCCGAGCACGAACAGCCCGGGTCGCTCGATCACGATCCCGGGGGCGTGGATCGTGATCGCCGACGCGACGGCCGAGTAGACCAGTCCGACGAGCGCCTTCGCGGTCAGCACCTCCGATCCGCGCGCCGCCAGCAGCAGCGCCTCGATCGTCCGCTTCTCGATCTCCTCGGCGAGGATGATCGGGGTCGCCAGCATGCCGATGAACCCGAGCAGCATGACGACCGCGGCGATCACGAAGAAGGTC
Organism: Patulibacter sp.; assembly: GCA_052039575.1. Classification (GTDB taxonomy): domain Bacteria; phylum Actinomycetota; class Thermoleophilia; order Solirubrobacterales; family Solirubrobacteraceae; genus Patulibacter. The sequence goes on along the minus strand of JBQGEK010000108.1, from coordinate 14,765 downwards.
CGCATGCCGAGCGCGTCGAACGCGGATTGCGACACGGGCTCGACTGCCTGGATGGCCAGCGTGGTGCCCGGCGGGCGCTCGGCCAGCCGGTCGACGGTGGCCGGCAGCAGGTTGGCGACGGCCTGGGCGCTCGGAGACGGCTGGGTGCCGATGAACGCCGGCAGCGGCGGCGGGGCGCGGTCGTCGGCGGCAGCGGTCGCGAGGTAGCCGTCCGGCACGATGATCGCGATGTCAGCGTCGTCGTCGGCCACCGTCGTCCGGGCGTTGGCCTCGTCCGGCGCGCGCTCGATCGTCAGCTCGAGCGCGTTCGAGACGTCCTCCGGGAGCGTGCTGGCGATCCGCTCGGCGTCCGACGACTGGCCGACGACCACGACGGTGGCCTTCGGGCGCGGCTCCTCGTCGGGGTAGATCAGTCCGTAGAAGACCCCGAGCGCGATCGGGATCAGGATCACCGCGAGCACGCGGCCGTCGCGGATCGCGTCGACCAGGTCCTTGCGGAGGATGGTGAGCAGGCGCTGGAGGTTCATCGGGCGACCTCCTGCTCGTCCTGGTGGTCTTCGTCGAGGCTCCGTCCGGCGAGCGCGACGAAGACGTCGGCCAGCGACGGCTCGTCGCTGTGGACCGTCAGGACCTGTCGGTTCGCGATCCAGGCGTTGAGCTCGGCTGCCTGCTCGGGATCGTCGAGTGCGACCGTGCGCTCGCTGCGGTCCGTCAGCAGCACCCGTGCGTGGCGCCGGTGGATCGGATGATCGGGGTCGGAGTTCCCACCGACGTCGAGCTTCAGCTCGCGCGGCGTGTCGAGCGCGATGATCTGCCCGTCGGAGAGGAACGCGACTCGGTCGCAGAGCTCGTCGGCCTCGACCATGTCGTGGGTCGTGAGGACGACGGTCGTGCCGGCGTCGCGCAGCTCGCGCACGATGCTGCGCAGGTTGCGGGCCGAGACCGGGTCGAGACCGCGGGTCGGCTCGTCGAGGAACAGCACCTGCGGGTCGTTGATCAGTCCGCGCGCCAGCAGCAGCCGCTGCTTCATGCCGGTCGAGTAGGTCTTGACCTTGCGCTTGGCGGCGCTGGCGATCCCGACCCGCTCCAGCAGCTCGTCGGTCCGCTCCGCGGGCACCCCGTAGAGGTCGCCGAACAGCTTCAGGTTGTCCCGGCCGGTCAGGCGCTCGTAGAGGTTCTGATCCTCGAAGACCAGGTTCAGCACCGACCGTGCCTGCTCGCGGGCCTCGACGATGTCGTGACCACCGACCGATGCGGTTCCACTGGTCGGCGGGGTGCGACCGGTCAGCATCCGGATCGTCGTGGTCTTGCCGGCGCCGTTGTGGCCGAGCAGCCCGAAGACCTCGCCGGGCGGGACGGAGAAGCTGATTCCGCGGACGGCTTCGACGTCGCCGTAGCGCTTGAGCAGGCCGTCGACGTGAACCGCCGGGGCCGCGTCGGGGGGACCCGCGGCCGGGGGAGAGGCTGGCATGCGGGGAAGCTATCAACCACCCCACCGGCTGCTGGCGTCGGTGGATACCGCCATCCGCCCTGGGGAGATCCCCCGGGCGCGGCTCCGGGCAGGCCCCGCACGGGAACGGGGGGCGACGCGGCGCCAACCGGGGACGCGCTGCAGCGACACGGCGGCGCCCGGGCGCGACGGTTCTGGCATGTCCTCCCGACGACCGTCTCGACCCGTTCCCGACGCCGGATCCCGACCGCCGGCGAGCACCGGCCTGGCCGGCGTCGTACGCCGCGCCGCTCGGCTCTCCGCCCGCCGGCCGAGGCTGACGATCCTGCTGTGGGTACTGCTGATCGTCGGATGCACCGCGGCGGGCGCGACGACGGGCACGAACGCGCTGAACAGCGGTGACCGGGTCGGCGACTCCGGGCGCGCCGAGCAGCGGATCGAGGACTCCGGACTGGGCAGCCCGGACGTGGAGACGGTGCTGATCCGCTCCGACGATGCCGCCCCCACGGCTGCGGCGGCCCGCGCGGTCGAGCGGCGGCTGGACGCGCTGCCGGACGTGGAGGCGGTCCAGGGTCCGTGGGAACAGGGCACCCGAGCATCGCTGCAGCGCGACGACGGACGGACGGTGCTGATCCGGGCGACCCTGCGCGAGGGTCCCGATGGCGACGGCAGCAGCGTCGAGCCGGTGCTCGCCGCGGTCGACGCCGTTCGGGACGCGCATCCCGACACGACGATCCACCAGGTCGGCCCCGGCAGCGTCGACGAGACGATCGACCGGATCGTCGGTGACGACCTGCTGATGGCCGAGTTGGTCTCGGTGCCGATCACGTTGATCGTGCTGGTGGTCGCCTTCGGCGCGCTGGTCGCGGCGCTGGTGCCGCTGCTGCTCGGGGTGACCGCCGTGGCGGGCGCGCTCGGCGCGCTCGGCGTGGTCTCGCAGATCGCACCCCAGGGCGAGACGACCGCGGCGCTGGTGGTCCTGATCGGGCTCGCGGTCGGTGTCGACTATTCGCTGTTCTACGTCCGGCGCGAGCGCGAACTGCGGCGTCGGTCGGGCGGCGGCCTGTCGGCGGAGCGGGCGCTCGACGTCGCGGCGGCGACGGTGGGCCGGGCGATCCTCGTCTCCGGAGCGACGGTGATCGTCGCCCTCGCCGGCCTGCTCGTCACCGGGATCCCGAGCTTCACCTCGATGGCGCTCGGCACGATCGTGGTCGGCGCGATCGCGCTGGTGGGGTCGCTGACCGTGCTGCCGGCGGTGCTCGCGCTGCTCGGCGACCGGATCGACCGCGGGCGGCTCCGGCGGATCGGCCGGCGGCGTGAGCGGCGGAGCACCGCCAGCGGTGGTCGGGGCGGCGAGCGCAGCCCCGAGCGAGCATGGGCGCGGATCGCGAACGTCGTCACCGGGAGCCCGCGGATCGCCCTGGTCGTGGCGACGCTCGTCCTCGGTGCGCTGGCCGCCCCCGCGCTGGGCATGAAGCTCGCCGACACCGGGATCCACTCGCTGCCGCCCGAGGAGCCGGTCGTACAGGCGCAGCAGGCGATCGAGCAGGCGTTCCCCGGAGCGCCGTCGAGCGCCGATCTGGTGGTGACCGGCGACCGCCTCGGCGGCGACCGGGCACGCGCCGCACTCGCCGATCTCGGTCGCGCGGCCGAACGGATCACCGGCAGTCGCGGCGCGGTCGACGTGGAGGTCGCCGACGACGGGCGGAGCGCGCTGGTCTCCGTGCCGATGCCCGAGGCGGGAACGGACGAGGCGAGCGCCGCCGTCCGTGACCTGCGTGATGCGCTGCCGCGGCTCGTGGAACGAGTCGAGCCGGGGGCCACCGTGCTGGTTGGCGGCGAGGCCGCAGCGTCGCTCGACTTCGTCGACGCGATGAACCGCGCGCTGCCGCTGGTGCTCGGGCTGGTGCTGGGCCTGGCCTGCGTGCTGCTGCTCGCGGTCTTCCGCTCGCCCGCGCTGGTCGCGACCGTCGTCGGCCTCAACCTGCTCTCGATCGGTGCGGCCTACGGTGTGATGACCGCGGTCTTCCAGCCGACCTGGGCGGAGTCGCTGCTCGGGTTCACGTCGACCGGGACGATCGTCTCCTGGCTGCCGTTGATCACCTTCGTGATCCTCTTCGGTCTGTCGATGGACTACAGCATCCTGGTGCTCGAGCGGATCCGCGAGGAGCGGTTGGCGGGTCAGAGCCCGCGCGACGCGGCGGCCCGTGGGGTCGCGGCGACCGCCGGCACGGTCACCAGCGCGGCGGTCGTGATGGTCGCGGTCTTCTCGATCTTCGCGATGCTGCGGTTGGTGGACATGAAGATGATGGGGGTCGGCCTGGCGGCGGCGATCCTGCTCGACGCGACCATCGTCCGGGCCGTCGCGCTGCCGGCCGCGGTGACGTTGCTCGGCGAGCGCGGGTTTCGGGTGCCGCGGGCCACGGCACGACCGGTTGAGGCGTGGGAGGATCAGGCGGCCGTGCCGGCACCGCCGCCGGCCACCCACGCCGATGTCCGTTGACGAGCCCCCTACCGACGACGAAGCGCACGATTCGACGCTCGCCGTGCACACGCTGATCGCGGTGCTGCTCGGGTCGCTGGTCACCATCGTCTGGTGGGCGGCGGGCCGAGGCGACTACTGGCCGCGGTGGGTCTGGCTGGGCCTCGGGGTCTCGGTCGGTCTCAACGTCGTCTACGAGATCTCGCGTCGCGAGGGGTCTCGGTTCCCACCGTCCCCGGCGGCCGTCTACCGCGCGGGGATGGCCGTCTGCGTGCTGCTTGCGGCGGTCGTGTTGGCCGTCTGGCTGATGACCGGCGCGGGGGCGTTCTGGCCGGTCTGGCCCCTGGCCGGGCTCGGCTTCGTCTTCTCGGTGCTCGCGGTCTTCCGCTACCGCCGGCTGTTGCCGGGCACCAAGCGCGACCTGGTGGAGCGGGTCGACGTGCTGACCCGGACCCGCAGCGGAGCGCTCGACGCCCAGGCCGCCGAGCTGCGGCGGATCGAGCGCGACCTCCACGACGGCGCCCAGGCCCGGCTGGTGGCGCTGAGCATGCACCTGGGCCGGGCGGAGCACCGGCTCGCGGCGCTCGACGACCCGGCGACGGTCGAGCTGGTGCGGCAGGCGCGCAGCGAGGCGTCCGCCGCGATCGCCGAGCTGCGCGACCTGGCGCGGGGAATCGCTCCGCCGGTGCTGGCCGACCGCGGGCTGGGCGCCGCGGCCGAGGCGCTCGCGCGACGCTCGCCGATGTCGGTCGTGGTCGAGTCCGACCTGGTCGATCGTCCGCTGCCGGTGGTCGAGTCGGCGGCGTACTTCGTCGTGGCCGAGTCGCTGACCAACGTGGTCAAGCACAGCCCGGGGGCGTCGGCCACGGTGCGGCTGCACGTCGAGGGCGAGCGTCTGCACGTCAGTGTCCGCGACGACGGCCGCGGGGGCGCGGTCGCGACCGGCGGCGGGCTGAGCGGTCTGCGCAGCCGGGTCGAGGCGCTCGACGGGACCCTGAACATCGAGAGCCCGCCGGGCGGCGGGACCACCATCCATGCGGAGCTGCCATGCGTGTCGTGATCGCCGAGGACCATGCGTTGCTGCGGGAGGGCATCGTCGCCCTGCTGCGCGAGAACGACGTCGAGGTCGTCGCCCAGTCGGAGGACGGCGAGGGGCTCCGGCGGATCGTGAACGCGCACAAGCCGGACCTGGCGATCGTCGACGTGCGGCTGCCGCCGACCTTCACCGACGAGGGGCTGCGGGCGGCGATCGCGGCCCGCGAGAGCCACCCGGACCTGGCGGTGCTGGTGCTGTCGCAGTACGTCGAGCCGATCTACACCGCCGAGCTGCTGGCCGCCGGTGGGGCGGGCATCGGCTACCTGCTGAAGGAGCGAGTCGGCGACGTCGGCGGGTTCCTCGACGCGGTCCATCGGGTTGCCGGGGGCGGAACGGCGCTCGACCGCGAGGTCGTCGCCGAGCTGGTCCGCGACCGCAGCGACCGCAGCGAGGACGACGCGCTCGAGGTGCTGACGCCGCGCGAGCGCGAGGTGCTGGCGCTGATGGCGGAGGGGCGGACCAACGGCGGGATCGCCGAGGCGCTGGTGGTCAGCGGCGGAGCGGTCGAGAAGCACGTGTCGAACATCTTCTCCAAGCTCGACCTGCCGGCTTCGGGGTCCGACCACCGCCGGGTGCTGGCGGTGCTCAGCTTCCTGCGGGCAACTCCGTAGGCGTCAGGCCGCGGCCTTGGCGGCCAGCTGGCCGCAGGCGGCGTCGATGTCGCGACCGCGGATCAGGCGGATCGTGGCGTTGAAGCCGTTGTCCTCGAGCGTCTGGCGGAAGCGCTCCATCTGCTCGCGCTCCGATCCGTCGTAGATCGAGTCGGTCGGGTTGTACGGGATCAGGTTGATCTTGTACTTCCACGGCTCGAGCAGGTCGGCCAGCAGCTGGGCCTGCTGCACGGAGTCGTTGACCCCGCCGAGCATGATGTACTCGACGAAGATCATCTTGCGGCGCTTCTCGTAGAAGCGGTCGCACGCGGCCTTGACGTCGTCCAGCGAGTAGCGCTCGTTGACCGGCATGATCTGCGTCCGCACGTCCGGATCGGCGGAGTGCAGCGACCACGCGAGCCGCACCGGCACGTCGCTCTCGGTCAGCTTGTCGATTCCCGGGACCCAGCCGACGGTGGAGATCCCGGTCCGGCGGTGGGTGATCCCGACGTCCGGCAGCCGCCGGCAGACCTCGAGCACGCCTGCGAGGTTCATCATCGGCTCGCCCATACCCATGAAGACGCAGTGGTCGAGCTTGTCGATCCGCCGCAGCGCCAGCGCCTGGTCGAGGATCTCCCAGGCGGTCAGGTTGCGGCCGAACTTCATCGCGCCGGTCGCGCAGAAGGTGCAGGTCAGCGGACAGCCGGACTGCGACGACACGCAGATCGAGCGACGCCCGTCTCGGTACCGCATGAGGACCGTCTCGATCGGGCGGCCGTCGTGGGTCTGCAGCAGCAGCTTGACGGTGCCGTCCGAGGCCTCGGCGCGACGGATCTCGGTCAGCGTCGAGAACGGCACGCGCGTGGTCAGCTCGTCCCGCAGCTTGGCGGGCAGATTCGACATCTCGTCGTAGCCGCGGGCGCCCTCCGACGTCCACTTCCAGATCTGGTCGAACCGGAAGCGCGGCTGGCCGAGCTCCTCGAGGGTGCTGCGCAACAGGTCCAGGTCCACAGGGGGATGATGGCAGGGCCGGTCCCGGTCGTCCGTGACGAACGCCCGGCGCGACGTTGCGCCGAATCGGCGCATCGGGGTCGGAACGGCACGGCACGCGGTGAGTACCGGGTAGATTGCCGCTCATGCGTACAGGGTTGAAGGCGGCAGTGGTCGTGATCGTGGCCGCGCCGGCGGTGTTCGGTGGGTGGACGGCAACCGCCTCTGCCGCCTCGGGCTGGCAACCAACCGGCTCGATGCCGACGGGCCGCAACGCCCACGGAGCCGCGCTGCTGAGCGACGGCCGGGTCCTGGCGGTCAGCGGGTTCAGCGGCTCGGGCGAGGTACCGGCCGCCGACCTCTTCGACCCGGGCACGGGCACCTGGACCGTGGCCGCGCCGCCGCTGGTTCCGCGCCACTACGCCACGGTGACCACGATGGCCGACGGCCGGGTGCTGGTCACGGGCGGCCAAACGGCTTCCGGGGTCACCAACCACGCCGAGCTCTACGACCCGGCGGCCAACACCTGGACGGCGACCGGGGCGATGATCGAGCCGCGCAGCGGCCAGGTGGCCACGCGGCTGGGCGACGGCCGCGTGCTCGTCACCGGTGGGTCCGACACCGACCGGCAGGGCTCGGCGACCGCCGAGATCTACGACCCGGCGACCGGCACGTGGACGCCGGCCGGGACCATGGCGGTGGCGCGCGCGACCCACCAGGCCACCCGTCTGGCCGACGGCCGGGTGCTCGTCGCGGGCGGGGCCGCGACGAGTCCGACGGCGCTGACGACCATGACCGCGTCGAGTGAGATCTACGATCCGGTCGCGAACTCGTGGACACCGGTCGCGTCGATGGCCTCGGCCCGCACCCAGTTCGCCGGCAGCCTGCTCCCCGACGGGACGGTGCTGGCGGCCAACGGCATCAACCTGGTCGACAGCTTCGTGACCACGGCCGAGCGCTTCGACCCGGCGACCGGGACCTGGTCGCCCGCCGGGACCACCGGTCTCCAGGGGAACGTCGCGTTCGGCGCCCTGCTGCGCGACGGACGGTTCCTGTTGACGGCGGACGGCGGCCCGACCACGCCGCTCTACGACCCGACCGCCGCGCCGTCGGGGGCGTGGTCCTCGACGTACTCGTCCGGCGTTCGTCGGACGCAGCCCTCGATCACGCGGCTGGACGATGGCCGGGTGCTGCTCGCGGGGGGTACGGGAGACGGTGGCGTGCGCTTGCCCTCGGCCGAGATCTTTGTCCCGCCGACCGAACGAGGGGCGAGCGGCGGCGACTTCGGCACGGTCGACGAGGGCGAGAGCCGCGAGCAGGACGTCACGCTGACCAACGACGGCGGCAATCCGCTGTGGATCGAGGGGATCGGCCTCGCCGGCGCCGACGAGGACGACTTCGCGATCGTGTCCAACGGATGCGGGGCCGAGACCCTGCAACCCGACGAGAGCTGCGCGGTGCGGGTTCGGTTCTCGCCCTCGGCGCTGGGCGGCCGCGCGGCCGAGCTGACGGTCGACGACAACGCCGAGACCTCGCCGCCGGTGGAGCTGACCGGCGAGGCGCGCACGAAGCCGGTCGATCCCCCGGTCGACCCGCCCGTGGACCCGCCGGTCGGTCCGCCGGTCGACCCGCCGACCCCGCCGCTCGCGGCGCCGCCGCTGCTGCTGCCCGCCCCGCAACCGCCGGCGTCGCCCGCCCCGTGCTCGCGTCGCTTCGTCACGCTGGCCGGCATCTCCCCAACCTCGTCGAGCGGCGATCGACTGCGGTTGTCCGGCGTCGCCGCGACCGGCCTGGCGGGCGACGCGGTCCGGATCGAGCGCAACGGTCGTCGGATCGCGTCGACCCGGGTCGCCGACGACGGTCGGATCGACGCGACGGTGCGGGCACCCGAGAGCGACCGCGCCCGCCGCACCGCCCGCTACCGGCTGGTCGTGGCGGACGAGGCGCGTTCCCGCGCGCTCAAGGCGACCCGCCGGGTCATGGCCGACGACGGCGCCCGCCAGGACGACGGCCGGGTCGTGGTCAGCGGCCGGATCCGCGACGCGCGGCGCGCGGTGCCGTTGACCCTGCGCAGCGACGCGATCTGCGGACCGAAGACCCGCGAGATCGTCACCAGGACCGACGACCGGGGTCGTTTCCGGGTGACCCTGCCCACCCCGCCCGCCGGCTCGCCGGCGGCGATCCACCGCCTGTGGTGGGGCAGCCGCAGCGTCAGCCTGCCGATCGTGGTCACCGCGGACTCCTGAGCTTCGGGCGTTCGTGCGCCGGGCCGGCATCGTGCTCGCCGCGCACCGTGGCACGTACCGGGCTCTGCGCTGCACGGCACCGTCCATCCCGGTGGCGTGCAGCGGATCGCCCGCGGTCTGCCATCCTCCGCTGTCCGCCCATGCGCCTGCAGAAATTCCTCGCCCACGCGGGCGTCGCCTCGCGTCGCGCATCCGAGCAGATCATCTGGGACGGACGCGTGACGGTCGGCGGCGCGCTGGCGACCGACCCGGCCCGTGACGTCACGGCGGCCGACGACGTCCGCGTCGACGGCCAGTCGGTGCGCGTCGCCGACAGCACGGTCGTCTTCCTCGTCAGCAAGCCCGCGGGCGTCGTGTCGACCGCGGCCGACACGCACGGACGGCGGACGGTCGTCGAGTTGGTCCCCGCGGGGCAGCGGCGGCTCTACCCGGTCGGACGGCTGGACGTCGACACCACCGGCCTGATCCTGCTGACCGACGACGGCGAGCTTGCCGACCTGCTGACGCACCCGCGCTACGAGGTCCACAAGACGTACGCGGTGCGGGTCTCGGGCGGGCCCGTCGGCGAGGACGACCTGCGGGCGCTGCGGGCGGGGATCGAGCTCGAAGACGGGCTGACGCTGCCGGCCGGGATCGAGCAGACGTCGCCCGGCCTGCTGCGGGTGACCCTGCGCGAGGGTCGCAAGCGCCAGGTCCGCCGAATGTTCGACGCGATCGGCCATCCGGTGCGGTCGCTGCGGCGGGTCCAACTCGGACCGCTCGAGATCGGCGCGCTGCGTGATGGTGAGTACCGCGTGTTGGAGCCCTCGGAGATCCAAGCACTGCGGGCGGCCGCCGTCCGCCCGGACGATCGCTAGACGATCCACGCCGACGGATCGTCGCCCGCGGTGCGATCATGCGCCGATGCGGATGCACGCCCTTCGCGGAGCGATCTCGGTCGAGCAGGACGACGCGGAGGAGATCCGCGAGCGCACCGTCGAGCTGATGCGGGAGCTGCTCGACCGCAACGACCTGTCGCCGGACGACATGGTCAGCTGCATCTTCACCGCGACACCAGATCTGAAGGCCGCGTTCCCGGCCGCCGCGGCGCGTCAGATGGGCTTCGACCAGGTGCCGTTGATGTGCGCGGTCGAGATCGACGTTCCGGGTGCGCTGCCGAAGATCATTCGGGTGATGGCGCACTACCAGTCGGCGGACGAGTCGCACCGCGCACGCCACGTCTACCTCGGTCGGGCGAAGGCGCTGCGCGCCGACCTCGAGAGCGCGCAGTAGCCGCGCGAGCCGGCGTCCGGTGCGCGGACGTGGGACGATGACGCGGTGCCGCTGAAGCTGACCGCCAACGCCGCGAAGATCCCGTACTACCCGACGGCCGGCGGCTACAGCCTGCCCGACGGCGTCGCGCTGCTGGCGTCCAACGAATGCCCCGACCCACCGCTGCCGGAGGTCGTCGAGGCGGCCGCGCGCGCGCTGGCCGCGACCAACCGCTACCCGGACCCGTCGTACCGTCCGCTGCGCGAGGCGCTCGGCGAGCAGACCGGCGTCGATCCCAAGCGGATCGCGGTCGGCAACGGCTCGTGCGAGGTGCTGCTGGCGCTCGGAGAGGCGCTGCTCGAGCCGGGTACCGAGCTGGTCTACGCCTGGCCGTCGTTCTCGGTCTATCCGCACCTCGAGGCGGCGTCCGGCGCGACCGCCGTCCGCGTGCCGCTCGACGCGGACCACCGCCACGACCTCGACGCGATCGCGGCGGCGATCACCGACCAGACCCGTCTGGTGATCGTCTGCAACCCGAACAACCCGACCTCGACCGGCGTCCCCCTCGAGGCGATCCGCGAGTTCCTGACCAAGGTGCCCGAGGACGTCGTCGTGCTGCTCGACGAGGCGTACATCGAGTTCGCGGAGCAGTACCGTCCCGAGGACTCGATCCCGCTGCTCTCGGAGCACCCGCAGATCGTGCTGCTGCGGACCTTCTCGAAGATCTACGGGCTCGCCGGGCTGCGCGTCGGGTACGGGCTCTGCTCGTCGCTCGAGCTGGTCGCCGCCGTCGAACGGGTCCGCCAGCCGTTCGTGGTCAACGTCGCCGCCGAGGCTGCGGCGGTCGAGGCGCTGCGGCACCCCGGCGAGATCGCCGCGCGGATCGCCCAGGCGCGGGAGTCGCGGGGCCAGATCGCCCACGGTCTCGCGAAGCTCGGGATCGTGCCCGCCGAGTCCGAGGCGAACTTCTGCTGGTTCGACCTCCCCGTCCCCGGCGGTGACGACGCGGGAGAGCGCGAGCAGCAGGTGATCGCCGCGCTGCGCGAGGACGGGATCGTGATCCGTTCCGGTGGAGCGCTCGGCCGCCCGGGTGCCGTCCGCGTGACCTACGGCTCGCCGGCCGACAACGACCGCCTACTCGCCGCGCTCGGTCGCGCGCTGGCCTAGCGCTGCGCGTCGTCCTCGGCCGGCCCCGCCCGTCGAGAGCGACGTCCCGCACGCATCGCGTGCCGTACGACGACCTGGTCGCCGTGCCGTCCGTCGAGGACGACGATCGGCACGCGATAGGTTGCGACGGTGGAATCGGTCGTCCAGTCCTACATCGAATCGATCCTCGGGGAGTGCATCGACAACACGCAAGGCGAGGTCGCCGGCTACATCCCCGAGCTCGCATCCGCCGACCCGGACCGGTTCGGGATCTGCATCGCGAGCACCGACGGGTACCGCTACGAAGCGGGCGACTCGCGCGTTCCGTTCTCGATCCAGTCGATCTCGAAGCCGTTCACCTACGGACTCGCGCTCGCCGACCGCGGGATCGATCGGGTCGACGAGAAGGTCGGGGTCGAGCCCTCGGGCGACGCGTTCAACGAGATCAGCCTCGAGCCGGACACCGGGAGGCCGCGCAACCCGATGATCAACGCCGGCGCGATCACGGCTGCCTCGCTGGTTGCCGGCGACTCGGACGACGAGACGTTCGAGCGGGTTCGAGCGTTCTACTCCGCGTTCGCCGGACGCGACCTGGAAGTCGACGAGGAGCTCCTGCGCTCCGAGCTCGAGTCGGGGTTCCGCAACCGCGCAATCGGCTACATGCTGCGGACCGTCGGAATTATCGAAGAGGACCCGGAACCGATCGTCGACCGCTACTTCCGCCAGTGCTCGCTGATGGTCGACGCCCGTGACCTGGCGATGATGGCCGCGACGTTGGCCAACAGCGGCGTGAACCCGGTGACCGGAGATCAGGTGCTCGCGCCCGAGCTGGTCGAGCGGGTGCTCTCCGTGATGACCACCTGCGGGATGTACGACGGGGCAGGCGACTGGGTCTCGGGCGTCGGCATGCCGGCCAAGAGCGGCGTCGGCGGCGGGATCATGGCCGTGCTGCCCGGGCAGATCGGGGTGGCGGTCTTCTCCCCGCGGCTCGACGCCCACGGCAACAGCGTGCGCGGCGTCGAGGCGTGCCGGCGCGTGTCCCGGGAACTCGAACTGCACTTCCTGCACGTGGCGCGCAGCGCGCGCTCGGCGATCCGCGCCGCGTGGGATCTGATCGAGCGACCGTCGATGCGCCGCCGCACCGAGGAAGAGGCCGAGGTCCTGCGCGACCACGGTCGCCGCGCGCGGATCTACGCCCTCCACGGAGACCTGAGGTTCGCCGCCGTCGAGACGGTGGTGCGCGAGGTGGCGGAGAACAGCACCGACCTCGAGCTGCTGGTCGTCGACGTCCGTCGGGTCGACGAGGTCGCGGGGGTCGCCGGTCGGATGCTCAGCGATCTGCGGCAGCTCCTGCGCGACGCCGGCTGCGAGGTCGTGATCGTCGATCCCGACGAGGTGCTCCCGGCTCCCACCGACGGCGACGAGTGGCCGCCGCGGTTCTCGCGCCTCGATCTCGCCGTCGAGTGGTGCGAGGACGAGCTGCTCTCCCGGTACGGCACGGAGGCGTGTCAGATCGAGAACCAGCCGTGGGACGAGCACCAGCTGCTGTCGCGGTTGGACCCGGATCAGCGGACCGAGCTTCGCCAGCTGATGAAGCCGCGGACGGCAGAGGCGGGCACGACCCTCGCGCACCGTGGAGACGACCCGGTCGGTCTTCACCTGATCCTCTCCGGCCAGGTCACGCTGCTCGTCGAGGATCACGACGGAACGACGCACCGGCTGGCCACGCTCGCACCCGGCATGAGCTTCGGGGGGTTGGCCCTCGTCGCCGACCAACCGCACCCGACCGACATCGAGGTCGAGGAAGACGTCGAGATGCTGGTACTCGACGCGGACGCCTTCGCCCGACTGAAGGACGACGCACCGGCGATCCGCCTCGGTTTGCTCGAGGCGATGGTCGCCAGCGTCTACGACACCGACGGCCGCGTCGCCCGCGCTCTGCTCAGCCAGCGCGGGGCCGGACAGACCGGCCCCGAGAAGTAGGCGCCTCAGTCGTCGTCGCTGGACACCACGCGGAAGCTGCGGTCCAGGTGGACCTCGCGCTCGCTGCCGCCGCGGGTCAGCACCTTGACCTCGTAGCGGGCGCGATCGTCGTCGTCGACCTCGATGTCGACCACGACCCCGCGCACCCGCTTGAGCGCCGCGCTCGAGGCCCGGCCGGCGGTCGAGTAGGTCAGCCCGTCGCGGTCGCCGCGGGCGGTCCGCAGGACCCGGTAGCGCGCGTCGAGATGGACCTCGCGGGCGCTGCCGCCGCGGGTCAGGACGGTGACCTCGTAGCGGGTCCGATCGTCGTCGTCGGCGTCGATCTGGATCACGCGGCCGCTGACCTGCTTGAGCGCGGCGCTGCGGGCCTTGGTCGCCTGGGCGTGGGTCAGGTCGTCGTCGGCCAGGGCGGGCGTGACGGCGACGACAGCACCGCCGGCGACGGTGGCGGTGGCGAGCACGGCGGCGATGGTGGTGCGGGGACGGAACACGGGAGAGCTCCTCGGGGAAAGGGCCGGACGGGATGGTCCGGCGTACGGGACGGCACCGAGACTAGGCCGCGCAGATGAGACGGTGATGAGACTTCGGTGGGCTCTTCCTCACGGAAGACGATCGCCATCGCGGTGGTCCCGTGCGCTACGCTGGACCAGTCGATGTCGATGACCGCCGCGCGACCCAGCTTGCTCGCCGCCGAGTATTCCCCGGTCGTCGTCCCGTGCCGTGATGCAACGCGCTTCAACGCGTTTCCGCGGTACACCTGGCGATTTCGCTAGGCACCCGGTCGTCGTTCCGTAACCGCATCGCGGGTCGTGGGACGAACGCCGTCCCTTCCCGGGGGACGGAGCGATCGGTTGCCGGAAGACCCACCCTCCGCCGTCGGGACGGCACCCCGCTGACCGGTCGCACCAAGCGTCCGCGACGCGCCCCGAACGACCACCGCAACGACGCCCGCACCGCGGGCCACCGAAGGACCCACCCGCATGATGATCGTGATGCATCCCGAGGCGACCGAGGACCAGGTCCACGAGATCGTCTCCCGCGTCGGCCTGGCCGGCGCCCGACCGCACGTCAACGTCGGCGACAGCGCCACCCTGATCGGCGTGATCGGCGAGCGTGCCGACTTCGACCGGCTCGGTGACGTCACCCGCGAGCCGGGTGTCGACGCCGTCGTGCCGCTGGCCACGCCGTACAAGCTCGCCTCGCGCCAGCTCGCCCACGGCCGCGACTCGACGCTGGAGATCGCCGGACGACGGATCGGCGGCGGCGCCTTCGCGACGATCGCTGGTCCGTGCACCGTCGAGACGCGCGAGCAGACCCTGACGACCGCCGACGTGATGCTCGAGGCCGGGGTCCAGTTCTTCCGCGCCGGGGCGTACAAGCCGCGCAGCTCGCCGTACAGCTTCCAGGGCCTCGGACAGGAGGGGCTCGACATCCTGCAGGAGGCCAAGGAGCGGACCGGTCTGCCGATCGTCACCGAGCTGACCGACGTGCGCGACGTCGAGGCGGTCGCCGCCGTCGCCGACGTGATCCA
>JBQGEK010000107.1:0-5155 GCA_052039575.1 Patulibacter sp. | reverse complement strand
CGGCTTCGGCAAGACCGAGGTCGCGCTGCGGGCGGCGGTCAAGGCGGCGTCGGACGGCAAGCAGGTGCTGATCCTCGCCCCGACGACGATTCTCGCGCAGCAGCACTACGGCAACTTCGCCGAGCGGATGCGCGACCTGCCACTGACCGTCGACCACGTCTCGCGGTTCCGGGCGGCGCCCGAGCAGCGGGCAGTCGTCAAGGCGTTCAACGCGGGCCAGGTCGACGTGCTGATCGGCACCCACCGGATCCTCGGCCGCGACGTCACCGGCCGCGACCTCGGCCTGGTCGTGGTCGACGAGGAACAGCGGTTCGGCGTCAAGCAGAAGGAGCTGCTGCGCCAGCTCAAGCTCAAGGTCGACGTGATCGCGATGTCCGCGACGCCGATCCCGCGCACGCTGCAGATGTCGCTCGCGGGCCTGCGCGACATCTCGACGATCGAGACCGCGCCTGAGGGCCGTCGACCGGTCAAGACCTACGTCGGCGAGTACGACGAGCAGCTGGTCCGTCAGGCGCTGCGCCGCGAGAAGGACCGCGGCGGCCAGAGCTTCTTCCTGCACAACCGGGTCGAGACGATCGACGAGACCGCCAGCCGCCTGCGCGGACTCTGCCCCGACATGACCTTCGAGGTCGCCCACGGCCAGATGAGCGACCAGCAGCTCGAGGACCACATGATGCGGTTCCTCCGCGGCGAGGCCGACGTGCTGGTGTCGACGTCGATCATCGAGTCGGGGATCGACATTCCGCAGGCCAACACGCTGATCGTCGACCGCTCGGACCTGTTCGGGCTGAGCCAGCTCTACCAGATCCGTGGCCGCGTCGGCCGGGGTCGCGAGCGGGGCTACGCGTACCTGCTGTACCCCTCGGCGGCAGCGCTGACCGAGGACGCGATGCACCGGCTGACGGCGCTCGCCGACTACACCGAGCTCGGCTCGGGCTTCCAGATCGCGATGCGTGACTTGGAGCTGCGCGGTGCCGGCAACCTGCTCGGCGACGAGCAGTCCGGACACGTCGCTGCGCTCGGCTTCGAGCTCTACATGTCGATGCTCGAGGAGGCGGTCGTCGAGCGCGAGGCGGCGATGGGAGACGCCGAAGCGGGCGAAGCACCGCCCGAGCCGGTCCGGATGGACGCTCAGGTCTCCGCCTACGTTCCCGCCGACTACGTGCCGTACGAGCAGGCCAAGGTCGACGTCCACCGGCGGATCGCCAGCGCGGCGGACGTCGCCGAGCTCGAGGAGCTCCGCGGCGAGCTGGAGGACCGCTTCGGGGCGATGCCGGAACCGCTGCTGAACCTGGTCGAGCTGCAGCGCGCAAGGATCCGCTTCGGCGAGGCGGGCTGCCGGGTGGTGACCCTCCGCGGCACCAAGCTGACGGTCACGCCGATCGAGCTCGACGCCGAGGGACGCGAGCGTCTGCAGGCGGAGTTGGGCCGCGACGGGATGAATCCGAAGTACGAGGGCGGCCACTCGCGGGTCACGGTGACGGTGCCCAAGGAGGGCCCGGAGCGTCTGGAGACGTTGGTTACCGCTGCCGAAGGTGTACGGGCTGCAACACTCAGTGTCCTAACTGCGTAGATGCTAGGGAATCACTCAGCAGACGCTTAGGTGAGGCCGTTAGGGTCCACCCGATGCAGCTCGCTTCTCGAAACTCCCGAAACCTGCTCAAGACCCTCGCGGTCGCGGTTCCGCTGACCGTCGGGCTAACCGCCTGCGGCGGCAGTGACGACGAGATCTCGGCGGATTCCGTCGCGAACGTCGGCGGGACCCAGATCTCGAAGGCCGACTACGACCAGAACCTCAAGTTCCAGACCGTGCTGGCGAGTCAGCAGTTCACCAACGGTGAGCTGTTCAAGGCCAAGGAGCCGAAGCTGGTCTCGTTCGCCGCGCCCTACACGGAGTGCATCAAGCTGGTCAAGAAGCAGATTCCGAAGGAGCAGAAGCCGACCGAGGCGCAGCTCAAGGAGTACTGCGAGAACATCGAGAAGCAGCTCAAGGAAGGCCCGATCGGCCAGCTGCTGACGGCCGAGTTCCTCGCCGGTGAGGCCGAGGAGGACAACATCGAGATCACCGACGAGGAGATCACGAAGGCCCTGCCGGCGAAGTACACGCAGACGATCGGCGGCAAGGAGAACCTCGCCAAGTTCACGAAGCTGACCGGCCTCGACGAGGCGTTCTTCCGCGAGCAGATCCGCACCGAGCTGATCGGGCAGAAGATCCAGGAGAAGATCACCAAGGACGCCGGCAAGGTGACCGACGCCGAGGTCCAGGAGTACTACGACAAGAACAAGGCGCAGTACACGCAGCCCGAGATGCGTGACCTGCGGATCGTGCTGACGAAGAACGAGTCCGAGGCCAAGGAGGCCAAGAAGGAGCTCGACGGCGGCGCAACGTTCACCGACGTCGTCAAGAAGCACTCGATCGACACGATCACGAAGAAGGACGGCGGCAAGCTCCAGAACGTGGCCAAGGGCCAGCAGGAGAAGGCGCTCGCCGACGCCTCGTTCAGCGCCAAGAAGGACGAGATCGTCGGACCGATCAAGACCGAGACCGGCTACTACGTCGTGCGCGTCGACAAGGTCACCGCTTCCAAGCTCGTCCCGTTCAAGGACGTCAAGGAGCAGATCAAGCAGCAGCTGACGCAGACCAAGCCGCAGGAAGCCCTGACCAAGTGGCAGACGGAGACGCTCGACAACTGGAAGGAGAAGACGAACTGCCGCGAGGGCTACGTCGTCGACTTCTGCAAGAACGCTCCGAAGCCCGAGACGCAGACGGCCACCGAAGAGGCGCCGCCGGCGCAGTAGTGGCCTTCCGCGACACCCGCTGACCGCAGGGTCACGCGGGTCCGCGGGAACCGATACCGTCGCGGGCGTGGCCCGCGACGAGATCACCGCAGCCCTCGGCGCGCTGGACGACATCACCCGTCGCCTGCGCGTCGAATGCCCTTGGGACCGCGATCAGGACGAGCGTTCGATCGTGCCCCACACCCTCGAAGAGGCGTACGAGCTCGCCGACGCCGCCAACGCTGGCGACGACGCGAAGCTCGCCGATGAGCTCGGCGACGTGCTCTTCCAGGTCCACTTCCTCTCGCTGCTGCTCGAAGAGCGCGGCGCGGGCGACCTGGCCTCCGTCGCGGCCCACTGCCGGCGCAAGCTGATCCGACGCCACCCGCACATCTTCGCGGCGGACAGCGCCGAGATGGCCGAGGTGCTCGCCGCGGATGCGGCCGCCGGCGACCCGGGCCTGCCGTCCGCCGAGCTGCAGGACGACGTCGCGACCGCCGACGACGTGCTCGCCAACTGGGACCGGATCAAGCAGGCCGAGCCCGACCGCGAGCGAGGGATCTTCGGCGAGGTCCCGACCAACCTGCCCTCGCTGCTGTTCGCGCGCAAGGTCCAGCGCCGTGCCGCCAGCAGCGGCTTCGACCCGATCGACGTCGCAGCCGCGATCGACGCCTCGCGCGCCGAGCTCGACCGGCTCGAGGCCGCGATCGCGGCGGGGCACGCCCCCGAGACCTTCGCGGCGCTGGGCGACACCCTGTTCGCGGTCACCAACGTCGCCCGCAAGGCCAAGGCCGACCCGGAGATCGCGCTGCGCTCCGCCAGCTCGCGGTTCCGTGACCGGGTGCTGCGGGCTGAGCAGCTCGCCGAGCAGGACGGCACGAGCTGGAAGGCCCTCGACGAGGACGCGCGACTGACCTACTACGCGCGAGCCGCCTACGAGGCCCAGGGCGTCGACCCGGACGCCGCCAACGGCGACTGACCGCGCCGCCGGGCTGGCCGTCCGGCGACCGAGCGGCGGGACGCGGTGCCGGGAGGCGCCGCCCGGAGGGCGAGGGACGGCAGGGTCCGTCACACTTCAGGGCTCATGAGCCAGATCGAGTCTGTCTTCGGCCGCCAAATCCTCGACTCGCGGGGCAACCCGACCGTCGAAGTCGACGTGACACTGTCGTCCGGGGCCACCGCCCGCGCTGCCGTCCCGTCGGGGGCGTCCACCGGGGAGTTCGAAGCCACCGAGCTCCGCGACGGAGGCACGGCCTATCTCGGCAAGGGCGTGACGAACGCCGTCGCCAACGTCAACGGCGAGATCGCCGCCGCGATCAAGGGCCGCGACGCCGACGACCAGGCCGGTCTCGACCAGGCGCTGATCGACCTCGACGGCACCGCGAACAAGTCGCGGCTGGGGGCCAACGCGATCCTCGGCGTCTCGCTGGCCGTCGCCCGCGCGGCGGCCGCCGACGCCGGCGTCCCGCTGTGGAAGCACCTCGAGGTCGAGGCCAACGGCGCCAACCAGCCCGGCGTGACGCTGCCCGTCCCGATGATGAACGTCCTCAACGGCGGCTCGCACGCGGACAACTCGGTGGACTTCCAGGAGTTCATGATCGTCCCGTTCGGCTTCCCGACCTTCTCCGAAGGCCTGCGCGTCGGCACCGAGATCTTCCACGCGCTGAAGGCGCTGCTCCACGAGCGCGGCCTGGCGACCGCCGTCGGCGACGAGGGTGGGTTCGCGCCGCACCTCTCGTCCAACGAGGAGGCGCTGCAGCTGCTGGTCGACGGCCTCGAGAAGGCCGGCTACAAGCCCGGCGACGAGGTCGGCATCGCGCTCGACCCGGCCACGTCCGAGGTCTATGAGACCGGCGCCTACGTGCTCGAGCACGAGGGCCGCACCCTCTCCGCCGCCGACATGGCCGCCTACTGGGCCGACAAGGCCGGCAAGTACCCGATCCTCTCGATCGAGGACGGCATGGACGAGGAGGACTGGGACGGCTGGAAGGCCCTGACCGACGAGATCGGCGACCGGGTCCAGCTGGTCGGCGACGACCTCTTCGTCACCAACCCGGCCCGCCTCAAGCGCGGGATCGACTCCGGCACCGCCAACTCGATCCTGATCAAGGTCAACCAGATCGGCACCCTGACCGAGACGCTCGAGGCGATCCGGATGGCCCAGGCCGCCGGCTACACCGCCGTGATGTCGCACCGTTCGGGTGAGACCGAGGACACCACGATCGCCGACCTCGCCGTCGCCACCGGCTGCGGCCAGATCAAGACCGGCGCCCCGTCGCGCTCGGACCGCGTGGCGAAGTACAACCAGCTGCTGCGGATCGAGCAGGAGCTCGGCAGCAGCGCCGTCTACCCGGGCCGCTCCGTCTTCCGCTCCTAG
>JBQGEK010000106.1:0-11735 GCA_052039575.1 Patulibacter sp. | reverse complement strand
CATGGAGGGCGTCGAGGGCCTGGTGCACATCTCCGAGCTCGCGGCGCACCACGTCGAGAGCCCGCGCGAGGTCGTGCACCCCGGTGACGACGTCAAGGTCAAGATCCTCGAGATCGACGACGACCGCCGCCGGCTGTCGCTCTCGGTCAAGCGGGTCGAGGGCCAGGTCCTGCCGCGTCGTGAGGCGAGCGCCGACTCCGGCGATCAGCTCGCGCACACGTCGGGTGGCGACGAGACCGCCTACACGTCGAGCGACGAGGGCTTCAGCCAGGCCCCCGAGTCCGACGAGGGTGACGACGAGGCTCCGGTTGCCGAGGCTGCGGACGAGGCGCCCGCCGCCGAGGCCGCTGACGAGGCGCCGGCCGCCGAGGGCGACGAGGCTCCGGCCGCGGAGGACGAGCAGGCCTGATCCTGCCGGGCGCTCTCCGAGCGTCCACCGAGTGGCACCTGCGGCCCGCCGAGTCGGCGGGCCGCAGTCGTTCCCGGACCGTTCCGCGGTCGCTCCGGCGAACCGCGGGAAGGGGCTTCCCCGCGACCGGCGAAGGTCGACAGGGGACTGCGCGTGCCGACGGCGCGCGGCGGTACCTTCTGCAGAGATGGATGTTCCGTTCGTAGGCCTGACCGGCGGCCTGGCCGCAGGGAAGTCGACCGCCCTCGCCGCGCTGGAGCGGCTCGGGGCCCGCACGCTGTCGACCGACGCGGTGGTTCACCAGCTCTACACCGAGGCGGAGCTGCGGGACCTGGTCGTCGAGCGCTGGGGCGCCGACGTGGCACCCGACGGAACCGTCGACCGCTCACGTGTCGCCGAGCGGGTGTTCGCCGACGACGCCGAGCGTACGTGGTTGGAATCGGTGGTCTGGCCACTGGTCGGCGCCCGCGTCTGGGCGTTCCGGCAGGAGGCCGAAGCCGCTGTCCCGCGTCCGGCTGCCGCGGTGGTCGAGACGCCGTTCCTGTTCGAAGCGGGCATGGAGACCGGCTATGACGCCACGATCGCCGTGATCGCCCCCGAGTCGTTGCGCGCCGAGCGCGCGGGACTGCGCGGCCATCACGGCGTCGACCAGCGCAATTCGCGGCATCTGACGCAGGAGCAGAAGGCAGCGCGGGCGACCTACACGGTGGTCAACGATGGCTCGATCGCCGACCTGGAATCGCGCCTGAGCGACGTGCTGGCGGACCTCGTCCGCGTGCCCTCGTGAGCAGCGGCTCGCGTCGCCCGCGGTCGGCCGCACCCAACCGGTCGTCCGCCCGGTCGGGCTCCCCTGCCCGCGGCGCCGGCACCCGCAACGGCGGGTCGCGCGGTCCGTCCCGCGCGCAGCCGCTGGGTGGCCGATCAGCCCGAGGTCGAATCACCGCGCTGCTGATGGTCCTGACGCTGGTCGGCCTGATCCTCGTCGCCGCGGTCGCCTTCCGGCCGCAGGTCCAGGATGCGGTCGACACGATCCGGCTGCCGCTCGACCACACCGAGCTGATCCGCGAGCAGGCGAAGGAGAAGGGGCTCGACCCGGCCCTCGTCGCCGCGGTGATCTACGCCGAGTCGCGGTTCCGCGACAACCAGGAGTCGTCGGCCGGCGCGATGGGGCTGATGCAGGTCACTCCGGAAACCGCGAGCGACATCGCTCGCGAGTCGGGGGCCAGCAGCTTCGAGACCGGCGATCTGCACACCGCGGAGGTCAACGTCCGCTACGGCACCTGGCGGCTGCGCGACATGCTGCAGCGGTTCGATGGTGACACCGCCCTCGCCGCCGCCGGGTACAACGCCGGACCGGGCAACGCGGCGAAGTGGAAGGCCGAGGCGGACGCCAAGGGCCAGCCGTTCCGGATCGACGAGATCCCGTTCCCCGAGACCCGGCACTACGTCCAGAAGGTGCTGCAGGCCCAGCAGGACTACCGCAAGACGTACCCTAAGGAACTGGGTCTGCAATGACGTCCCCCGCTGCCGCCTCCTCCTCCGGGTCGACCGGCCCGCGTCCGACCTTCGGCGACGCTCGCGTCGAACGGGTCCGGCGGGTCGACGCGCGACTGCGCCAGCGGCTGCTGACGATCTGGACCGACGTCAGCAATGCGGGCGGCTGGGTCGGCTTCGTGCCGCCGGTCGACCGGCGCGACGTGGCCCCGGCGCTCGACGCCGCGCTGCGCCGGATCCACGACGGCCGCGACTGGCTGATCGTGGTCCGGGTCCCGCGAGAGGGCGTCGAGCCGTCCGGTAGGCGCGACCCGGGTGCGAGCCCCGCCGCCGAGCTGTTCGCTCCCGAGGACGATGTGATCGCCGGGTTCGTGATCCTCGCTGACAACGACCGCCTGCTCTCCGAGCACTGGCGGTGGGCGATCCGCGTGCAGGTGCATCCGGACTTCCAAGGCGCGCGGCTCGGTGGCGTGCTGCTCGATGGGGCGGCCCAGATCGGGCTCGACGCGGGGCTCGAGAAGCTGCTGCTGACCGTCCGCAGCGGCGAGGGCCTGGAGTCGTTCTACGCCCGCGCCGGCTACCGCGAGGTCGCCCGGATCCCCGGGGCGATCCGGGTCTCGCCGGGTGACGACCGTGACCAGGTCGTGCTCGAGCACACGCTCAGGTCCGACGCCAGCGCTCGCTAGGACGAGGGCCCGCGGCGGTCGAGCGCTTCGCATCGAGCTCAGCCGACCAGTTCGTCAGCACTCGACGCGGCGGGGATGCCAGCCGACCAAGATAGGATTGATTCCTATTCCTTGCTAGGCTCGCCCGGTGCAACGGCTCGTGATCGCCCTGCTGGCCGTAGGGGCCGCGCTGCTCACCGCGTGCGGCGGGAGCGAGCGGCTCTCGGGCGGCGACGACCGGCTGCAGGTCGTAACCACGACCGGGCTGCTCCGCGACCTGGTCGCCAACGTCGGCGGGGAGCGCGTCCGCGCGGCGAGCATCGTCCCCGACGGGGCCGACCCCCACGCCTACGAGCCAACCCTGCGCGGGGTTCGCGACGTGGTCTACGCCGACGTCGCCTTCAGCAACTACATGCTGCTCGAGCAGCACGGGATCATCAAGACGCTCGACGCCAATCTGCGCGACGGCGTCCCCAACGTCTCGCTCGCCGAGGACGCGGTCAAGTACGCGGCCGAGATCATCCCGCTGGTCGAGAACGTCAACCTCGACACGATCTGGCTCGGCCTGCGCGCCCGCGGACGCGGCGAGCGCCACGGTGCGACCCGGACCAGCGACGTGCGGCTGTCGGCGGTCGCCGCGAGCGGACCGGGGGACGTCTTCGGCTATCTGACGGGGTCGTTCGGCGCGCCCGAGGTGTTCTTCGACTCGAGCGACGGATTTGACGACGCGCGTGGCTACCGCGACGACACCGCGCGGCTGCCCGTTGACGCGCACACCCACATGTCGTGGGTCTTCACCGCGCCCGGGATCTACCGCGTGCGGTTCGCGGCGAGCATCCAGATCGACCCGACGTCCCGTCCGGTGCCGCTCGGCGAGGAGACCTTCGTCTTCGCCGTCGGCGTGTCGCCGTCGGCCGCCGGTCGGCCCGGGGCGGCGGTGCTCGACCGGGGCCATGCCGACCTGACCGTCGATCTCGACCGGGGAGGGATCTTCGCGCTCTACGACCCGGCGGGCGGAGGCGAGCACGCGCAGCGCGAGCTGGCCGCCGACGAGATCGTGATCTCGGTGCCGCCGAAGGCGCTGGCCGAGGCTCCGTCCGAACCGGCGTTCCGCTTCCTGGGGCGGGCCGGCGCTCCGATCTACCAGCTGCCGCAGGCGGTGCTCGGCAAGCACGTCCACGGCGAGATCGACCCGCACCTGTGGCACGACGTCCGCAACGCGATGGCGTACGTCGAGCTGATCCGCGACACGCTGATCGACGCCGACCCCGCCGGTGCCGGCGACTACCGTCGCAACGCGGCCGACTACCTGCGCCAGCTCGAACGGCTCGACGGCGACGTCCGCGGGGCGATCCGGGCGATCCCGCCCGACCGGCGTCAGCTGATCACCACCCACGACGCGTTCGGCTACCTCGGCAAGG
Source organism: Patulibacter sp. (assembly GCA_052039575.1). Lineage (GTDB taxonomy): Bacteria > Actinomycetota > Thermoleophilia > Solirubrobacterales > Solirubrobacteraceae > Patulibacter. The sequence goes on along the minus strand of JBQGEK010000106.1, from coordinate 7,746 downwards.
CCTACGGGCTCTCGATCGCCGGCTTCGTCACGCCCAACCCCGCGGTCGAGCCGTCGCTCGCCGACCGCCGCAAGCTGCTCCGCACGATCCGCGACCTGCAGGTGCCCGCGGTCTTCCTGGAACCGAACCTGGCAGCCCGCTCGTCGACGCTCGAGCAGGTGGCGGACGACGAGGGCGTCGCCGTCTGCCCGATCTACGGCGACGCCTTCGACGACCGCGTGACCAACTACGTCGAGCTGATCCGGTTCAACGCGGACTCGCTGCGGCGGTGCCTGTCGTGAGCCGGCTCCGCACTCTGGCGCTCGGGGCGCTGGTCGTCGTCACGCTCGGACTGCCCGGTTCGGCATCCGCGGCTGACGAGGACCCCAACCTGGACCAGGCGATCCGCTCCGAGCAGGCGGTTGCCGGAGGAACGACGACGTTGTCCGACGGACACGTGGACGTCGGACCGCGGTTCGTCGACGGACGCTGGACGCTGATGGTCCACGACGACCAGGCGAAGGCCGAGGCGAGCGCCTCCAGCGTCTGGCGTCACCCGGAGCGGACCGTGCTGCGGGTCACCGACGACGCGCTGCAGACCGTGCCCGACGACCCCACGTACGGGTTCCTCCCGGCCGATCCGGGCGACCGCGTCCACGTCGTCCCGCAGACCCCGGACCCCGACGTGGTCTGGGTCGGCTGGAACACCCAGGACCCGGAGGTGATGGAGCGGATCGACCGCGGCGTGACGATGACGCTGACCGGGGTCGAGGGCCCGGGCGATCTGGCCGTCTACCTGCAGTCCGGCGACTTCGGGGATCCCCAGCTGCTGTGGGACTCGACCGGTGACCCGAAGCCGGCCTGGGTCGACGTCAACACCCACACCCACGCCAACTGGGTCTTCTCCCGACCCGGGATCTACCTGGCGCGGGTGCGGATCGCCGCCGAGCTGGTCGACGGGACCACGGTCAGCGACACGCGCGACCTGCGGTTCGCCGTGGGGAACGCCGTCAAGTCGGCCGACGCGCTGGCCGCTCGCTGGAGCGGCCCCGATCCGGTGGTCGAGGACGCCGGGGCGACGACCGGCGACGCGGCAGCGACAGACGGCAGTGGGTCGGGCGGTGCGGTCGTGGTGATCGTGGTCGTCGCGATCGCACTCGGAGTGGTCCTGACCGCGACGCTGGTCCGCGGCCGCCGTGCTCGGATCCAGGCTCGGGACCAGTCGGCGGGGGAGGACGCGTGAGTGCCGCGCTCGAGGTTGACCGCGTGACCGTCCGGCTCGGCGGGCGGGTGGCCGTGCACGACGCGACGTTGCGCGTCGAACGCGGCGAGATGGTCGGGCTGCTCGGTCCCAACGGTGCGGGCAAGACGACGCTGCTGCGGACGACTCTGGGCCTGCTGCGCCCCGATGCCGGAACCGTCACGCTCGGTGGGCGCAAGGCGTCTCCCGGCCGGGTCCCGATCGGCTACGTGCCGCAGCGTCACGAGTTCGCGTGGGAGTTCCCGCTGTCGGTCGAGCAGGTCGTGATGACCGGACGCACCGGGCGGCTGGGGATCCGTCGTCGCCCCGGCGTCGAGGACTGGCGGGCGGTCGACGAGGCGCTCGAGCGGGTGCGGATGAGCGACCTGCGCCGGCGCCCCGCGGGGCAGCTGTCCGGTGGTCAGCGGCAGCGGGTGCTGGTCGCCCGCGCTCTCGCCCTGCAGCCCGACGTGCTGCTGCTCGACGAGCCGTTCACCGGGCTCGACATGCCGACCCAGGAGCTGCTGTCGGCGCTGTTCGCGTCGCTCGCCCACGAGGGCCGTGCGGTCCTGATGACCACGCACGACCTCGCCGCCGCGGTCTTCGGCTGCGACCGGCTGGTGCTGCTCAACCGGACGGTCGTCGCCGACGGCGATCCGGCGACGCTGGCCGACGACCCCGAGGTCTGGATGCGGGCCTTCGGGGTGGCGGCGGAGAGCCCCTTGCTGCGCACGCTGAAGGCGGTCGCCTGATGTCTCCGGCCGAGTTCGTCGGGGACCTGCTGAACCCCGACCTGGCGTTCCTGCCGAAGGCGCTGCTGATGGCGACGATCGCGTCGGTCGTCTGCGGTGTGGTCGGCTGCTACGTGGTGTTGCGCGGGATGGCGTTCATCGGCGACGCGGTCGCCCACGCGGTCTTCCCCGGACTGGCGGTGGCGTTCGTGCTCGGCGGCAGCCTGGTGCTCGGCGGCGTGGTCGCGGGGGTGGTGACGGCGATCCTGATCGCGGTCTTCTCGCAGAACCGGCGGCTGAAGGAGGACGCGGTGATCGGCGTCTTCTTCGTCGCGTCGTTCGCGCTCGGGATCATCGTGATCTCGCGGGCGCCGGGCTACGCCGGGTCGCTGCAGCAGTTCCTGTTTGGCTCGATCACCGGGATCCCGGACAGCGACATCGTGGTCGGCGCGGGGATGGGGCTGCTGGTGCTCGGCCTGCTGCTGATGCTGCACAAGGAGCTGGTGACGATCTCGCTCGACCGCGAGTCGGCGCGGGCGATGGGGATCCCGGTCTTCTGGCTCGATCTGGTGCTCTACGTGCTGGTCACGCTGGCGGTGGTGATCAGCGTCCAGACGATCGGCAACATCCTGGTGCTGGCGTTGCTGATCACGCCGGCTGCGACCGCGCGGCTGCTGACCGACCGGCTGGGGGCGATGATGCTGCTGGCTCCGGCGATCGGCGCGCTCTCGGCGCTGCTCGGGCTCTACGTCTCGTGGTCGTGGGACTATCCGACCGGCGGCACGATCGTGATGATCCTGACCGGGTGGTTCCTGCTGGCGTGGCTGTTCGCGCCGCGCCAGGGGATGCTGGCGAAGCGGCTGCGCCGCGGGCGCGACCTGGCGGTCCTCGACGACGAGGCGCTCGCGGGCTGACCGTGGCGCGCCGGCGGAGCTAGCGGGTGGCGGTGACCAACCGGTGCGGCGGCATCACGATCCACCAGCGCCGGCTGCGCTGGACGTCGCGGAAGCCCGCGGCGGTCAGCTGGGCGGCGAGCTCGCGGGTGTGGAACGGCTCGAGCAGAGCGACCCGGCCGTCCGGTACCACGACCCGGGCGAGCTCCTCGACTGCTTCGCGGCGGGCATCCGTGCTGGGCAGCATCGAGAGCGCGTCGCGGGAGACCGCCAGGTCCATGCTGGCGTCGCCGAGCGGCAGCTCGCGGATGCTGCCGGTGAGGACGCTGACCTTCTTGACGCCGGCGAGCTGCAGCGTCTGCTTGGCCAGCGGGCGGCCGGTCGGCTGCAGCGCGCTCTCGACCCACGAGTCGACCCCGACGACATTGCCCTCGGGCAGGCGCACGGCGAGCCCGGCGCAGAGCAGTCCGGTCCCGCAGCCGAGGTCGACCGCGCGCTCGTCCCCCCGCAGGTCGAGTCCGTTGAGCATCCGGTCGGCGGCCTTGACCTTGGTCCGGTGCGACGTCCGGAAGAGCCCGGCGCTGATCACGAACGACGACACGCAGGCCAGCAGCAGCGCCAGTACGAGCAGTCCGCCCGACGACGTGAGATCGCCGACGACGACCACCGTGATCAGCGTCGCGATGCCGAGCGCCATGCCGACCCCGGCCGTCGTCCGGGCCTGGCGTGGGCGGTCGAGACCGTAGGGGAAGTTCTCGTCGAACTCGGCGCGGGCCATCCCGAGCAGGGTACGACGTGGCGGCATCACGGCGCGGGGCGCTGGGGCGGCAGGGCGCCTCGGGCGACGATCCGCTAGCTTCTCAAGAATGAGAACTAGTCTTATCTACGCGGCCGGGGTTTCGGTCGCGGTGGCCGGGGCGATCGTCGCCCCAAGTGGTTCGGTCGCGTTCGGTCCGCTTGCGGCGGGGGTCGAGACCGCGTCGGCCGCGCGAGTCACCCTCAGCCAGGGCCACGTCGATGCGGTCGCCGCGCGGGTCGAGAACGGCCGCCTGCGCTTCCGGGTCAAGGACGACACCGGATCGCGGGTCCGTTGGCGCAGTCCGAGCGACGTCGTGATCCGCGTCGGCTCGAACGCCCGCTACCGGCTGCCGAACGGCCGGGCGCTCTCGTTCATCGGCCGCCCCGGCCAGACCGTCTGGCTGATCCCGCAGACGCAGAAGCGCGGCGTGATCTGGGCGGGTTGGAACACCGAGCAGGTCTCGTCCCGGCAGCTGCGCGGACCGGTCGCCTGGCGGCTCGACCGCGTGCGCGGCCCGGGCCGGGTGGCGATCTACCAGACCGGGTCGTTCGGAACGCCGAACGTGCTCTTCAGCTCGGCCCGCCGCGTTCCGCAGTCGCGGTCGATCCCGCTCGGCGTCCACGCCCACGGCAACTGGGCGTTCACCGCGCGCGGCACGTACCGGATGACCTTCACGATCTCCGCCACCTCGCGAGCCGGCAAGCGGCTCAGCGACACCCGCACCCTGACGCTCCGCGTCGGCTGAATCCCCCCGAACGAGCAAGGAGCTCCTTCCGATGTCCCTCCCCGTGCCCACCCTGCGGCTCGCCGCCGTCGTCCTGACGGCCTTCGCGATGCTGCTGACGCTGGTCGCCGGCACCGCTGCCGCTCGACCGTACGTCCTGACCAAGGGGCACATCGATGCCCTCAAGCCAACGATCGAGGACGGCGAGCTGCGGCTGCGACTGGCCGACGACACCCTGCTGTACTCGCCGGAGTCGCACGTGATCCGCGACGTCGACGACGTCCTGCTCAACCTTCACGACGGCGCCAAGGAGAACGTCCCCTCGCTGCCGCCCGCGTACGCGTTCCTCGGCCTGCAGGACGGCGACGACCACTGGGCGGTCAGCCTCAGCGGCTCCAACCAGGCCAGCGTGATCTGGCCCGGCTGGGACACCCAGCACGAGTCGGTCCTGAACCAGGTGGACGAGCTCGCGCCCGGCCAGCGGTTCCAGTTCCGGATGGTCCAGGCGGTCCGCCCGTCCGGGGCAGGAGTCCACCTCTGGGACGTTCCGACGTTCCAACCGCCGCGGATCTTCGGCAGCACGACCTCCGACGCCTGGAGCGACGCGAACTGGCCCGGCGTCGACGGCCCGAACGCGTGGTCGACCGCGTTCCAGCATCAGCACGCCGCGTGGTCGTTCACCAAGCCGGGGCTGTACCAGCTGACCTTCGCCGCGAAGGCGCAGAAGGACGGCCAGCCGCTCAGCGCCTCGGCCGACTATGTCTTCTACATCGGTGATCTGCCGGACCCGGCCGCTGCGAACGGCGGCCTGCCCAGCCTCGAGCTCGGCGGCATGCAGCACCACTACCACTCCGGCGACACGATCTCACTGACCACCACCCAGTCGGGTACGGAGGAAGACCACTTCCACTGGTACACCCGTTGCGGCGACACCGAGCCGTGGAAGACCGTCTCGGGCGCGCTCGCGGCGAGCCACTCGTTCACCGCGACCCCCGAGCTCGACGGCTGCCTGGTCCAAGCGCGCCTGTTCGACAACGACCACGCCCTGGTCGCGCTGACCACGCCCCAGACGATCCACGTCGACGACCACGGGCACGGCGCCCCGGCGACGACGCTGACGATCGAGGGGCTCAAGCACCACTACCACCCCGGTGACGTGGCGACCCTGACCGCGAAGCAGGACCCGGACACCGGCGAGGACCACTGGCACTGGTTCCTGACGTGCGGCGACAACCCGTGGACCGTCGTCCCGGGCCAGGCGACGGGGACCCTGACCCTGACGCTCGAGCAGCGTCACCACGGCTGCCTGGTCCAGGCGAAGCTCTACGACCACGACCACGACGTGATCGCGGAGTCGGATCCGGTGACGCTCGCCGTCGAGGATCACGGTCACGGACACCCGCCGCGGCCGCAGCCCGACCCGATTCCGGAGCCGCTGCCGATCCCGCAGCCGCAGCCGCTGCCTCTGCCTCTGCCGGGACCGGTCGTGCCGGCACCGGCACCGCCGACGTCGAACGCCCCGACGGCCGTGCGGCTCAACGTGACCCGTCCGGCCCGCGCGGTCCGCGGCAGCAGCCTGCGCCGCAGCGGCCGGGTGAACGTCCGGGTCCGCACCGGCTCCGCGGCTCGCGTGCGCACCACGGTGCGGATCTCCGCCCGCGACGCACGCCGGATCGGCCTGCGGGTCAAGCGCGGTGCATCGCGGGTCACGCTGGGCACCGCCACCCGCCAGGTCCGGCGGGCCGGCACGGCGACCCTGCGGGTCCGCCTGAAGGGCGCCCAGCGCCGCGCCTTCTCGAAGGTCCGTGGCACCGTGCGGCTGCGTGTGACGACCACCGCCACCGCGCCCGACCGCAAGACGACGTCGCGCTCGACCGTGATCAAGGTCCGTCGCTGATGCCCCCGGTGGGGTGCGCGTCCGCGAGACGCGTGCCCCACCACGAGTACCCCGAACCGAGAGGACTCCGATGTCTCTGCTCACACCGTCACGTCGGGTGCGGCGACCGCTCGTCACCGCGCTCGCCCTGACCGCTGCGGGTGCTGCCCCGGCGTCTGCCGTGACGCTCGACGCCGGCCACGTCGACGCGCTCGCGCCGCAGCTGGCCGGCGGGCAGCTGCAGCTGAAGGTCAAGGACGACACGGTCCGCCCGGCCGTCGTCCGCGACGTCGCCGACGTGACCTTCGTGGCGAAACCCGAGGCCCAGGTGCCGGTTCCGTCGGGGGCGGCGTTCGCGTTCCTCGGGTCCCCGGGCTCGCAGGTCTCGATCCTGCCGCAGACCCAGGACTCCCGGCTGCTGTGGCCGGGCTGGTCGACCGAGAACGGCTCGCTGAGCGGGCAGTTCAGCGGGCCGCTGCGGTTCGCGCTCGAGCAGGTCGAGGGGCCCGGGCGGTTCCACCTGTTCGCATCGGACCCGTTCGGCGGGATCGGCCAGCGGTTCGCGGCATCGGCGTCCGACGCGGCGTTCCCGACGAACAATGCGTGGAACGTCGGCATGGGCGAGCACGTCCACGCCAACTGGGCCTTCTCGACTCCCGGGGAGTACCGGCTGCGGTTCCGCGTCAGCGGCACGCTGGCCGGTGGGGGTGAGCTCTCCGACGTCCAAACCTACCGCTTCCGCGTCGACGGACCCGGTGGCGGGCCGGGCGGGGGCGGGAACGGCGGCGGCTCCGGCGGTTCTGGCGGCGGAAGCGGCTCGGGTGCGGGCAGTGGGTCGGGTGGCGGGAGCGGCTCGGGCTCGGGCGGCGGGTCCGGGTCCGGGTCCGGATCGGGTTCCGGCTCGAGCTCGACCGGGGGCGGGTCCGGTTCGTCCTCGTCACCGGTGGCCGTCATCAACCCGCGACTCAACCTGCGCGACGGCCGCGTCGCGCTGCGGATCCGTTGCCGCGCCACGTCGACCTGTCGCGGGACCGTCCGGCTGCGTACCGTCGGGCGGCTGAAGCACGGCGGCAAGCGTGCGGTGACGACGATCGCCCGCGGCTCCTACCGCGTCGCCGCGGGCAAGACCGCGACCGTTCGGGTTCGGCCCTCCGTGGCGGTTCGCCGCACGTTGGCGGCGCGGTCGTCACGCACGATCGCGCTGCGGGTCACGGTCGACCCGCAGGCGAAGGCCGAGCGGGCAACGACCCGCCGCCTGACGCTGCGCGTGCGCTGACCCGCGGTGCCGTGGGCGACGCCCCGCGGGTCGTCGACTGCACGGCCACGGCCTAGGCGAAGCCGTGCAGCGCAAGACGCGGTATGCGAGTCGTGCGCTGCCCGGGTCCGCTCCGCGGGGGAACACTGTCTTTACCGTATAAGTAAAACCCAACACCTGCCCGGGTGTCCTCATGACGCCGCGCACCGGCGTGCTGCCCAGCGGCATCGGCGAGCCCGGCGGGCGATT
>JBQGEK010000105.1:0-1817 GCA_052039575.1 Patulibacter sp. | reverse complement strand
GGCTCGGGATCCTGCTGCTGGTCGCCGGGCTCGTCGGCCTGGTCGCGGCCGCCGCGCTCGCGATCGAGAAGCAGCGGCTGCTCGAGAACCCGTTCTACGTCCCCGCCTGCTCGCTCGGCGAAGCCGTCGACTGCGGATCCGTCATGCGCAGCGCGCAGGCGACCACCTTCGGCGTCTCCAACGCGTTCATCGGCCTGGCCGGCTTCGGTGGCCTGCTCGCCACCGGCCTGCTGCTCAGCACCGGCGCCCGGCTGACCCCCGCCTACCGCTGGGTCCTGCAGATCGGCCTGACCCTCGCGGTCGTGCTCGTCCACTGGCTGATCTACAACGCGCTCTACCGGATCGGCGCGCTCTGCCCGTTCTGCATGGCGATCTGGGCCGCCACGATCCCCGCCTTCTGGTACGTCACGCTCGACAACACGCGGGCGCTCGCGCGCCGCGACTCCGGGACCGGACGGCTCTTCGCGGCGCTGCACCGCAACCACGCGATCGTCGTCACCGCCTGGATGCTGCTGATCGCGCTGCTGGTCGTCGAGCGGTTCTACGCGCCCTGGGACTCGGTGCTCGGCTAGTCGGGCAGGGGCCGTCCCGCGTCAGCGGACCTGCACCTTCAGCGTCTGCGAACGGCTTCCGACCTTGACGACGACGCGGTAGCTGCCGCGCCGCAGCGTCTTGCCCCGGATCTTGCGCACGGTCCGCGTGAAGCGACCGGACTTCTTGACCCGGTAGCGGACCGTGCCGAGCGCCTTCCTCGCGCCGCTGCGCGTGACCGTGACCGAGACCGTCGCGGCCTTGCGCAGCGTCAGCCGCAGCGTGAACGCCCGGCGGGCCCCGGTCAGCTTGGCCTTCGTGAACGGCGCCGGAGCAACCTTCGCCGCTCCCCCGCCGCCCGCGGGACCGCCGCCCCCAGGCGGAGCAACCGCTGCCGCGCGGTCGATGCTCTCGCAGGCCTGGAACCCGTCGCCGGCGACCACGTCGACCGCATCGACCACGGCGATATCCGGCCCGGCGCCGCAGCTCACCGTGTCGAGCTCGCCGTCGCGGGCGATCAGCCGGTCGGCGCCGGCCGGGCAGCTGTAGACGCTGCAGTCGCGGGAGTCCCCGAACAGCGAGTCGCGGCCCGGGCCGCCATCGACCACGTCGTCGCCCCCGTCGCCGAGCAGCAGCTCGTCGCCGCCCTCGCCGAACAGCGGGTCGTTGCCGCTGCCACCCGTCAGCTCGTCCGGACCATCGCCGCCGCGGAGCAGGTCGTTGCCGCTCCAGCCGTCGACCACGTCGCGCCCCGGCGACCCGACGAAGACGTCGTCGCCCGGGCTGAGCACGTACCGCTCGAAGTCCGCATGGACGTTGTCGCTCTCGCCCGCCGACCCGTCGTTGGCCACCCCGTCGAGGGTCACCGTGATCCCCGGAGCGTGGTCGGCGTACCAGAGCTCGTCGTGACCGCTGCCGCCGCGGAGGTCATCCGCTCCGGGGTTCGGGTCACCCTGGCCGACGACGTCGTTGCCGTCCCCACCGTCGAGCAGGTCGCTGCCCTCGCCGCCCTTCAGCTTGTCGTCGCCGGTGCCGCCCAGCACGACGTCGTTTCCGGCCTCGCCGCTGAGGTCGTCGTTTCCGTCACCCCCGACGATCGTGTCGTTGCCGGCTCCGCCGCGGATCTCGTCGGGACCGCCGCCGCCGTCGAGGTGGGCGTCGCCGCCCCCGCCGACGATCTGGTCCGCACCGCTGCCGCCGGTGACCGTCGCCGTCGTGTCCGGCGGGCAGCTGCCGGTCCAGTTCTGCTCGAAGCTGTTGCTGCCCTCGCCGAGCGCGACCACCGT
>JBQGEK010000104.1:0-1539 GCA_052039575.1 Patulibacter sp. | reverse complement strand
GCCGTGCTCGTCGCCGCGGTTGTGACCGCCGGTCCGAGCGTGAGCCGGGTGGTGATCGTGCACACCTGCCGGCCGGATGACCAGTCGATCCGTGGTGTGATGACCAGCCGGAGCCGTCGGTGGATCCGTCTGGAGGCCGCGGAGTACGCGACTGAGGACGGGTGGGTGAAGCTCGACGAGCACGTGGCGTGGATTCCTGCGCGTTCGGTCTCGTTCCTGCAGGAGTCAGACGCTGGCCGCGACCGCTGATCGCCGCACGCTGCCCGCATGCCGTTCCTCGCTGCTGGCGGTCTGCCCCTGAACGTCGGCGGACGATCTCCGATCCCCACGGCGTCGAAGCCCGGCGACGTGCAGCAGATGCTGGACGGCCGGCTGCTGTCGCTGCGGACGATCGCGATCGAGCAGCCGTGGATCTCCGTCGGCGTGAACCTTATGGCGCGGCAGACCGCGCGGTTGCCGTGGAAGACCTTCAGGCGGCAGCCGGGCGGTAGCCGGGAGCGGGACCGAACGTCACCGCAGGCGCAGGCACTCGCACGGCCGGGGATATCGCGGTCGCAGCTGGACCTGAAGTCCGCGATCTCGTGCGGCGTGCTGATCGACGGGAACCACGTCGAGGAGATCTACCGCACCCCCGACCAGCGCCTCGGGCTGCGGCCGTTGGATTGGCGGTGGCTCACGCCCTACACCGTCGAGGGCGAGGTCGCGGTGTGGGAGTACAGCCCGCCGGACGGTGAACGACGCCTCCTCGACCCGACCGAGGTCATCCACTACCGGTGGCGCGGCTACGACGGCTCCCCGTTCGGCGTCAGCCCGCTGGTGCACCTCGGCGTGACGGTCCGCAACGAGCAGGCCGCGCAGCAGTGGTCCGAGTCGAACTTCCGCAACGGCACGCGCGTCGGGCTCGCGCTGCTGATGCGCGAGGGGTCGAAGACGACGCAGCCCGAACGTGAGGCGTTGCGTGAGGAGATCGCGTCTCGGTACGTCGGTGCGGAGAACGCTGGCCGGCCGATGCTGCTCGGCGGCGCGATTGAGGACGCCAAGCCGATCGGCGGGCAGAACCCGGTCGAGGCCGCATTGATCGAGCAGCGGAAAATCAACCGCGAGGAGATGCTCGCCGTCATCGGTGTCCCGGCGACCGCGGCCGGCGACAACGAGCACGCCACCTACAGCAACGTCGACAGCAACCGTGACGCGATCTTCACGCAGGTGTTGCCGCCGCACCTCGAGCTGATGGCGACGACGACGACCAGCCAGTTGTTGCGGCCGTTGGATCCGTCGGAGCACTACACGGAGTTCGATCTCAACGACGCGTTGCGCGGCGATCTCGAGACGCGGGTCCGTGCGATCCGTGAAGCGGTCGAGTCAGGGCAGATCACGCTCAACGAGAGCCGCGAGTTGGAGAACCGCGAGCGGTACGACGATCCGGCTGCGGACGTGCCGTTGATCTCGGCCAACAACATCAAGCCGCTGTCGGTCGCGGTTCAGGAGGCGGCGAGCAAGGCGGGCGGGGACGGCGACGTCGGGGTCGGCGACACGGAG
>JBQGEK010000103.1:0-30121 GCA_052039575.1 Patulibacter sp. | reverse complement strand
CTGTCCCCGTACTACGTGTGGACTCCCGACTACGCCGAGAAGCGGCTGCAGTGGAAGCACCGCCACCCGCTCCACGTCGTGCTGCTGCGCGCCTACCGGATCCCGCGTCCGGTGACGGTGCGGGTGCGCGACGACTTCGGCGGATGCCGGTCGTGGCTCGAGATCCAGCGTGACCTTCCGTTCGAGGGCACCCCGGTGCTCTCCGACGACGAGTTCACGCGGGCGACCGACCAGATCGAGTCGATCCTGGACGGCGCCGCGGACCGCGCCACTGTCCCCGCCCTCGCCTGAGGCGGCCGCGGGCGCGTCGCATCTCGCGACGCGCTTCGCTCGGCAGTACTGGCGTACGGCTCTCGCTCGTACGCCGCGACCTGCTCGGCCCGCGACCCCCTCAGTGGGAGTGGGCTCTAGCTTGAATCGAAGGCCCCGCCGCTCCGGCGGGGCCTTCGTCGTTCCGGCCCGCGGAGCGCGCTCAGGCGACGGCGTCGTCAGTCACCGTGACGGCGACCTCGTCGATCGCGCCGTCGGCGCCGCTCAGGTAGCTGCGGACCTCGGGCTCGTCGCCCTTGGTCCCGACGATCAGCCACTCGACTCCCGGCCAGAGGGCCGCGAAGTTGACGTCGGTCTGCGACGGGTAGGGCTCCGACCGCGTGTGAGAGTGATAGATCACGCCGAGGTCGTCGCCCGCATCCTCGATCGCGTTGTGCACGCGGAGCAGGTCCCGGGGCGAGAGCTCGAAGCCGAAGACCTTGGGGCCCTGGAGGGCGTTCTCGAGCTCGTGGACGGTCGTCACGACGCCGTCGCGGACACCGAGAACGCCGCAGCACTCGTCGGGAGCGTCACGCACCGCGTGCGCGACCACCCGGTCGAGCGCCGAGCGGCTGATCTGCACCGTCAGCTGTCCTCGGTGGCGCGCTGCGGCGCAGCGGCCGTCTCGACCGGCTGCGGCGGCGCGGCGGCCCGGGTGGGGGTGCCCTGCTCGCGCGGCAGGATCGGCTCGCGGTCGTGGTCGTTCGAGTCGCCGGCAGCCGAGATGCTGTCCTTGAACTCGCGCATCCCCTTGCCGAGCGACTTGCCGACCTCGGGGAGCTTCTTCGGGCCGAGCACCAGAAGCGCGATCACGAGGATCACGATCAGCTCGGCGGGGCCGATGTTCGGCATCAGGTCACCACCAGAGGGTTGATTCGAGGGACTCGATCTCGTCGAGCGGCTTGGTGTAGATGCCCGACGAGAGGTACTTCCAGCCATCGTCGCACACGATGAAGACGACGTTGCCTTCGTCCATCTCGTTCGCGATCCGCACCGCTACCCGGGCGATCGCGCCCGAGCTGACACCGGCGAACAGGCCCTCGTCGTCGAGCAACTTGCGCGTCCAGACGATCGCGTCGCTGTTGGTCACGAAGATCTTGCGGTCCAGGAGCGACAGGTCGATGATCGGCGGGATGAACCCGTCGTCGAGCGAGCGCAGGCCCTGGACCGGCTCGCCCTGCATCGGCTCCGCGGCGACGATCTTGACGCGGTCGCCGAGCTCTTCCTTGAAGCGCCGGGCGTTGCCCATCAGGGTCCCGCCGGTGCCCAGGCCCGCGACGAACGCGTCGACCTGGCCGTCGAGCTCCTCGAGGATCTCGACGGCGGTGCCGTTGTAGTGCGCGAGCGGATTGGCCGGGTTGCCGTATTGGTACGGCATCACGTACTGCGGGTCCTCCGCCGCCATCTTCTCGGCGAGCGCGACCGCGCCGTTGGAGCCCTGGTCGCCAGGCGAGTAGACGATCTCGGCGCCGTACATCTTCAGCAGGTCGGTGCGCTCCTGCGTGACGTTGTCAGGCATCACGACCTTCAGCCGGTAGCCCTTGCGTCGGCAGATCATCGCGAGCGCGATCCCCGTGTTGCCGGACGTCGGCTCGAGGATCACCGAATCGGGACCGATCGTGCCTCGGGCCTCGGCGTCCTCGATCAGCGAACGCGCGACCCGGTCCTTGACCGATCCGGTCGGGTTGGCCGACTCCAGCTTGGCCCAGATCCGCACGCCCGGCTTCGGCGACAGCCGCTTGAGCTCGACCAGCGGCGTATTGCCGATCGACTGCACGATGTCGCCGTAACGCCCGGCGCAGGGGCGGTTTTCGAGAGGGGGCAGTGCCATGACTTCTCAAAGTGTAGTGACGTCGAGCGGCGCTTTCGCGCCTTCCGTCGTTCTCTACAACGCGCGAGTGCAGCGAGCAGATGCACGCGGTCGGCGAATGGTCATCCCCAGCCCTCCCTACGCAACAGTAGGCTGGCGGGATGAACATCCTGGTACAGGTCGGTCTCTGTCTCCTGGCCCTGGGCGCGGTGAGCGGTTGGGTCGTGGTGTTGCGGATCGAGCACCCCGACGTCCTCCAGCGGATCGGCGTGAGGAGTCCACGCCGCCTGCTCCAGGCGCACATCGACTACATCATGATGGGCGTGATCCTGATTGCGGTCGGGCTCGCACTGCCGGATCTTGCGACGTGGAACCAGGTCGCTCTGATCGCCGGCACGATCGTCAATCCGGCCCTCTTCCTGCCGCTGGCGTTCCGCGAGGAGTGGTCGAAGGCCCTCCCCTACCGCGTGCTGACGATCGCGTCGTTCGCCACGATGAGCGTCGCCACCATCGGCGCTGCCGTCGCCGGGATCACGGCCTGAACGTCTCCCGGGCCGTACGTCAGTACGTGGTGCTCAGCACGAGCGGGAAGACGAGTCCCGCTCCCCGCTGACGCAGCTGCCCGCCGACCATTGCCAGCGTCCAGCCGCTGTGACGCAGGTCGTCGATCAGCAGGCATGGGCCGTCGGGCACCTCGGGCGCCACCGCGAACGCCCCGCGCACGTTGGCCGCCTGCTGCACCGCGCCGCGCTGGTCGATCTGCGCGGGGCGGTCCTCGACGCGGCGCACGGCGGGGACCCACGGGCGGTCGATCGCTGCGGCAACGCGCGCCGCGAGGTCGGAGACCGGATCGTTCGTTCGCCGCGAAGGAACCGCAGCCACCCAGGCGACAGGGACGTTCCAGTCGCGCACCATGTCCGCGACCCCCGCCACCGTCTGCTCGCTGTATCGCCCGGCGTCGGCCTCCGCGCGCACCTGCACGTCCCACCCCGCGTCGCCGCGACGGGCCAACGCCCGGCCTTCCTCGATCCGTACGCCGTCCGGAATCCTGCGCATCGACCCCGTCGACGCCTGCGGCGCCATCTTCTTGGCGTCGAAGGCCACCGGCCGCGAGCGCAGGTGCTGCTGGGCCGCCCGCACCAGTTCCCGGTCCGGAGCGTCGGCGTAGCGCGGGGCGGTACAGACCGCGCACCGCCCGCAGTCGCTCGGGTCCGGATCGTCGAGCTGCTCCTGGAGCGTGCGCATCAGGCAGCGGCCGTCGGTGCCGTAGGCCGCCATCGCCGCCTGCTCCTCACGGCGCAGCGCGGTAACCGTTCGGTATCGCTGCTCGTCGTACGCCCACTCGCTGCCGGGAGCGTCGTACCAACGTCCCTGCCGTCGGTCGATCGCCCCTTCGACGTCGAGCACCTTGAGCATCGCCTCGAGCCGGGTCAGGCCGAGGTTGACCTGGGCCTGGATCTCGCGGGTGGTCGCGCCGGCGTCGCCCGCCGCGGCGAGCAGACCGCGGACCTCGGCGACCCGTTCCGCCGAGGGGAAGGCCTGCGTGATGAAGAAGTCCTGGATCCGCCGGTCCTCGCTGCCCCGCAGCAGCACGACCTCCGCGTGGTCGACGCCGCGACCAGCACGACCGACCTGCTGGTAGTAGGCCACGACCGACCCCGGCGCCTGGTAGTGGACGATGAATCCGAGGTCCGGCTTGTCGTACCCCATGCCGAGCGCGCTGGTGGCGACGACGGCCTTGACCTCGTCGCGCTGCAGCCGGTCCTCGAGGTCGATCCGCCGCTCCGAGCCCTGCTGCCCGGTGTAGGCCTCGGCCGCGATCCCATGCCCCTGCAGGAAGCCGGCGACCTGCTCCGCGTCGGCGACCGTCAGCGTGTAGACGATCCCCGATCCGGGCAGCGGATGGTCGCCGCCGAGGTGCTCGACCAGCCAGGCCAGGCGCTCTGCCGGGTGCGGCAGCTCGACGGTCTCCATCCGCAGGCTGGTGCGGGCGAGCGAACCCCGGTAGGTCCGCAGTTCGGTCCGCTCTGCGCCGGAAGCGGAACCCGCGAGCTGCGCGACGACGTCGTTGACCACGCGGTCGTTGGCGGTCGCCGTGGTGCCGAGCACGGCTGCGTCGGCGGGCAGACCGGCCAGCACGTCGCCGATCCGGCGGTAGTCGGGACGGAAGTCGTGGCCCCAGTCGGAGACGCAGTGGGCCTCGTCGACGACCAGCAGGCCGGTCCGGCCCGCGACGATCGGCAGCAGCCGCTCGCGGAAGCGGTCCGCGTTGAGCCGCTCGGGCCCGACGAGCAGCAGGTCGACCTCGTCGGCATCGATCAGCCGCTCGATCTCGGCCCAGTCGCCCTGGTTCGTCGAGTTGATCGTGCGGGCGCGTAGGCCCATCGCGGCGGCGGCCGAGAGCTGGTTGCGCATCAACGAGAGCAGCGGCGAGACGATCAGCGTCGGTCCCGCCCCGCGAGCCCGCAGCAGCGCGGTCGCGACGAAGTAGACGGCGCTCTTGCCCCACCCGGTGCGCTGCACGCAGAGCACCCGGGCCCGGTCGGCGACGAGGTCCTCGATCGCGTCGAGCTGATGCTCGCGGAACGTTGCCTCCGGGTTTCCGGTCAGGGCCCGCAGACGCTCGAGGGCCTCGTCGGCAAGGGGCGGGTCGGTCGTCGTCGCCATGCCCATCCATGCTGACGGACCGTCGGTGGCACATGGTGAGCGGCCGGTCGCGGGACCGCTCCGACTTCGCGACCGATCAGCGCGTGAGACGCTGGCCCGGGGTCATGACGACGCCGGGGCCGTCGTGCCACGGCGGGCCGTCAGGTACTCGGCCTCCTCGACGCCGAGCGCGGTGACCGGCGGTGCACCGTCGAGATACTCGGCGGCGATCCCGCCCCAGTCGGCCTCGGCCCGAAGCTGCCCGAGCACGACGGCGACGATCCCGTGCATCCGGCGGACCAGGATCGCCTCGGGCGGAATCTCGAACTGGTTGACCTGGTTGCGGATCGCAGCGCGCTGCTCGCGGTCCGGGCGGTCGCTCATCCCGTGCTCGCGACCGCGGTCGGGCGCCAGTCGCTGGACGCCGGGACGGGCGTACCAGCCGGTCGTCATCCGCATCATCCGCAGCGCCCACTCGGGGTCGACCGCGGCAGCCCGGTCACGCGGCACGTACCCGCCGTCGATCAGGGTCTGCTTGAGCTGCTCCGCGTCGTCGCCGCGGACGGCCGCGGCGATCGCCCGCTCCTTCGCGATCCGCTCGCGATCGATGTCGCGCAGCAGGCCGAAGTCGAGGAAGCAGACCTTGCCGTCGGGGCACCGCAGGTAGTTGCCGGGGTGCGGGTCGCCGAGCGCGATGCCGTCGCGGTAGAGCAAACCGAAGAAGAACCGGAAGACGATCTCGGCGTAGCGGTCGCGGGTCGCGTCGTCGGTCCGGCGGACGTCCTCGAAGCGCTCGCCCTCGACGTACTCCGAGACCAGCACCCGGCGTGTCGAGAGCGCCGTCAGGACGCGCGGCACGCGGATGAACGGGTGGTCGCGGACGAGTCGCTCGATCCGGCGGTGGTTCTGGGCCTCGAGCTCGTAGTCGAGCTCCTCGCCGATCCGCTCGCGCATCTCCGCGGCGAGCGCCTTGAAGTTCAGGCCGGGCGCGATCCGCTTGATGATCGGGATCAGCAGCTGGCCGTTGCGCAGATCGGTCTCGACCGCCTCGGCAACGCCGGGGTACTGCACCTTGACCACGACCTGCTGACCGTCGCGGGTGACGGCACGGTGGACCTGGCCGATCGAAGCTGCGGCGAACGCCTGCCGGTCGAACTCGCGGAAGCTGTCGGTCAGCGGTCCGCCGAGCTCGTCGACGATCAGCTTCTCGAGCTTCGCGAACGGAATCGGCGGGACGTCGTCGCGGAGGGCGGCGAGTTGCCGTTGGAGGTCGTCGCGCTGGTCCTCGGGCAGCCCGTCGAAGTCGACCATCGACAGCATCTGCCCGATCTTCATCGCGGCGCCGCGCATCTGTCCGAGCTGCGCGACGAGCTGCTGGACCGCGGCGGCCGTGCGGTCGTTGCGTGCACCCTCGGCCTTCTCCGGGCTGCGGACGCGGTTGGCGGTCCGCATCCCGGCCCAGCGGAGGCCCTGGCCGGCGACCAGGCCGCCGATCCGGGCGGTGCGAGCGACGCGACCGGTCGGCAGCTTGCCGGCTTCGCGGTCGTTCTCGTCGTCGCGCGGCCCGCTCATCCGTCGAGCCTACCGCCGGATGTTCAGCGGCTGATCAAGCCGCCCCGCCCAGCGCCTCGAGCGGCGCCGCGGGGCGGTCTGCGGTGATGCGGAACTCGTCCTCAGTCGATCAGCAGCTTCGAGAAGCGACGGTCCTTGTACGGCTTGCCACCCGTCTGGCAGGTCGCGCAGTAGGCCATCTCGTCGCTCTCGTAGGAGACGCGGAGGATCTCGTCGCCGCAGCGCGGGCACGGGTCGCCGACGTGGCGATGGACCTTGAGCGGCAGCGGCAGCTTGTCGGGCAGCGGGAGCGCCAGCGACTCCGCGTAGCCCTCCAGGGTCCGGTCGAGCACCGTACGGACCGTCTCGCGCAGCCGCGCGCGCTCGTCGTCGTCGAGGTCGCCGCAGCGGCGCAGCGGGGCCAGCTGGGCTTCCCAGAGGATCTCGTCGACCCAGCTGCGGCCGATCCCGGCGATCACCCGCTGGTCGCGCAACGCGCCGCGCAAGGTCCGCCGGGGTGGCAGGACCGAGAGGTCCGGCGGGTCGGGCCACGCCTCCGGGCCGAGCGTCCTCAGCGTCTCGTCGTCCGCCAGCGCGTCGGGTCGCAGCAGCCGCGCCCAGGCGGCGTGCTTCTTGCCGAACTCGCGGAGCCGCAGCTCGTGCTCACCGCCGGCGATCCGCACCAGCAGCCGACTCGAGCGGTCGCGCAGCGACCCCCGCTGGTCCCACAGCTGCAGACGTCCGGCGCTCATCAGGTGGATCAGCAGCGTCGCTTCTCCGCCGTCTCCCAGTCCGCCGCCCGCGAAGCCGACCAGGAACAGCTTGCCGCGGCGGCCGACGCCGGTCAGCGTCGCACCGTCGAGCGCGCCGAGCGGCGGATCGAAGGTCTGCATCGTCGCCAGCCCGGGAGCCATCGTGCTCTCGACGGTCTTCCCCCGCAGCGCCTCGTCGAGCAGCCGGGCGGTGATCTCCACTTCCGGCAGCTCGGGCACTGCGTCAGCCGATCTTCTCGAGCTCGCGAGGACCGAGCAGCGCGTCGAGGCGGCCGCCGCCACCGACGTGGAGGACGGCTATCCCGCCCTTGCGCATCTTCGCCCGCGCGCCCGTGAGGTCGAAGACGACCTGCGACAGGTCCGGCTCGTGGCCGACGATCATCACCCGGGAGCCGAGCGTGGCCAGCCCCAGCGCCTCGTCGACGTCCAGGCCGACGATCGCGGCGTGCTCGACGACCGTCCCGCCCCACTCCGCGACGGCGAGCTCGGCGGTCTGCCACGCCCGCACCTTCGGGGAGGACACGACGACGTCCGGGACCCGCTCGGTCGCCACCAGCGCGCGGCCGGCGGCACGGGCCTCGGCCTCGCCGCGGGCGACGAGCCGGCGCTGGGCGTCGTGGCCGCGACTGCCGTGGTCCTCTGCGGTCCCGTGCCGCAGCAGCAGCAGCTCAGACATCGCGATCCTCCCCGGGACGGCTCGTCGTCATGCGGCGGAGTCTACGGTTCTCCCGCACCGGCCCGTGCAGCACGGTGCCCGTCGGCGGCGTGCCGCCGACGAACCTCGTCCGGGGGATCCGGTGGAATGGCGACGTGGACGAGATCGCGCGATACGAGCGCCGCTTCCGTCGTGCTGGCCTGCCGCTGCTGATCGAGGACTGGTCGGCGCGGACCGACGCGTTCAACCGGGCGTTCCCGTTGCTGGCGCTGATCTTCGTGGTCGAGCTGCTCGGCGCGCTCAATCTCGACTGGCCGTTGCTGACCAACCTGGCCGCGATCGCCGGCGCGGTCGGCATCGCGCTGGTGGCGGTGGCGGTGGTCAACCGCCGCCGCGGTCAGCGGGCGCTCGCGATCCCGGAGGACCTCGGACCCGCCGAGCTGGCCGGGTTCGTCCTCGTGCCGGCGCTGCTGCCGCTGATCTTCAACGGGCAGCTGACGAGCGCCCTGGTCACCGCCGGAGTCAACCTCGCGGTGCTCGGCGTCGTCGCGCTGGGCTTCGGCTTCGGGATCGGCTCGATCCTGCTGTGGACGCTGCGGCATCTGGCGGGCCAGCTCGCGGTCTCGCTGATGCTGCTCGCACGGGCCGTCCCGCTGCTGCTGCTGTTCGCTCTGGTGCTGTTCATCAACGCGGAGATGTGGCAGGTCTTCGGTCACATGCGGGACGACTCGATGATCGCGGTCGGGATCCTGCTCAGCGCGGTCGTGCTGGCCTTCCTCGGCGTGCGGATCCCCCGCGAGGTCCGCACCCTCGAAGGCCAGGTAGCCGCCGAGCTGGATCGCGCGC
The DNA here is from genome assembly GCA_052039575.1 of Patulibacter sp. Classification (GTDB taxonomy): domain Bacteria; phylum Actinomycetota; class Thermoleophilia; order Solirubrobacterales; family Solirubrobacteraceae; genus Patulibacter. Next base: position 21,531 of record JBQGEK010000103.1, on the reverse strand, counting down.
GAGGCCCGGAAGTCGACCGCGACGCCCCGGCGACGGCCACCGAGTTCGTGCCGTTGCGCCGCCCCCAGCGCGCCAACGTCGGTCTGGTCATGCTGATCAGTCACGGCCTGCAGGTGCTGGTCGTGACCGCCGCGATCTCGGCGTTCTTCGTCGCGCTCGGGATGCTGATCATCGACCCGACGACGATGGACTCGTGGCTCGGCACGGAGGGCACGACGGTCTGGATCCCGCCGGACGTCGGTGCGCCGCTGCTGCTGACGGAGGAGCTGCTGCGGGTCGCCTTGGCGATCGGAGCGCTGTCCGGGGTCTACTTCGCGATCAGCGTGCTGACCGACGCGGCCTACCGGGAGGAGTTCCTCGAGGAGCTGACCGAGCAGATGGCCCAGACCTTCGCGGCCCGCAGCGCCTACCTGGCCCTGCTCGCCGAGCAGGACCAGAGGTCGACTGATCAGTCTCGGCGACCGCGCCCGTAGAAGAACCGGGTGACGCCGCTCAGCAGCTTGAAGCCGCGACCGGTGTACGGGTAGACCTGCGGCTCCTTCTTGATGTGCCAGCGCGAGATCACGAGGGTCTGGGTGTTCGTGTACTTGCGGATTCCGACCGCGCCGTGCCGCGCGCCCAGCCCGGAGTCCTTCCATCCGCCCATCGGCGCCTCGATCGCCGCGTAGCCGACCAGCGAGTCGTTGACGTGGACCAATCCGGCCTCGATCCGACGCGCGATCTGCTCGCCCTTGGCGATGTCCCTGGTGAAGACCGACGCCATCAGGCCGTACGGGCTGTCGTTGGCCATCCTGATCGCCTCCTCGACGTCCGCGACCTTCATGATCGGCAGCGTCGGCCCGAAGGTCTCCTCGGTCATGCAGGTCATCGAGTGGTCGACGCCGGTCATCACCGTGGGCGGGTACCACCAGCCGGGACGGTCCGGATCCGGGTTGCCTCCGGCGACGATCTGCGCGCCCTTGCGGCGGGCGTCCTCCACGTGATCGCTGACGGTCCCGAACTGGCTCTCGACCGTCAGCGCCCCGACGTCGGTGCTGCCGGGGCCGGTCGGCCGCTCGTTGCGCAACGCCCGCGCCTTCTTGGTGACCTTGGCCACGAACTCGTCGTAGACCGGGGCCTCGACGTAGACGCGCTCGACCGACACGCAGGTCTGGCCGGAGTTGAACATGCCGTAGAACAGCGCCTGGTTGGCGGCCCGCTCCAGGTCGGCGTCGGCACAGACGATGAACGCGTCCTTGCCGCCGAGCTCGAGCGAGCACGGGATCAGCCGCTCGCCGGCGCGCGCGCCGATCCGCCGCCCGACCTCGGTCGACCCGGTGAACATGATCATGTCGACGACGTCGATGATCGCGTCGCCGAGCACGGAGCCCTTCCCGGTCAGGACCTGCATGACGCCGTCCGGCATCCCGCAGTCCTTCAGCGCCTTGGCCAGCAGCAACGACGTCAGCGGCGTCTTCTCGGCCGGCTTGAGCAGCACGCTGTTGCCCGCCATCAGCGCCGGGATGCAGTCGCCGAATCCGTTGGTGAAGGGGTAGTTCCACGGGGCGATCACGCCGACGAGCCCCACCGGCGCGTAGCGCGTGACCACCTTCTTGCCCTTGAGGAGCGGCGAAGAGATCTTGAGCTTCTCCTCGGCCAGCAGGTCCTCGGCGTTGTCGGCCCAGTGGCCGAACGCGGCGGCGGCGTAGAGCACCTCCGCCATCATCGCGTCCTCCCACGCCTTGCCGGTCTCGGACACGATCGTGCGAACCAGCTCGTCGGCGTTGGCGGTCACCCACTTCTGGGCGCGCTTCATCACGCGGGCGCGCCCGGCGAAGCCAAGCGCCTCCCACGCCGGCTGGACGGCGCGACCGCGGACCGCGGCCTCGGCCGCCGCCTCGGCCGCCATCTCGTCGACCCAGGCGACCGTCTCGCCGGTGGCCGGATCGATCACGGCCTTCTTGCCGGCGTGCGGGTCGTCGACGACCGCGGTGGTCGCCCCGGAAGCGTCCACGTCGGCGGGGTGGGCGGGGTCGCGCTCCTGCTCGCTCATGGACAGAGCCTAGCGCTTCAGGAACGAGATGTCCGACAAACATGACACCGGTGTCACCTTTGCCGAACGGTGACGCCCCGCACGAGGCGGGGCGAACGGATCAGGAACTCAGTCGGAGATCGCGATCGAGCGGATCTCGATCGGCGTGACCGGGCGATCCTGCGGGCCGGTCGGCGTGGTGCCGACGCGTTGAACCACGTCCTCGCCGGCGGTGACCTTGCCGAACGCGGTGTGCTTGCCGTCGAGCCACGGCGTCGCGTCCGCGGTCACGATGAAGAACTGCGAACCGTTGGTGTTCGGCCCCGCGTTCGCCATCGCCAGCGTCCCGCGCACGATCTTGTGATCGTTGAACTCGTCCTCGAACGTGTAGCCCGGTCCACCGGTCCCGGTGCCCTGCGGGCAACCGCCCTGGATCATGAAGTCCGCGATCACGCGGTGGAAGATGAGGCCGTCGTAGAAGCCGTCCTTCGCCAGCTTCTTGAAGTTCTCGACAGTCTTCGGCGCGTCGGCGTCGAACAGCTCGAAGACGATCTCGCCCTCGCTGGTGCTCATGGTGGCGGTGCTCAAGGCGCTCCTCCAGTGGTCGGGGTGTGAAACCTCGCGCACGACCCTAACGAGCCGCCGGAGCGCACGGGCTGCGCCGTCGAGTCACGCCCGCCCGGCAGGCGGACCGGGCCTCGACGGCACCCCCGCGAAACTCAGCGCGAGAGCTGGATCTCGTTGATCTGCGAGACAGCCGGCGTGCCCGGCGCCTCCGCGATCAGGACCAGGACGTGGCGCACCTTCTTGGCGCCGTCGAGCTTGAAGTCGGTGCTGGCGCCGGATCCGCCCTTGAGCGTCTTCAGCGGCGCGAGCTCGACCCACTGCGCATCGGTCGTCGAATTCGGCGGCGCCTTGCGCGTCGTCCCGAGGATCTTGACCTTCAGACCCTCGGTCGGGCTGTGCAGCGTCAACGTCTTCAGCGCCGTCGGGCCGTCGAAGTCGAGCAGGAAGCCGTACTCGCCGGTCTTGCCCTCCGCGAGGGTGGCACGCCAGGAGGTCTTGACGTTGCCGTCGATCGCGCGGCCTTCGTCGGTGTTCTCGGCAACGAAGCCCTCCGGATCGAAGATCGTGCCCTGACCGGGAGCGAGCTCGATCGGGCCGGACGCGTCGGAGTCCGAGCTCGAGTCGCTGCCGGAGCCGCTCCCCGAGCCCGAGCCGCTGCCGGAGCCGGAACCGCCGCCGGAGCCCGAGCCGGAGCCGCCACCCGATCCGGAACCGCCGGTCGAGTCGGTGGCGTCGGTGGTGTCCCCACCGGTGTCCATCGGCGGATCGGGCACGGCCGGCGGAGGCGTTGCCGGGACGTCCGACGAGAGGTCCGGACCGAGGTCCAGGTCGGAGGTGCCGTCCTCGAAGTCGTCGCCGAGGTCCTCGTCGAGCGCCGGGTCATCGAGCGGCGGCAGCTCCTCGTCGGCCGGCGGCGGGATCGCCGGGTCCTCCGCCGGGGTGACCGGCGGCGGGGTCGGCGACGGCGTCACGGGCGTACCCGCGGGGCCGGACGGGGCCGACGCGGTCGTCGAGGTGTCGCTGCGCAAAGCCGCGTAGGACGCGGCGGCCGCCCCACCCGCGAGCAGGACGGCCAGCGAGACGACGACGCCGGCGGCGCGCAGCCCGGGAAGCCGCTGACTGACCGGCGACATCCGCACGCCACAGGCCAGGCACCACTCCTGATCGGCCGAGCAGACCGTGCCGCAGCGATCGCAGGCGCGAACCATCCCGCCGTCGGCGGCGGCGGGCGTCTCCTGGGGTTGCTGACCTTCGGGCATCGTCACGGTCACCATGCTACCGCCGGAAGGGAATTTGGTGCGGAAGTCCGCGAAAGTCCCTTTGACACGGGGTATTCGCCGACGTCTCAACCCGCTCGATCAGCGCGGAAGCAGGACCTCGGCGTACAGCGCACGGTCGCCACCGGCCCGCTCGTTGATCGCGTCGACCGTGTCGTCGACGCTCGCCGACGGCACCGTCGCCAGCGCGAACCGCTCGAGCACCAGCACGTCGCGAACCGCCTCGCCGTCCAGGCCAGTCGCCTCGGTGATCGCCGCGACCAGGTCGCGGACCTCGATTCCCGAGGTCGTCCCGGGCGTCAGCACGATCCGGGTCCCCGGCTCGTCCGCGTCGCGGTTGATCTGCGGCTTGCGCCCGCGGCGCGGCTTCTGTCGGCGCGAGTCGCTCGCGGCGTCGTCGTCGGTCCGCCGGGCCTCGCGGTCAGGGGCGCCGCCGTCCGCCTCGGTGCCGCCGCGGATCGCCGTCGCCCCGGCGGCCCACGGCGTCATCTCCATCCCGATGTGCTCCTCGATCGCCTCGCGCTCCTTCGTCTGCTTCGGCTCGACGAAGGTGATCGCGCGACCGGTCGCGCCGGCCCGGCCGGTGCGACCGATCCGGTGGACGTAGGTGTCCGGCGAGCGCGGCACGTCGTAGTTGACGACGTGGGTCACGGTCGAGATGTCGAGACCACGGGCGGCGACGTCGGTCGCCACGAGGATCGGCACCCGGCCGCCCTTGAAGGCCAGCATCACACCGTCGCGCTGACCCTGCGAGAGGTCGCCGTGCAACGCCCGGCAGTTCTGCCCGCGGTCCTTCAGCAGGCGGAACAGGCGGTCGGTGCCGATCTTGGTGCGGCAGAAGACGATCGCCTGACGCGGGCGTTCGGCGGCCATCACCTCGGCCAGCTTCTCCGGCTTGTCCTTCGACGCCACCTCGACCCGGAACTGCTCGACCGAGTCGACGGTCAGCGTGTCGGCCTTGACCTTGACGTGCTCGGGCTCGTAGAGGTAGTTGTCGGCGAGCTTGCGGATCGGCGGCGCCATCGTCGCCGAGAACAACGCGGTCTGGCGGCCGTTCGGCGTCCGGCGGAGGATCTTCTCGACGTCCTCGAGGAAGCCCAGGTCGAGCATCTCGTCGGCCTCGTCGAGCACGACGAACCGGCACGAGCCGAGCTGCAGCGCCCCGCGGTCGATCAGGTCGAGCACGCGGCCGACCGTGCCGACGACGACATGCGCGCCGGAGCGCAGCCGCGACATCTGCTCGCGGATCGGCGCACCGCCGAAGGTCGCCACGACCTCGACGTCCTTCTTCACGCCGAACGATCGGATCGCCTGCGTGACCTGGATGCAGAGCTCGCGGGTCGGCGTCAGCACCAGCGCCTGGGTGTCGCCGTCCTTCGGGTCGACGTACTCGACGATCGGCACGCCGAAGGCGGCGGTCTTGCCGGAGCCGGTCTGGGCCTGGCCGATCACGTCCCGGCCCTCGAGCATCGGCGGCATGCCCTGGGCTTGGATCGGGCTGGGCTTCTCGTACCCGATGTCGCGCAGCGCCTCGAGCACGGGTTCGGACAGGCGGAGATCGGCAAACGCGGTCATCGCCCCAGGACTCTACCCGCCGCCTCGCCTCGGTCGTTCGCGGATCGGCCCGCGGGCCCAACGCCGACCGGTCGTCATTCGCCGTGGCCCGGCGGCCCGGTTCACCCCTCGCGCCGCCGCGCCACGCCGCCCCGCCCCGCCCACCTCAGACGTCGAGGACCAGCTTGCCCGTGGTGCGGCGCGCGACCAGGGCGCGGTGGGCCTCGGCCGCCTCGGCCAGCGGCCAGCGGCCGCCGACCACGACCCGCACCTCGCCCCGCTCGGCCCGGGCGAAGAGATCGACCAGCGGTTGACGGAACCGCCGCTCCGGATCGTCCAGGCAGTGGAACAGCCAGAAGCCGATCACCGATCGCGAGTGGCGCAGCAGGTGCCCGGTGCGGACGTGGTTCTGCTCCTTCGACGCGATCCCGCAGACGACGATCCGGCCGAACGGCGCGAGCGCGCGCAGCGAGGCCTCGAAGACCGGGCCGCCCGACATGTCGATCACCACGTCGACCGGTCGCCCCTCGTTGGCGGCGATCAGCCGCTCGGTCAGGTCGTCGGCGGCCGAGTCGATCGCGGCATCGGCCCCGAGCGACAGCGCCAGGTCGCGCTTCTCGTCGCTCGAAGCGGTGGCGATCACCCGGCCCGCCCCCATCGGGCGCGCCAGCTGGGTGGCCAGCGATCCGGTCCCGCCGGCGGCGCTGTGGACCACCACCGACTCGCCGCCCTCGAGCCGGCCGCAGCTCTGGTGCAGGTGCCAGGCGGTCAGCCCCTGGACCAGCAGCCCGAGCGCCTGGTCGTCGGCGAGCCCGTCGGGGATGGGCACGCAGCGCTCGGCGGGGACCACCGCGTACTCCGCGTAGCCCCCGCCCCCGTGGGTCAGCGCGACGACCCGCTCGCCGGTGTCCTCGCGCACGCCGACGATCTCCTGCCCGGGAACGAGCGGGAGATGCGCCGCCTGGACGTACTTGTTCTCCCGCGTGTGGGTATCGGCGAAGTTGATCCCGATCGAGCGGACCCGCACGAGCACCTCGCCGGGACCCGCGACTGGCCGCGCGACCTCCTCGTAGCGGAGCACGTCGGGACCCCCGAACTCGTGCTGCCGGATCGCCCGCATGCTGGTTCCGCCGGTCATCGGCGACAGGCTAGCCGTGTACGCAGCGGCACCCCGCCCCGGTCGGTCCGACCGTTCCGGCGTCGCTTCTCGCGCCCGCCCGCGGCGCCGCTCGCGCACGCGCGCGGTACGGTCGCGGGGTGAGTGCCGACGCCCCGATCCGCACGCCGGACCTGACCGAGCTGCGTGCGTTCGAGGCCGCGGTCCGGCTGCGCAGCATCGGCGCGGCGGCCAAGGAGCTGCACCTCTCCCAGCCCGCGGTCAGCAAGCGGCTGCGCCAGCTCGAGGCGGTCGTCGGCTTCCGCCTGCTCGAACGCTCGCCGCGCGGCGTCGTGCCGACCGAGGCCGGCGAGCAGTGGCTGTACTCCGTGCAGCGCGTGCTCGACGAGCTGCAGGACCTGGAGCGGGCTGCGCTCCAGTTGCGCGGGCGCCCCCGGCCGCTGCGGCTGGCGGCCAGCGCGGTTGCCGCGGAGTCGCTGCTGCCGTCGCTGCTCGGCGCGTTCCACCGCCAGCCCGGCCACGAGCCGGTCGAGCTGATCGTCTGCAACTCGAGCCTGGTCCGCGACCTGATCGACGCGGGACGTGCGGACGTCGGGATCGCGGCGTCGGGCCCCGGTGAGGACGAGGGCAGCCCGACCCTGGCCGACGACGAGTTGGTCGTCGCCGTCCCCGAGGGCCACCCGTGGCGCGCGCTCGAGGTGGTGCCGCTCGACGCGCTGACCACGACGCCACTGATCCTGCGCGAGCCGGGGTCGAACCAGCGCGCCGTGCTCGACGAGCAGCTGGCCGCGATCAACCGTCGGCTGGTCCCGCCGATGCTCGAGGTCAGCTCGACCGCGGCGGCACTCCAGGCAAGCACCGAGATCGGCACCCCCGCGATCGTCTCGCGGCTCTCGCTTCCGCCCGGGTCGGGGGTCGAGGTGCGACCGGTCGAACGCGCCGTACTCAACCGAAGGTTCGTCCTGCTGGTTTCGAGTCGCCGGCCTTCCGCGGCGGTCGACCAACTCGTCGAAGCATTGACCGGATCGCCCGTCTGAGACGGCGATCACACGACGGATATCCCGACCGGTTCGGTCTGCATTCGTCACTCGTGACCGATAACACGAAGTTATGACCTAGGTCGATTTTTCGGCCTAGTGGAGCCCCTGGGGCAGTCGTACGGTGGAGACGCGTCGGGACCATCCGGCGCCGCCGCGGATCCCGTTCCCCACTGACCCGTGACGTTCCCTCACCGACCGCCCGGGCGTGGGTTCCACGGCCCGCGACGGTCGACGACCCCGGGAGTTTCACAGTGGACGTCATCGAGCTCGCGCGTTGGCAGTTCGCCTTCACGACGATCTTCCACTTCATCTTCGTCCCGCTGACGATCGGCCTCTCGGCGTTCGTCGCGACGATGCAGACGAAGTGGGTCCGGACCGGCGACGAGCAGTACCTGCGGATGACCCGGTTCTGGGGCAAGCTGCTGCTCGGCAACTTCGCGATCGGGATCGCCACCGGCCTGGTCCAGGAGTTCCAGTTCGGCATGGCCTGGAGCGCCTACTCGCGCTACGTCGGGGATGTCTTCGGCGCACCGCTGGCGATGGAGGGCCTCGGCGCGTTCTTCCTCGAGTCGACGTTCCTCGGGATCTGGATCTTCGGCTGGAACCGGCTGCCGAAGACGTGGCATCTGGCGTCGATCTGGCTCGTGTTCATCGGCACGAACCTGTCGGCCTACTTCATCCTCGCCGCCAACGCCTGGATGCAGAGCCCGGTCGGCTACGAGATCGATCCGGTCACCGGCAACGCCGTGCTGACCTCGATCTGGGAGCTGCTGACCAACCCGATCGCGATCTACGCCTACCTGCACACGATCCCGGCCGCACTGACCAGCGCCGCCGCGCTGATCGTCGGCATCTCGGTCTGGCACCTGGGCCGGAAGCCCGGGCACGAGACGGACTTCTTCCGCCGCTCGGTCCGCTGGGGCCTGCGCGGGATGCTCGTCTTCGCGCTCGCCACGATCACCGTCGGACACTTCTTCGGCCAGGAGATCGCGCAGAAGCAGCCGATGAAGATGGCCGCGGCCGAGGCGCTCTACGAGAGCCGCAACGGTGCCCCGCTGTCGCTGATGGCGATCGGTCCGTTCGAGAAGAAGCCGGAGCGCCTCAGCTTCAGCCTCGAGATCCCGAAGCTCTACAGCTTCATGGAGACCAACGACTTCAACGGGTACGTCCACGGGATCAACGACCTGCAGAAGGAGTACCAGGAGAAGTACGCGCAGTACGAGATCGACCGCGGACGCGACCCGAACGCGGCCGAGTACTACCCGATCATCGGCGCGACGTACTGGAGCTTCCGGATCATGGTCGGCGTCGGCGTGCTGCTGGCCACGATCGCCGCCGCCGGGCTGCTGATCGAGCGACGGGTCAGGGGCGGGGTCGCGGCGATGTCGCGTCGCAAGTGGTTCCGCTGCGTGGCGCTCGGCGGCCTGGTCGGTGGCTTCCTCGCCCAGGCGGCGGGCTGGATCTTCACCGAGATCGGCCGCCAGCCGTGGGCGGTGACCGGTCTGCTGAAGACCGAGGACGCGATCTCGCAGCTCGGCGCGTCGACCGTCGCGATCTCGCTCGGGGTGTTCATCGTGCTCTACCTGATCATCGGCGCGATCGAGTTCTGGCTCTTCCGCAAGCTCGCGATCAAGGGCCCCGACCCGCTGCCCGACCCCGACGACGACGACGAGTCGTCCGTCACCCCACCCGTCCCGTCCCTCGCGTACAATTAAGGCTCCGTCATGGATCTCGCAACCGTCTGGTTCCTGCTGATCGCCTTCTTCTGGGCCGGCTACCTGGTCCTCGAGGGCTTCGACTTCGGGGTCGGCATGCTGCTGCCGTTCGCCGCCGACAACGCCGACGAGCGCGGACAGGCGATCCGCACCTTCGGCCCCGTTTGGGACGCCAACGAGGTCTGGCTGATCGTCGCCGGCGCCTCGATGTTCGCCGCGTTCCCCTACTGGTACGCCGCGATGTTCTCGGCGATGTACCTGCCGCTGACGCTGCTGCTGGTCGCGCTGATCGTGCGCGTGCTGGCGATCGAGTGGCGGGTCAAGCTCGACGACCCGCAGTGGAAGCGGCGCTGCGACACCGTCCTGGTGATCTCGTCGTACGTCGCCCCGTTCGCGGTCGCGCTGGCGCTGATCAACGTCGTCCGTGGGATCCCGCTCGACGCCAATTCGGACTACAGCGGCACGCTGCTGGACCTGCTCAACCCGTACGCGCTGCTCGGGGCGTTCGCGGTGCTCGCGGTCTACGCGCTGCACGGCGCGACCTTCCTCGGCCTGCGCAGCACCGGTCCGGTGCGTGACCGAGCGCAGCGGATCGCGATCCGGATCTGGCCGCTGGCGATCGCGCTCGCCGCCGGGTTCGGGGTCTGGACGCTGCTCGGCAGCGGTGGCTACGACGCCGGGGTCTCCCCCGTCGCCGTGGGCGCGTTCGCGATCGCCGCCGGCGCGATGCTCGTCGCGGGCATCGCCGTGGTCCGCCGCCGTGAGGCGGTCGCCTTCGGCGCGACCGTCGCGGCGATCCTCGGCGTCGCCGTGATGCTGTTCGCCCAGCTCTGGCCGAACGTGCTGCCGTCGACCGATGTCGCCGCCGGCACCGTGTCGATCGCCAACGGCTCGTCGACCCCCTACACGCTCCAGGTGATGAGCTGGGTCGCCGTCACGATCATCCCGGTCGTCCTGCTCTACCAGGGCTGGAGCTACTGGGTCTTCCGTCACCGCGTCCAGGCCGACGGGTTCGAGAAGGCGAAGTCGCCGCTCCAGGCGCTGGAGCAGCGGCGGGCGGCCGAAGACTGACGATCCCACCACCCACCTCCCGCTGACCGAGCACGAATGGGACCTCCGCGCCGCGATCTGCTGAACGTCGTTCCGGGCCTGCGCCGCCAACTGCGCGGCGCGGTCCTGCTCGGCGTCGGCGAGGTCGCCGCGACGATCGCGCAGGGGCTGCTGCTGGGCCACGCGATCGCGATCGGCGTGCTCGGGCTCGACGAACCGCTGCTGCCGACGCTGCTCGGCCTGACGGCGGCGGTGCTGCTGCGGATGGCGTTCCAGGCGACCGCCGAGATCAGCGGCCGGAACGCCGGGCGGACCGCGGTCGCCGTGCTCCGCGAGCGGGCGGTCGGTGCCGCCCTGAGGCGCGCGGCCGAGCGCGCCGACGGGCCCCGGTCGGGCGCCGTCGCCGCCCAGTGGGTCCACGGCGCGGACGCGGTCGCCAGCTACGCCGGCCGCTACCTGCCGGCGACCGTGATCGCCGGGGTCGCTCCGGTGATGGTGATCACCACGGTCGCGTTCGTCGACCCGCTGAGCGCCGGGCTGCTCGCGTTCGCCACCCCGATCGTGGTGCTCTTCCTGGTGCTGGTCGGGTTCCGCGCCCAGGACGCGGCCGAGCAGCGGCACGCCGGTCTGGCACTGCTCGGCGGGCACCTGCTCGACGTGCTGCGTGGCCTGCCGACCCTCCGTGCCTTCGGTCGCGAGCGGGTCCAGGCCGATCAGGTCCAGAAGGCCGGCGACCATTACCGGGTCGGCACGATGGCGACCCTGCGCGAGGCCTTCCTGTCGGCGTTCGTGCTCGAGTTCGTGGCGATGCTCGGCGTGGCGCTGGTCGCCGTCGCCTGCGGGATCCGACTGGCCCAGGGGCAGATGGAGTTCGGGCCCGCGATCGCCGCGCTGGTGCTCGCACCGGAGGTCTTCCTGCCGCTCCGCCGGCTGGGCAACGAGTTCCACGCGTCGGCCGACGCCGAGCCGCTGCTCCGCGAGCTCGCCGACGCCGCCACGGCGGCCCGGGACGACGACCGCGTCGCGAGCGGGCCGCGAGGCGCGGGCTGCTCGGACCGTTCGGACGCCGACCCCCGGACGGACGACCTGACGCTCGACCGGGTCGCCGTCCGCCACCCCGGCCGCCGGCGGGCGACCTTCGACGCGCTCGACCTGCGGTTCGCCGCCGGCGAGACCACCGCGCTGGTGGGCCCGTCGGGCTCGGGCAAGACGACGATCCTGCGGTTGCTGCTCGGCCTCCAGACCACCGCCGATGGCGCGGTGCGCTGCGGCGACCGCGACCTGGGGACCGTCGATTCGCGCACCTGGCACGCTGGCGTCGTCTGGATCCCGCAGCACCCCGCGCTGCTGCCCGACACGCTGGGGGCGAACGTCCGGTTCGGTCGGCAGGCCGACGACGACGCCGTCTGCGAGGCGCTCGACGCGGTCGGCCTCGGCGCCCTGATGCGGGCACTGCCGCGGGGTCTGCAGACACCGCTCGGCGACGTCGACCTGCCGCTGTCGGCCGGGGAGCGCCGCCGGCTGGCGATCGCCCGCGCGCTGCTGCGCGACCCGAAGCTGGTCGTCGTCGACGAACCGACCGCCAATCTCGACGGGGTCACGGCCGAGAGCATCGTGACCGTGCTCGAGCAGCTGGTCGCCGGCCGAACCGCGGTGATCGCGACCCACGACCCGCTGCCGCTGCGGCTGGCTGACCGGGTCATCGACCTCGGCGAGGTCCTCGACCTCGATGCTACGGCGGTGAACGCATGATCGCCGCGATCCGTCGTGCGCTCGCGCTGGCTACCGACGACGAGCGCCGGCGCCTGCGGTTGGCCAGCCTGATCGGGATCGTGTCCGGGGCCGCCGGCACCGCCCTGCTCGCGCTGTCGGGGTACCTGATCGCCGAGGCGGCCGGCCAACCGCCGGTGCTGTCGCTGGGGATCGCGATCGTCGGCGTCCGTGGCTTCGGGATCCTGCGAGCCGCCGCGCGCTACCTGGAGCGGCTGGTCAGCCACGACGCGACGTTCCGTATCCTCGCCCGGCTGCGGGCCGCGGCGTTCGCCCGGATCGCGGCCCGCCCGGCCGCAGCCGGCGTCCAGGCGGCCGACCAGCTGGTCGCCGACGTCGACCGCGTCCAGGATGCGTACCTGCGCGCGATCACCCCGCTGGTCGTGGCGTTCGCCGTCGGACTCGGTGGACTGATCGCCGCTGCGCTGGTCCTGCCCGCAGCGGCCGCAGTGCTCGCCGGCGTGCTGCTGGCCGGGGCCGTCGCGCTGCCCGTGCAGGCCGCGGGGTTGGCCCAGTCGGCGACCGCGCGCCGCGCGCCGCTGCGGGCTGACCTGGTCCGCGACGTGACCACCGCACTCGACGCGGCCCCGGAACTGGTCGTTGCCGGCCTGGCCGACGAGCAGCTCGAGCGGGTCCAGGCGTCGGGTGCCGCGCTGGCGACCGTCGAGCGCCGCGAAGGCCGGGCGACCGCGATCGTCGCAGCGGCGGCGACTGCGATCGGTGGCCTCGGAGCCGTGGCGGCCCTCGCCGTCGCCGTGCCCGCCGCCGACAGCGGCCGGCTCGATCCGGTGCTCGTCGGGCTGCTGGCCCTGCTGGTGCTCGGCGTCGGCGAGTCGATCGCGCCGTTGCCGGCCGCCGCCCGCGAGCTGCGCGGGACCGCCGACGCCGTCGACCGGGTCGGTGCGCTGCTGGCCGAGGACCCGCCGCCCGCGGCCCCCGAACTCACGCCACACGAGCCTGTCGGCGGAGGCGACCGCACTGGCCTCACGCTGCGCGGCGTCTCGGTCTCCCGCGGCGGCCGACCGGTCTTGCACGACATCGACCTGGAGATCGCCCCCGGAGAGCGCGTCGCGCTGGTCGGCCCGAGCGGCTCGGGCAAGAGCACCGTCGGCGAGCTGCTGGTCGGATTCCTGCCCACGACCGACGTCGACGGGCGCGCGACCCTGGACGGCACGCCGCTGGTGGCCTTCGACGGGGTGACGCTGCGCGGCCGCGTGCTGCACGTGCCCCAGGATCCCTATGTCTTCGACGCCGACGTGGCCGCCAACCTGCGGCTCGCCCGGCCGGACGCGAGCGACGACCAGCTCGACGCCGCGTTGCGCGCGGTCGGGGCCGGGCCGTGGCTCGAGCGGCTGACCGACGGTCTCGCGACCCGCGTCGGCGAGCGCGGGCGCGCGCTGTCGGGCGGCGAGCGGCAGCGGCTCGGGCTCGCCCGGGTCTGGCTGCGCTGCGTCGACGGAACGGACCCGACCGAGGTGCCCGCGGTACCGACGGGACCCGAGCGCGATCACGACGACAGCCCGAGCCGGTTCCTGATCCTCGACGAGCCGGTCAGCCATCTGCCGCCGGCCGAGGGCCGCGCGGTGCTCGCGGCGCTGCTCGCGGCCGCGCCCGAGGTCGGCGCGCTGCTGATCGCGCACCGGCCCGAGGAGGCCGCGCTCACCGAGCGGACCGAGCGACTGGGCGCCGACGGACGGCTCGACGTCGCCCGCTGACCGGCACCTCACCCCGGGCCCCGGCGCACCGGTGGAGCGCCCCTCGAACCCGGTCGAGCCCGCGCGTGAACCAGGTTCTTAACCCGATTCGCTCGCCGGGCATGCACCGATCGAGAGATTCGAGAAACCTCGCAACTCGGTGTTTGCCGGCCTCGCCGGGTGGGTTAGTGCGGGGTGCGCCGCTGATCGAGACGAGACGGAAGCCACCAACCGTGGGGTGCGGAAGCCGCACCCACGCGGGGCTCCGCCGTCTCGATCCGGGCGCGAGGAAACGTGACCAATCACGGTGAGGGTCGCTCGCGTCCGTTCGCGGACCGCAGGCGACTCACGTCGTCGTCCCCCGAAAGCCAGAGGATCCCGTGGCCGAGCATTCCCCCACGCACGAGCATCGCGATCTGCAGCTCCTACGCAGTTACCGGACGCGCGGTGACCGCGCCGCCTACGACGAGTTCGTACGCCGGTTCACCCCGTTCGTCCGGGCCACGGCCCGCAAGTACGCCGGCCGCGGCGAGGAGATCGAGGACCTGGTGCAGGTCGGCATGCTCGGTCTGGTGAAGGCGATCGAGGGATTCGACTTCACGCGAGGCGGGCGGTTCGTCTCGTACGCCGGCCCAACGATCTCCGGCGAGATCAAGCGGCACTTCCGAGATCACCTGTGGGCCGTGCACGTTCCGCGGTCGATGCAGGAGCTGCAAGCTCGGATGACCGCCGAGGAGGATCGGCTCGAGCGTCGCGGCGTCGTCCCGACGACCGCGCTGCTCGCCGAGCGGCTCAGCGTCGACGAGGCGGAGATCCGCCGTGCCCGGATCGCCGCACGGGCGTTCCGCGCCAAGTCGATCGACCACCGGTACGGCGAAGAGACGAGTGACCACCCGAGCGTGGCGTTCGACGACGGCGAGTATGCACGCGTCGAGGATGCCGCGATGCTTGCCGACGCGATGGCCCTGCTGACCGAGCGCGAACGCACGATCGTGCAGATGCGCTACGCCGACGGCCTGCTGCAGCGCGAGATCGCGTCGTCGGTCTCGGTCTCGCAGATGCAGGTCTCGCGGATCCTGGCCCGGGCCACGACGAAGATGCGCGACTACTTGCTGCCGACCGCCTCGCCGCACGCGGCCTGACGCGCTGCCGCGCTGCGGCTCGCTCCGCAGACCGGCGGAAGACCGCCGCTGTCCGAGCTCAGCCGGGCACTCAGCCGGGCAGTTGGCTGCGGTTGGTGCCGTCGGTGCGCGCCAGGTCGGCCGTGTCGTTGATCCGGACCGCCGTGGCGGACGCCGTCACGGACCCGATGATCTCGCCCAGCGTCGCGGTCACGACGCCCTCGTAGGCGGCCAACGTCTCCGGCGAGGTCCCGCTCAACGCGACCAGCAGCGAGCGGGGTCCCCAGCGACCGACGCGTGCCGGCCCGGGGAAGAGCTCGGTGAGCGTGTCGGCGGCCAGCGCCAGGTCGTGGTCGTCGACCGGCATCAGCGGCTGATCGGGGCGGCTCAGGGCGACGATCACGGCTGAGACCTCCTGCCCCTCCTCGATCATCTGCCGCAGGTGATGCTCGAGTGCCGGGCGGTTGATCAGACCGGTGGCACGGTCGTGCGTCGCGTGACGCTCGAGCACGCGCTCCGCCGTTCGTTGCATCGTGATGTCGGTATGGGTCACGATCGCGCTGATCCCCGGGAGCTGGGCCCGGACGGCGGTCAGCCGAAACCAGCGCATCTCGTCGGGCGCGTGACAGTCGTACTCGCACTCGAAGCTTCGGCGGTGCCCGACCAGCACGTCGCGCACGCCGTCCGACACGGGATCGGGGATCCCGGCCCGCACTGCCGGGGCGGTGCTGGCGGCCACGTAGTCGACCCCGACCCAGTCGGTCTCCTCGTCCCCGTTGTCCAGCGCGAACCGCTGCCAGGCGACGTTGGCGTGCACGATCCGACCGTCCGGGTCGAGCAGCACGACGTGGTCCGCGACCAGGTCCAGCGCGAGCACCAGGCCTGCGAACAGCGACGGACGGGGTTCCAGGTCGTCCGTCACGAGACGTGCACCTGCGGGTCGTCGTTCGGCGAGGCCGGCTCCGGCTCGCCGCCGAGGTGATCGCGCATCTTTTCGAGCGAGCGGTTGAGGATCCGTGAAATCTGCATCTGGGACGTGCCGATGTGGTCGCCGATCTCGCGCTGAAGCGCCTCGTCGAAGTAGCGCAGCCGGACGACCTCGCGGTCGCGGGGCTCGAGGACCGACAGCGCGCGATCGGCTTCGTCGCGGTCCTCGATACGTAGGTACCCGGTCTCCTCGACCCCAAGCCGCTGCGCCATGACGTCGCCGTCGTCGCGGGTCTGGAAGTCGATCGACTCGGTCCGCAGCGCGAATTCGCTCGCCTGCGCTTCCCGCAACGCGCGCGGGTCGATCTCCAGCATCGAGGCGAGCTCCTGGTCGGTGAGCGCCGGGTGCCGGCGGCGCGCATCACGCACGCGGAGCCATAGCTCCTTGCTCGACCGGGGAACCTTCATCGCCCAGGTGTGGTCGCGGAGATGACGCTTGATCTCGCCATCGATCGTCAGGCGCGCGAACGCGCCGAAACCCACTCCGGGCCGCGGCTCGTAGCGCTCGATCGCCTTCACGAGTCCGAGCAGCGCGACCTGCATGACGTCGTCGAAGGCGTCGCCGCCCTGCGTATAGCGGAGCACGATCGACCGCACCAGCGGCCGAAACCGCTCGATCAGCTTCTCCAGTCGACGGCGATCGTGGGTGGCTCGGTAGAGCCGGATCAGTGCCGCGTCCATCGCATCGCGTTGGGCGTAGCTCTCGTGGGCGGGAACCTCAGGCAACTGGGACGATTCTGCCTCGGGCTGTCCCGGGGGTACGGACTCGTGACATGGGCGTGGATATCTGGATTGTCCCGCACGGAGCGGGAACGGGGGAACGAACAATCCAACCCAGCCGCCACCGGATTTGACTACAGCACCATTCGGATCCTTACCCAGGAACGAGCGGCGCAAACATCAATTGTGCACGACCGGCCGGCGCGGTGAGCCGACGGCGCCGCCGAACCCGCGCCTGAGGCCGTAGGGTCTCCAGCCATGACCGTCACCGTCGTCGGATCCATCGCCTTTGATGGCGTCGAAACCCCGTCCGGGAAGCGTGACCGCCTCCACGGCGGCGCCGCGTTCCACTTCGCGCAGGCCGCGTCGTTCTACACCGACGTGCGTGTCGTCGGTCCGGTCGGCGACGACTACGGCGACGATGACATGGCCCTGCTCGGCACCCGCGGCGTCAACACCGACGACGTCGAGCGGGTCCCCGGCGGCAAGACCTTCTTCTGGAAGGGCAAGTACCACGACGATCTCAACACGCGCGACACGCTCGTCACCGAGTTGAACGTCTTCGAGACCTTCGAGCCGAAGCTCTCGGCCGCCAGCCGCGCGTCGGACGTGCTCTTCCTGGCCAACATCGTGCCGGCGCTGCAGAACGCGGTGCGCGAGCAGTGCCAGGCCGCCAAGTGGGTGGCGATGGACTCGATGAACCTGTGGATCGACATCGCTCGTGACGATCTCGTCAAGGTGATCGGGTCGGTCGACTGCCTGATTCTCAACGACGAGGAGCTGCGCCAGCTGACCGACGCGGCCACGACCTACGCCGCTGCTCAGGAGATCCTGGATTGGGCGGATGCTCCGTCCGCGATCATCGCCAAGCTGGGCAGCTACGGCGCCACCGTCTACACCAAGGACGGGGGCTTCACGGTCCCGGTCTTCCCGCTCGAGTCGGTGATCGATCCGACCGGCGCCGGTGACACCTTCGCCGGCGGCGTCGTCGGCTACGTCGCGGCCCGCCTGGCGGCCGATCCCGACCTGGTCGTCGACCGCGACGTGCTGGCCACCGCGCTGCTGCACGGCACCGCGACCGCGTCGCACAACGTCGAGGCATTCGGCTCCGAGAAGCTCTACGAGCTGCCGGGCAGCGCCGTTCAGGACCGCGTCGACCGGCTCGTCGAGCTGACCCGGGTGCCCGAGGCTCCGGTGGCGCTCCGCGTCTAGCGACACCGCGGTGCCGGCATGCCGGCACCGCCTCGACCGGTCGAGGTCGAGCACGCAGGACGCGTCGAACCTCGCCCGGTCCGGGCCGCGGGCTCCTAGCGGCGCAAGTCGACCGGGGTCCCGGGCGGCACGCGCTTCGCGAGGTAGCTGACGTCGGCGTTGGCCACCCGCACGCAGCCGTTCGAGCGCGCGCTGCCGAGCGGATCGTTCAGGCTGTCTCCGTCGCGGCCGTGGATCGCCGCCCGCCCCGGCCCGCCGCCGTAGTGCATCAGCACCTTGGAGTGCGCCGTCACCGCAAGCACCCACGGCCCGAGGAACCCGCGCGGGTTCGGCTGGCGGTTGATCTCGTAGACCGCGGCGAGCGGGGGCGGGGTCGGCGTCCGCGCCGCGCCGACGACCGCCCGGAACCGGCGCACCCGCTCACCATCGTGGTAGACCGTGACCCGCCGAAGCCGGGTCGAGACGTCGATCCACCAGCGGCTCGTGCCGAGCACCACGTGGTCGCGCTTGATCCAGGCGGTGCGACCGTTCGGCCGGCTGCCGAGCAGCACCTGCACCCACTTGACGCCGTTCCGCTCGGCCCCGCGCAGCACCAGCAGCGTCTGGGTCTGCCGCGACCACGCGGTCTGGGTGGAGACCCGGACCATGCCCCGCGTGGAGGCCAACCGCCGACGCCCCAGGCTCTCGACCACCACGCGGGCCACGGTCGAGCCGCGGGCCCGAGACGGCGCGGCGATCGGCCACAGCGGGTCGCTGCCCTCGACGGTCGCGCCGCCGGGGTCGTCGGAGACTGGTGCGCCGGTGCTCGCCGCGGCGTGCGGCGCCGTCACCACGGCAGAACACGTGGCGACCATGCCGATGGCGACCACGAGGGCGAGGACGAACGAGCGAACGGAACGGAAAGGCATACGGACGGTCGCGGCACGGCCGCGGTGGGGAACGAGGACCGTTCCCCACCCTACGGCCTTCGTCGCGCCAATCAGCCGGTCACCCCGCCGCCCCTGACCGCCGTCCGCTCGATGCGAATCGTGCGCGACGCGCGCTGGGCCCGTCGCACGTCCGGGCTCGACGCGTCCACCCGGTTGGTCACCCCGAACCGGGGCGCCTCGAGGATGCATCGTGACCTTCGTCTCGGGAGCGGCGCCGGGACGAGCGTGGCTCGCTCAGAGCGCAGAGCATCCCGTGGTCGATTCGTCCGGTCCCGCTTTCCCTCATCGGCGAGCGTGCGTCCGTCGTCCGGTCCCGTCGGCCGGATCGCGAGTGCGACGGGTCGGACGCGCCGCGTCACCGTCTAGGCTTCCGCGCTATGACCGTGCTCTCGGACGTCACGATCCGCCAGCTCGTCGCGGACCAGCGGATCCGGATCGAGCCGTGGGACGACGGGGCGGTCCAGCCTGCATCCGTCGACCTCAAGCTCGGCCGCTCGTTCCGGGTCTTCCACAACCATCGGGTGACGTCGATCGACTTGGCCAACCCGCCGGAGAACCTGACCGAGCAGGTGGTCTGCGAGGACGACGAGCCGTTCGTGATCCACCCCGGCGAGTTCGCGCTCGGCCGGACCGAGGAGTGGGTCGAGCTGCCCGACGACGTCGTCGCGCGGATCGAGGGCAAGAGCTCGCTGGGGCGGCTGGGCCTGATCGTCCACGCTACCGCCGGGTTCTGCGACCCGGGCTGGAAGGGCACGCTGACGCTCGAGCTGGCCAACCTGACCCGGGTGCCGATCCTGCTGCGGCCCGGCCTGCCGATCGCGCAGCTCTCGTTCATGCTGCTCGACCGCGCGGCCGAGCGTCCGTACGGCCACCCCGAGATGGGCAGCCACAACCACGGCCAGGTCGAAGCGACCGAGAGCCGGTATGAAGGCGGCCCCGCCCAACCCGCCCGCCTCCCCAGCAACGGCTGAGCCGGAACCGGCCCGGCCGGGGCGCCGACGGAGGCGCCCCGAACACCGCCCACGGCCCACCGTCTCTCGACGCGAACGCGGAGTCTCACTCCCAAACCACACCCCCCGAACGGCGGGGCTTTGAGGCCCGGGTTCCGGCTCCCCGACGGAAGGAGGGGGCCCTATCGACCGTCTTCGAACCCGGACGGGACGTTCTTCAGGCCAGGACCCGCCATACTAGGGGTCAGCTCCGGTCCGACCGCGGTCGAGAACCCCGCTGTGCAGGTCGTACGCTGGAGCACGCCACGCTACGGGATTGACAGAGGAGCCCAATGAGCGAGACCAAGGAATCCGGAGCCGACACCTCGGTAGCCACCGCTGCCGAGACGCTGACGGTCGTCGACAACCGCACCGGCAAGTCGTACGAGGTGCCGATCACCGACGGCACGGTCCGAGCGATGGACCTCCGTCAGATCAAGGTCGGCGAAGAGGACTTCGGCCTGATGACCTACGACCCGGCGTACACGAACACCGCGTCGTGCCGCTCGTCGATCACCTTCATCGACGGCGACAAGGGCATCCTCGAGTACCGCGGCTACCCGATCGAGCAACTGGCTGAGCAGGCCACCTTCCTCGAGGTCGCGTACCTGCTGATCTTCGGCGAGCTGCCGACGACGAGCCAGCTCGAGGAGTGGACGCACGCGATCACGACGCACACGTTCGTCCACGAGAACGTCAAATCGTTCGTCGAGGGCTTCCGCTACGACGCCCACCCGATGGGCATGCTGCAGGCGTCTGTCGCCGCGCTCTCCACCTTCTACCCGGAGGCGAAGGAGATCCAGGACGAGCAGACGCGCTACGAGCAGATCGTCCGGCTGATCGCCAAGATGCCGACCCTCGCCGCGTTCGCGTTCCGGCACGCCAAGGGCATGCCGTACGTGTACCCGGACAACGACCTGAACTACGCCGAGAACTTCCTCGGCATGCTGTTCAAGATCGCCGAGCTGAAGTACCAGGCCGACCCGCGGATCGCCCGCGCGCTCGACGTCCTGCTGATCCTCCACGCCGACCACGAGCAGAACTGCTCGACGTCGGCTGTGCGCGCGGTCGGGTCGTCGCAGGTCGACCCGTACTCCGCGACCGCCGCCGGGATCGGCGCGCTCTTCGGCCCGCTCCACGGCGGTGCCAACCAGAGCGTGCTGGAGATGCTCCAGCGGATCGGATCGGTCGACAACGTCCCCGCGTTCATCGAGGGCGTCAAGGCCGGCGACGAGAAGCTGATGGGCTTCGGTCACCGGGTCTACAAGAACTTCGACCCGCGCGCCAAGATCATCAAGAAGGCGGTCGACGACGTCTTCGAGGCGACCGGCACGACCAACCCGCTGCTGGGCGTCGCCCAGGAGCTGGAGCGGATCGCGCTGGAGGACGACTACTTCGTCTCGCGCAAGCTCTACCCGAACGTCGACTTCTACTCGGGCCTGATCTACGAGGCGCTCGGCCTCCCGGTCGAGATGTTCACCGTGCTCTTCGCCATCGGCCGCACCCCGGGCTGGATCGCCCAGTGGCTGGAGATGGTGCAGGACAAGGAGCAGAAGATCGCCCGTCCGCGTCAGATCTACACCGGCGAGCGGACCCGCGACTACGTGCCGATCGAGCAGCGCGGCTGAGCACGAGCCGTACCGCGCTCGCTCGCGAGCGCGTCCGGGCCGGTGCTCCGCCGGCCCACCGAGAACGTGACGAGGGGCCCCCACGGTGTGCGGGGCCCTCCTGGTTTGCGGGGGGGGGGGGCGGGGGGGGGGCGCCCCGCGCCGGCCCGC
>JBQGEK010000102.1:0-4120 GCA_052039575.1 Patulibacter sp. | reverse complement strand
GACTCACCCTACGAGGGTACGTGCTGCGGACGTTGGATACCGCCGATGCCCCGTCCGCAGGCGGGTGGGGCACGCTATCCGCGATGCTCTATCTACGGTCAGCACTACTCATCGCGGCCGCTTCGATCATTCGTCCGTTCTCCCCGAGGACCGCTTCATGCCGCTCGACGTCACCTTCTACATCGACCCCGTGTGCCCGTTCGGGTACGCCGCCACGCCGGACGTCACGGCGCTGCGCTGGCGGTACGGGAACGACCTGCGGTGGAGGATCGTCGTGATCGGCCTGTCCGAGGACACCGGGGAGCCGCGTGACCGCGGCGCATTCACCCCGACCGTCGCCGCGCAGTTCTCCGCCGGGCTCGTCGAACGCTTCGGCATGCCGGCGAGCGTGGGTCCGCGCGACCGTCACGCGACCTCCGGCCGGGCCTGCCGAGCGATCGTCGCCGTCCGCCGCACGCAGCCGGACCTCGACTTCGCCGCACTGCGGGCGCTGCAGTTCGCGGTCTTCTGCGACGGCGCGATGCTCGACGAGGACGACGCGATCCGTGCCGCTCTCGCTCGCGTACCGGGGCTCGACGTCGACGCCACGATGGGCCAGCTCGACGATCCCGAGAACGAGGCCGCCTACCAGCACGACAAGGCCGAGGCCCGTTCCGCCGCCGGTT
This sequence comes from Patulibacter sp., assembly GCA_052039575.1. Lineage (GTDB taxonomy): Bacteria > Actinomycetota > Thermoleophilia > Solirubrobacterales > Solirubrobacteraceae > Patulibacter. The sequence continues at coordinate 3,455 of JBQGEK010000102.1, read as the reverse complement.
CGCCGACGGAGGCCCAGGGCAAGTCGGCAGAGGACGAGGGAGCAGTCCGCTACACCGCCCCGAGCATCAAGCTCTCCGACGCAGAGGGACGCACGCTCGAAGCCGGGGGCTTCCAGTCGCTGGCCGCCTACGACGTGCTGGTCGCCAACCTCGACCCGACGCTGCGCAGGGCGACCGTCCCGGACGACGTTCGCGACGTGCTGGAAGCCTTCGATCACGGGCTGACCACCCAGGAGGTCGCCACGATCGTCGCACCGTCGCTCGCGGAGCCGGACTTCGACGGGGCTCGCAGGACCCTGCTCGCGCTGGCGGGCGACGGGCGCGCTGCACGCGAGCCGCTCGGCGGCGACGGGCTCTGGCGCGCGGCCTGACCCGACACGCGGGTGATGATTCCGCTGATCTCGCCGGATCCCGACCACCCCGCGTCGCCTGCGAACATCGCGGGGTGGTTGAACCCGATCCCATCAACGCCAACTTCGTCGGAGGTCCGCTCGACGGCGAGACCCATCTGCTGGCGCACCGTCTGCCGTACGTCCAGATGCCGGCCCCCGGCGAGACGTTCTTCGCCCGGCTGCTGATCGACCCGCCGGACGCTCCGGACCACCTGGTCTACGAGATCGACGCCGAGGCCACCAAGGCCCAGCAGGCCGGTGAAGGCACGCTGGTCTACCGCTGCCGAGCCGACTCCCGGTAGCAACTCCCCGCGCTGGGGGCGCACGCCGTAGCCTTGGCGGGACAGACGGGCGACGGGAGAGCACGAGAGATGGCGACGGACGGCAGCTGGCGGAACTGGTCGGGAGAGCAGCGCTGCACCCCTGCGCGCACCGTGCGGGCCCGATCTACCGCCGACGTCCAGGACGCGGTCGTCGCGGCCGCCGCCGACGGCCTGCCGGTCAAAGCGGTCGGCAGCGGCCACTCGTTCACCTCGGTCGCGCTGACCGACGGCGTGCTGATCGACATCTCGGCGATGGACCGCGTGCTGTCGGCGGACGTCGCTAGCGGCTTGGTGCGGGTCGAAGCGGGAATCTCGATCAACCGGCTCTCCGAGGTGCTGTCGGCGCTCGGCCTGGGGATGGAGAACCTCGGTGACATCGACGTGCAGACCGTGGCCGGTGCGACCGCCACCGGGACCCACGGCACCGGTGCGGGGCTGGCCAACATCTCGTCCCAAATCCGCGCGATCGAGCTGGTCACCGGCGACGGCAGCGTCGTCGAGCTGACCGCGGAGAGCGATCCCGACGCTCTCCGGGCAGCTCGGATCTCGGTCGGTGCGCTCGGCATCGTCACGGCGGTCACGCTGCAGTGCGTACCGGCCTACGTGATGCGCGGCGTCGACACCACCGAGTCGCTCGACGACGTCCTCGCCACGCTCGACGAGCGCAACGCCCGGCACCGGCACTTCGAGCTGTACGCCTTTCCCTACGCGCGGCGCGTGCTGACCCGCACCAACGACGTCGTCGACGGTCCCGCCGCACCCCCGAGTCGCCTGCAGACCGCCTTCCGCCAGGGCCTGCTGGAGACCGGCATGCTCGGCGCGGTCAGCGAGCTCGGACGGCGGATGCCTGGTGCGATCCCGCGGCTCAACCGCGGCGTGCTGCGCATGGCCGGGACCAGCGTGCGCACCGACCGTTCGGACCGGATCTTCGCGAGCCCGCGTCACGTCCGATTCGTGGAGATGGAGTACGCGCTCCCGCGCGACGCGGCCGAGCCGGCCCTGCGCGAGATCCTCGCGACGATCGAGCGCCGGCGGCTGTCGATCAACTTCCCGATCGAGATGCGGTTCGTGGCGGGCGACGACGCCTTGCTCTCCCCCGCCTACGGTCGCGACACCGCCTACCTGGCGGTCCACGTCTACCGCGACATGCCGTGGGATGCGTACTTCCACGCCGTCGAGCAGATCGCCGACGAGTACGGCGGACGTCCGCACTGGGGCAAGCGTCACTTCCAGTCGGCCGAGACGCTCTCCGAGCGCTACCCCGAGTGGGACCGATTCCAGGCGGTCCGGCGGCGGTTCGACGCGGACGGGCGGTTCTCCAACGCCTATACCGACCGCGTCCTCGGACCGGTCGCCGCGGCGAAGGCCGCGGTGTGAGCGGCACGGCGGGGCGGTTCGGCGGCGCGACGGCGTCGCCGAGCCAGCACCAGCGGCTCGAGCGGGCGACCGAGCACCTCGACGCGCCGTTCGCGGCCGTCGACCTGGACGCCTTCGACCGCAACCGCGCCGACATGGTGCGGCGCGTCGTGGGCTCCGACCGACCGCCGCGGCGCAGCAGCCTCGGGGCGGGCCTGCCGGCGCGCACCACGATCCGGGTGGCCAGCAAATCGGTGCGCTGCCGGGCCCTGCTCCACCGAACGTTCGCCGGCGCGAACGACGACGCGTTCCACGGCATCCTGGCGCTGACGCTTCCGGAGGCGCTGTGGTTGGCCGAGGACGGGTTCGGCGACATCGTGGTCGCGTACCCGAGCGTCGACCGCCAGGCCCTGCTGGAACTCGCGGAATGGACGGTGCGCGAACACGTCACGGGCGCCGGGCGTTCGATCGCCGTGATGGTCGACGACGTCGCCCAGCTCGACGCGATCCGAGCGTGCGGCGCCAGTCCTCACCACCCGGTCGCGGTCTGCCTCGAGCTCGACGCGGGCTTGCAGCTGCTCGGCGGTCGGGTCCGGATCGGAGCCCGCCGCAGTCCGCTGCATACGGTCGAGCAGCTGGCCGCGCTCGCCCGCGAGATCGTCCGCCGCCCGGAGGTCCGGCTGGTCGGCTTGATGGCGTACGAGTCGCAGATCGCGGGCGTCGGCGACCGGCCGCCGGGACGGCGCGTCTACGGGCGGGCGATCCGGGCGATGCAGGCGGTCTCGACCGCGGAGCTGCGTCGTCGGAGGGCACGCGCGGTGGCCGCAGTCGAGCGGATCGCGGGACCGCTCGCGTTCGTCAACGCGGGAGGCACCGGCAGCTTGGAGTCGTCGGCCAGTGAACCGGCGGTGACCGAGGTCGCGGCCGGCTCGGGGCTGCTCGCTCCGGCGCTGTTCGACACCTACTCGCGGTTCGCCCCGTCCCCGGCGGCGTTCTTCGCCGTGCCCGTGGTGCGCCGACCCGGCCCGGGCGTCGCAACGGCGCTCGGCGGCGGATACAGCGCGTCGGGCGCGGCCGGATGCGACCGGTTGCCCCGACCCTGGTACCCGACCGGGCTCCGTCTGGACCCCCAGGAGGGCGCCGGCGAAGCCCAGACGCCGCTGCTCGGATCGGCCGCCGACTCGTTGGCGATCGGCGACCGGGTGTGGTTCCGGCACACCAAGGCCGGCGAGCTCTGCGAGCGGTTCGACCGGCTCTACCTGGTGTCCGGCGACGCCGTGGTCGACGAGGTGCCGACCTACCGCGGCGACGGCCAGACGTTCCTCTGAGACGACGTCTAGGAGGCTGTCCAAGCGTCGAGCGGTCGAGGTTCGGCACGCAGTAC
>JBQGEK010000101.1:0-9532 GCA_052039575.1 Patulibacter sp. | reverse complement strand
ACGCCCCAAACACGCCAACGGTGGGACCGGACGTTCGCCCTACGCCGAGTCTACAACAGTGGGGCGCGCCCAGGGCGGCGGTGCGCGAGCCGACCGGCGGATCGGCGGCTCGTCCTACGACGACGGACGAACGCCCCGACCGCCGGCGCGTTCTCAGTCGCGGCCGAGGCCCTTCGCCAGGTCCGCCATCACCGCGGCGACCGCTGCCGCGGGGGCGTCCTCGCCCGCGGCCCGGACCAACCTGCTGCCGACGATCACGCCGTCAGCGCCGGCGGATGCGGCGTCCGCCGCCTGCTGGCCGTTACCGATGCCGAAGCCCAGCCCGACCGGGACCGGGCTGCCGGCCTTGGCCTTGCCGACGACGGTGGCGAACTGGTCGGTCAGGCTCTCGCGCTCGCCGGTCGTCCCGGTCACCGAGACCGCGTAGAGGAAGCCGCGGGCCTCGCGCTGGACCTCGGTGACCCGCTCGGGGTCGGTGGTCGGCGCGACCAGCGGCACGAACGCGACGCCGGCCGCGTCGCAGGCGGCGATCGCCGGGTCGGCCTCCTCGCCGATCGGCAGGTCCGGCACGATCAGGCCGCTGATCCCGGCGTCGCGGAGTCGCGCGACGAACGCCTCGAAGCCGGGACGGCGGACGATGTTCGCGTAGGTCATCAGCACGACGGGCACGTCCGCGGCGAGCTGCTCGCCCAGCCGCAGGATGTCGTCGACCTTGACGCCGGCCCGCAGCGCCGCGGTACCCGCGGCGTGGATCACCGGGCCGTCCGCCAGCGGGTCGCTGTACGGGATGCCGAGCTCGATCAGGTCGGCGCCGCCGTCGACGTAGGCCCTCGCGACCTCGCGCGAGCCCTCCAGGTCGGGGTAGCCGCCCATCATGTACGGCATCAGGGCGGCGTTGCCCTCGGCTTCGGCGAACGCCCGGGCGATCCGGGCCTCGCCCGCGCCGCCCCGCAGCTCGCCGCCGACAGATTCCTGGGTGCTCATCGGACCTCCGCCGCGTCGTGCTCGCCTTCGTCGGCCGCCGGAGTGTCGCCGATCGGCGACTCGACCGTGCGATCGCCGTCGACGGCCAGCGCCTGGTCGCCCTCCAGCTCCTCGAGCTTCGCGAGCGCCTCGGCCAGGTCCTTGTCGCCGCGACCGGAGAGACAGATCAGGTCGACATCGACCCCGGGCGCCGGCTCGTTCAGCGCGAAGTGCAGCGCGTGGCTCGACTCGAGCGCAGGGATGATCCCCTCCAGCCGCGCCATCGTCCGGAAGGCGCGCACGGCGTCATCGTCCTCGACCGCGGTGTAGCGGGCGCGACCGCTGTCGCGCAACCAGGCGTGCTCGGGGCCGACGCCAGGGTAGTCGAGCCCCGCCGAGACCGAGTGGGCCTCGAGGATCTGGCCGTCCTCGTCCTGCAGCACCGGACCGAGCGAGCCGTGGAGGACCCCCGGCTGTCCGCCGGTCGTCAGGACCGCGCCGTGCTGGCCGCTGTCGAGCCCGTAGCCGCCGGCCTCGACGCCGACCAGCTCGACGTCCTGGTCGTCGAGGAACGCGGTGAAGATGCCGATCGCGTTCGACCCGCCGCCGACGCAGGCGACGACGCGGTCGGGCAGCCGTCCGGCGGCGGCGAGCACCTGGCGTCGCGCCTCGTCGCCGATCACGCGCTGCAGGTCGCGAACCAGCGCCGGATAGGGCGCCGGGCCGGCCGCGGTGCCGATCACGTAGTGGGTGTCGCCGACCGTCGCGACCCAGTCGCGGATGGCCTGCGAGGTCGCCTCCTTGAGCGTCCGCGCCCCCGACTCGACCGGTTGGACGGTCGCGCCGAGCAACCGCATCCGTTGCACGTTCGGGCCCTGACGGCGCATGTCCTCGACGCCCATGTAGACGACGCAGTCGAGCTTCAGCAGCGCCGCGGCGGTGGCGGTCGCGACGCCGTGCTGACCGGCGCCGGTCTCGGCGATCACCCGGCGCTTGCCCATGTGCCTGGCGACCAGGCACTGGCCGAGCGCGTTGTTGATCTTGTGCGCGCCGGTGTGGGTCAGGTCCTCGCGCTTGAGGTAGACCTCCCGACCGGTCCGCTCGCTGATCCCGCGGGCCAGGTAGAGCGGGGTCTCGCGGCCGACGTAGGTCGCGAGCAGGTGCTGCAGCTCGCCCTGGAACGCGGCGTCGTCGCGCAGCGCCGTCCAGGTCTCCTCGAGCTCGGCGAGCGCGGGCTTCAGCGTTTCCGGGACGTACTGGCCACCGTAGGGGCCGTAGCGGTGCGGCAGCCCGGCTTCGGGGGTCGGAGGGTGCGTGGTCATCGGCTCGGCTCGGCGGAGGTCGACGGGGCAGGATCGGTCGTGGGCTCGGTCTCGTCCCAGGCATGGCTCACGGCGCTCAGGAACGCCTCGACCTTCGCCGGGTCCTTGATCCCCGGCGCCTGCTCGACGCCGCTGGCCACGTCGACCGCGTACGGGCGCACCTGGACCACGGCCTCGGCGACGTTCTCCGGGGTCAGGCCGCCGGACAGGATCAGCTTCGGCGCGCGCTCGCCGGGGGCGGCGCGGCGGATGCTGGCCAGCTCGTGGTCGAACGTGTGGCCGGTGCCGCCGCGGGTGCCGGGGACGAAGGTGTCGAGCAGGTGATACTCGGTGTGGAACGGACGCAGCGCGATCACGTCGGCGCCGGTGCGTACCCGCGCCGCCTTGACCACCTGGGCGCCGGTCCGCCGCGCGACCTCGGCGCAGAACGACGGGCCCTCGTCGCCGTGGAGCTGGACGATCGTCAGCTGGCAGGCGTCGACCGTGCGGGCGACCTCGTCGAGCGTGGCGTTGACGAAGACGCCGGCGACCTCGACCTGTCGCTTGAACGCCGCCCCGATCGCCTGCGCCTGCTCGAACCGGCAGCGGCGCTTGCTGTCGCGCCAGAAGATCATCCCGAGCGCCCACGCGCCGTGCTCTACCGCGTGCTGGGCGTCCTCGATCCGAGTGATCCCGCAGATCTTCGCGCGGGTCCGCTGGCGCTGCTTGGCCGCCGGAGCGGCGTCGACCACCGGCACCCGCACCGGGCGGGGCCGCGAGGCCGGTGTCGGTACCGAGACGGGCGAGGCCTCGGTGCCGGGGGTCTCCTGATCTGCGTCCACGTACCCATCGTACGGAGCCGGCTGCCCCCTCGCCCGCCCGGCCTACGGGGTGCCGAGCGACCCGGAGCCGCCGTCCTGGCCAGCACCGGGATCGGCCTGCTGCGCGGCCTGGGCGTTGTCCGGCCGCCGGCCGAGCGTCACGGTGACGCTCTTCGTCTCCTTGCCGCGGACCAGCTCGACCTTCACCTCGTCGCCCGGCTTCTTGTCGGCGATCGCGTTGCTGACGTCCCCGGGGGCGCTGACCTGCTTGCCGTCGACCGTGGTGATCACGTCGCCGCCGAAGCGGATCGGCCCGTCGGACGAGGTCAGCGTGACCTTGCCGCCGCGGATCCCGGCCTTGGCCGCGGGCGAGTCCGGGGCGACGCTCTGGACCCACGCGCCCTTCGACGTGGGGACGCCGAGCTCGCTCGGCAGGCTCTCGGCCTCGGGAACGTCGATCGACGTGACCCCGATGTAGGGCGTGTTCGCGTGTCCGGTCCGTTGCAAGTCGGGGAGGATCTTCTTGACGGTGTCGATCGGCACGGCGAAGCCGATCCCGACGCTGCCCGTGCTGCCGCTGCCGCCGGTCGCGATCTGGCTGTTGATCCCGACCACCCGGCCCCCACCGTCGATCAGCGGCCCTCCGGAGTTTCCGGGGTTGATCGACGCGTCGGTCTGGATCACGTTGTCGATCGCCCAGCCGTTCGGCGCCTGCAGCTGGCGCTGCTTGGCCGAGACGACACCGGTGGTGAGGGTGCGGTCGAGCCCGAACGGGTTGCCGATCGCGACCACCGGGTCACCGACCTGGAGCTGGTCGGCCGAGCCGAGCGGCAGCGGCTGCAGCTTCACCCCCTTCGGATCGACCCGGAGCACCGCGACGTCGGTCGACGCATCCTTGCCGACGACCTTCGCGTCGACCGTCTTCGCATCGCCGAACGCGACGCGGACCGAGGTCGCGCCATCGATCACGTGCTCGTTGGTGAGGATCGTGCCCTTGTCGTCGATCACGAACCCGGAGCCACTGGCCTGCCCCTGCTGTTGCTGCTGCGGGAGGCCGAACGGGCTGTCCGACTGCTGCTGGACGTTGGCCAGCACCTGGACGACGCCGGGCGCGTCGCGCTCGTAGATCGCCCGGGCGGTCAGCGCCGGACCCTCGCTCTCGCTGTCCGCCTGGGTCGTGGACGGCGTCGCCAGCGGTGCCTGCTGGACCACCGTGGTGGTCGTGCCGTCCTGACCGCCGACGCCCAGTGCGCCGACGCCGACCGCCAGCCCGGCGCCGAGCACGGCGGATACTCCGATGACGGCCGGGGTCGCGAGCTTGGACATGCCCGGAGTATCCGCCGCGTTCCCTAAGCGAATGTGAAGCCCGGATACAGGATTGCGACGAACCCGTCGCGATCCTGTGGAAGATCTATACGGCGTCTCGGCGGCCACCGCGACCGTTCGCCGGGCGACGATCGCTAGAGGCTGCCGGTCAGCTCGCGGCAGGCCGCTTCGATGTCCGGCTGCTTCATCAGGTGCGAGCCGACCAGGACCGCGTCGACCCCGACGCGCTCGAGCTCCTCGAGTTCCTCGCGGCGCGAGATCCCCGACTCCGAGACCACGACCTTGCCCGTCGGGATCGCCTTGAGCAGGTCGAACGTCCGCTGCAGGTCGACCGTCATGTCCCGCAAGTTGCGGTTGTTGATCCCGATCACGTCGGCATCCACCACCTCGAGCGCGCGCTCCAGCTCCGGCTCGTCGTGGACCTCGACCAGCACGTCCAGATCGAGCGACCGAGCATCGTCGTAGAGCCGGCGCAGCTCGTCGTCCTCGAGCGCCGCGACGATCAGCAGCATCGCGTCGGCGCCGGCGGCCGCGGTCTCGACCACCTGGTACGGGTGGACGATGAAGTCCTTGCGGAGGATCGGCAGGCGGCTCGCGGCGCGGGCCGCCGCCAGGTCCTCGAGCGCACCTCCGAAGAACGGACCGTCGGTCAGCACGCTGAGCGCGGTCGCGCCGGCCCGTTCGTAGGCCGACACGATCTCGGTCAGGTCCGCGCCCTCGCGCAGCGGCGTCGACGCCGACGGGGCACGGCGCTTGTGCTCGGCGATCACGGAGACGCCGGGCTGCGAGGCGAGCGCCTCGGCGAACGGGCGCCCCTCGCCGTGGGGCCGCAGACGGCCGCGCAACGTGTCCTCGGGCACGTCGCGCCGACGACGTCGGACCTCGTCGCGGGTCCGGTCGACGATCTCGTCGAGGATGCTCATGCTGGCGAGACTCCGGCCAGCTCGGTGGTACGCGTCACGAACTGCTCCATCAGGCTGTGGGCGGCCCCGGAGCGGATCGCCTCGCGGGCGGCCTCCACTCCGTCGGCCAGGCTGTCGGCGCCGCCGCCGACGAAGATTCCGGCGCCGGCGTTGGCGACCACCAGCTCGGTCGCCGGGCGGGTGGCGGGTCCGTCGTCGTCGCTCAGCACGCGACGCGTGACCTCGGCGTTCTCGGCCGGCGTCGATCCCCGCACCGCGGCGAGGTCGTACGGGGTCAGGCCCAGCTGCTCCGGGGTCACCCGGTAGTCGCGGACGCCCTCCGGGGTGACCTCGTAGACGATGCTCGGTGCCGCGATCGAGATCTCGTCGAGCCCGTCGTCGGAGCGCACCAGCAGCGTCTGCTCGGTACCGAGTCGGGCGATCGCCGAGGCCATCCGGTCGATCACGTCGGGGTAGCCGACGCCGATCACCTGACGCGGCGCGGCGACCGGGCTGGTCAGCGGTCCGAGGATGTTGAAGACCGTGCGGACCGCGAGGTCCTTGCGGACCGGGACCACGTAGCGGGTGGCCGCGTGGTAGCGCGGAGCAAAGAGGAAGCCGAAGCCGAGCGCGTCGATCAGCTCCGCGGTCCGTGCGGGCTCCAGGTCGATCGCCGCGCCGAGCGCCTCCAGCAGGTCGGCGGCGCCGGACTTCGACGTGGCGGAGCGGTTGCCGTGCTTGGCGACCGCGCAGCCGGCCCCGGCGATCACGAAGGCGGCGGTCGTCGAGACGTTGAAGGTCAGCGCTCCGCCACCGGTGCCGACGATGTCGACCAGGCCGGGCCGGTCGCTGCTGATCGGGGTGGCGTGCGCACGCATCGCCGCTGCCAGGCCGGCGATCTCGTCGGCCGTCTCTCCCTTGGTGCGGAGCGCGATCAGGAAGCCGGCGATCTCGACGTGCGAGGCGTTGCCGGCCATGATCTCGTCGAGGACCCGTTGGGCTTCCTCGAGGTCGAGATCGCCTCCGGACGCGACACGTTCGATCGCGGGCGTGAGCACCGGATTCGGCATACGGTCGGGTCAGGTTAATGGATCGCTGGCGGGGCGTCGCGCCCGATCCGCTCAGGACCGAGCGACGCCGTCGTGCAGGAACCGCTCGAGCATCCGGATCCCGGTCGGCGTCAGCACCGACTCGGGGTGGAACTGGACGCCCTCGGCGGGCAGCTGGCGGTGGCGGATCCCCTGGATCACTCCGCCACCACGCGCCGTCACGACGAAGCACTCCGGCAGTCGCTGCTCGTCGAGCACCAGCGAGTGGTAGCGGCCGATCTCGACCGGGTTCTCCTGACCGCGGTAGATCGACTGCTCGTCGTGGGTGATGTCGCAGACCTTGCCGTGGACCGGCTCATGGCGGATCACGGTGCCGCCGAACGCCTGACCGAGTGCCTGGTGACCGAGGCAGACCCCGAGCAGCGGAATCCCCGCTTCCGGGATCCGGCGGACCGCCTCGAGCGTGATCCCGGCGTCGTCGGGGGTGCACGGGCCGGGCGACACGACGACCCGGTCCGGCGCGTCGGCGATGATCTGGTCGACCGTCGTCCGGTCGTTGCGCACGACGTCGACCGTCGCCCCCAGCTCGCCGAGCTCCTGCACCAGGTTGTAGGTGAAGGAGTCGTAGTTGTCGATCACGAGGATCCGGGTCATCCGGGATGGTGCTCGCGGCGGCGACGTGGTCACGGTGGGAATTGTCGCGCACGGGCCGCGAAATCGAGGCGCCGTGCCGTCGACCGCGACGGCGAGCCGCCGGAACGGTCCTCAGCGGCAGGCGCCGGTCCAGGACGCGTCGCCGTAGCGGAAGGCGTTGAGACGGTCCGCCCCGAGGAACCGCACCCAGAGGCTCGCGGACCCGCGGCACCCTTCCTCGTCGTCCTCGTCCACCCGCTCCAGCCGAAGCGCCCGCGCCACCCGCGCCGCGTGCTCCGGCCCCGCGTCTCCCAGCAGATACCGGCGACCGACCCGATACGGCACGGTCGGCGGCCCCGGCGGTCCGTGGCGGAGATACGTCTCGGTCGGTGCGACGGCCCTTCGCAACGCCGCCGCGGTGACGCCGCTGCTCGTCGTCCACGCCACGACATCCGCGTCGACGACGAGTCCCAGCACGGTGTCCGCGCGGGCTTCCTCGGTGGCGGACCCCGCAGGCACCGCCATACGGGTGCGGAGCCAGCGCTTTCCGGTCGTGATGTCCACCGCCGACACGACGTCACCGACGGGACCGGAGCTCCCACGCAGGCGTGCCGACCAGGCGACCGCCCCGCCGCGGGTCACCACGCGGGTCGCCGACGTCCAGCGGTCCAGCACCCGCACGATCCGGCGCTGACCCGGGGCCTTGAGGCAGGCCTTGAGCTGCGTTCCGGCGCGGTAGACACGCACCGTCGGGCTGCTGTCGCGGGCCAGCGTACGGCCCGAGGACGGACAGCCGGCCCGCACCGATGAGGCGTCGGCCATGGACGCCGCGACGGCTGGCCCACCGACGGCAACCATGATCGTGATCCCCGCCGCCAACGACGTCCGCCCCCGGCCGGGGTCAGCGCGACGGAGCAGCGGACCGAGACGCGGGCGAGCGAACACAGTACGCAGTCTTCCCGATCCCGACCCCGGGAGCAAGCTCACCCGGCGCGGGCGATCAACTCCACTCCGGCTGTTCCAGCGCGACTTCGACCGCGCGGCGGATCGCCCGGGACTTGTTCATCGACTCCTCGTACTCGTACGCGGGGAGCGCGTCGGCGACGGTGCCGCCACCGGCCTGGACGTGCGCCTTGCCGTCCTTGAAGACCGCCGTCCGGATGTGGATGCAGCTGTCCAGGTCGCCCGACCACGAGAGATAGCCGACCGCCCCGCCGTACCCGCCGCGCTTGACCGGTTCGAGCTCGTCGATGATCTGCATCGCTCGGACCTTCGGCGCGCCGGAGAGCGTGCCGGCCGGCAGCACCGAGCGCAGCGCGTCGGTCGCGGCGACGTCCTCGCGCAGGGTGCCCGACACAGCACTGACGATGTGCAGCACGTGCGAGTAGGTCTCGACCACCATCAGCTCGTCGACCGACACGGTGCCGTAGTCGCAGACCCGGCCGAGGTCGTTGCGGCTGAGGTCGACGAGCATCACGTGCTCGGCCCGCTCCTTCTCGTCGGCGAGCATCCCCGCGGCCAGCTCGGCGTCCTCGGCCGGCGTCGCGCCGCGCGGGCGGGTGCCGGCGATCGGCCGCATCGAGATCTCGCGGTCGCGGACGGTGACCAGCGGCTCCGGGCTGGCGCCGACGACCTGCCATTCGCCGAAGTCCAGGTAGTACATGTACGGCGACGGGTTGACCACCCGCAGACCGCGGTAGACGCTGAACGGGTCGACGTCGAGCTCGGCGGTCCAGCGCTGCGACGGGACCACCTGAAAGGCATCGCCGGCGCGCACGTACTCGATGATCCGCGCGACGGTCGCCTCGAACTGCTCGCGGGTGTGGTTCGACTGCCAGTCGGCGGCCGCCCGGGCCGGCGCGTCGACCGGACGACCCGGGGGCATCGCGCCCTGCAGCGCCTCGCGCAGCTCGGCGATCCGCGTGACGGCGGCGGCGTAGCGGGCGACGATCGCGTCCTCGTCGGGCGCGTCTCCGTCGGTCCCCTCGCGCGCCACGTGGACCGGGGCGAGCAGCGACACCGTGTGCTGCAGGTGGTCGAAGACGACCATCGCGTCGGTCACCTGGAGCGCCAGGTCGGGCGTGCCGAGCACGTCCGGGTTGGGGTCGCCGAGCGGCTCGACGGTCCGCACCAGGTCGTAGGAGAAGACCCCGACCGCACCGCCGACGAACGGCGGCAGACCGGCGACCTGCGCCACCCGCTGCCTGCCGGCGGCGTCGCGCGCGATCGCGTACGGATCGCCGTCGTCGCCGAGCCTCCAGATCACGCTGCGGGCCGGACGGACGCCGAGGAACGAGTAGCGGCCGACCCGCCCCTGATCGGCGCTCTCGAGCAGGAACGACGGTTCGCCGGGATGCGCGGCGCGCAGCTTGAGGTACGCGGAGACCGGGGTCTCGGTGTCGTCGATCGTCTGCGCGACGACCGGGATCACGTCGTGGTCGACGGCCAGCTGGCGGACCTCGTCGAGCGTCGGCACGATCCGCAGCCCGAGGGCGGCGGCCCGGTCGAGGGCGTCCTGCGGGTCGGTCGGCGGCACG
>JBQGEK010000100.1:0-2257 GCA_052039575.1 Patulibacter sp. | reverse complement strand
GAAGACCTTCTTGGCGATCGCGATCTGGGCGGGGTGCAGCGACCAGGTGCCGACGCAGCCGAGGATGAACGCGGCGCGGAACTGCGCCTCGCAGGCGACGACGTCCTTGATGTCGCCGAACGGGCCGTAGAACGGCAGGATCCCCGCGGACGCGCAGGCGTCGACCATGCGGGCGACCGTGTAGTGCCACGGGTCCTGCTGGGCGCGCACGCGGCCGGCTTCCAGGTCGTCGGCGTCGGTCGGGTCGCTGATCGAGACGTAGCCGGGGTGGCCGCCGCCGACGCGGGTCGTCTTCATCCGGCGCGACGCCGCCAGGTCGGCCGGGCCGAGCGAGATGCCCTGCATGCGCGGGGACGCGAAGGCGATCTCCTCGACGTTGGCGACGCCGGACGCGGTCTCGAGGATCGCGTGGAAGAGGATCGGACGGCTGATGCCGGCCTTGGCCTCGAGCTGCGCGACCAGACGGTCGGCGTAGTGGATGTCGTCCGCGCTCTCGACCTTCGGGATCATGATCACGTCGAGCTGCTCGCCGATCTCGGTGACCAGCGTCGTCAGGTCGTCGAGGACCCACGGGCTCTCCAGCGAGTTGATGCGGGTCCACAGCGGCGTGCCACCGAGGTCGACCGTCTTGCCGACCTCGACCAGACCGGCGCGCGCGGCCTCCTTGCGGTCGATCGGCACCGCGTCCTCGAGGTTGCCGAGCACGATGTCGGCCTTCGCCGCGATGTCGGGCAGCTTGGCCCGCATCTTCTCGTTGCTCGGGTCGAAGAAGTGGATCATCCGCGACGGCGGCACCGGGATCTCGCGCAGCGGCTCGGGAGCTCCGGCGGCGAGCGGCTTGAAGAAGTCACGGGGATGGCGCATGGGGCGAGATCCTACTTCCGGTCGCAGCGCACCGACAATGCCAACTGTTGACAGCGTTGGAGGGTGCGGCGGTGCCACCACGTCGTCGCCCCACACTGGTGTGCAGTTGACCCGCTTATAGCGGGCGAACTGCAGACCAGTTCCGGGCGGGCTTCGCGGCCTCGCGATTGGCTCGCGGTACAACGGTCGCGGTGGCCGAGACGCCGTCGATCGGCCTGGTCCGTAAGACTGCGCGGCATCCGTCCATCTGACCTGGAGTAGCAATGTCCGACGATTCGACCTTCACGCCCGGCACCGACGACCTGCCCGAGGTCCGGCACGCATCGGGTGCGCACCAGTACGGCCGGTACTTCGAGGAGTTCGAGGAGGGTGCGGTCTACAAGCACTGGCCCGCCAAGACGGTGACGGAGGGGGACGACCACCTCTTCTGCCTGCTGACGATGAACCACCATCCGCTGCACCTCAACGACGTGTACGCGAAGCGGTCGCAGCAGGGCAAGAACGTCGTCGTCGGTCCGTACGTCTACTCGCTCGCCCTCGGGATCAGCGTCTCCGACATCTCCGGCCTGGCGATCGCCAACCTGGCCACCGACGAGCTCTCGCACCCCAACCCGGTCTTCCACGGCGACACGCTGTTCGTCGAGACCGAGGTGCTGTCGAAGAAGGCGTCGCGCTCCAAGCCCGACCGCGGCGTCGTGATCGTCCACACCCGCGTCCACAACCAGGACGGGGTGCTCGTCGCCGAGTTCAAGCGCCGCGTGCTCGTTCCGAAGAAGAACCCGGGCAGCTGATCTACGCGTGATGCGGCGGGATATCGATCCCGCCTCGATTCCCCTGGCCGGACGGTGAGCGTGCCGAGCGAGTCCCGCGCGGAACGGATCCTGCGGGCGGTCCGCGCCATCCCGGAGGGGTATGTGCGGACCTACGGCGACCTCGATCCCGGGGCGCCGCGGTTCCCGGGGCGGGTCCTCGCGACCCACCCGGATGCATCAGCGGTGCCGTGGCACCGGGTCGTCCGTGCCGACGGCTCGCTGGCCGGCGGCGACCGCCAGCGGGGGCGGCTGCTCGCCGAAGGGGTCGCGTTCCGTGGTGCGCGAGTCGACCTGCGCGCCGCCCGTCTGCCGCTCGACCCGGGCGAGCGCCTCGAACTGGACTGACCGGCCGCCCTGGGCGGCCGATCATGCTGAAACGGGTTCTAGCCGAAGATCTTCGGCATCCGCGCGAACAGCCGCAGCGAGCCGTGCGGACGCATCCGCCGCGTCATCAGCAGCTTGCGGGCGTCGGCACGGCCCGCGACCACGTCGACCCAGTCGCGGTACGAGACCCGCAGACGCAGATCCGGTCGGCCGCCGAGGCCCTCCGCGGCGGACACGTCGCCGCCGTCGATCCGCAG
>JBQGEK010000099.1:0-2039 GCA_052039575.1 Patulibacter sp. | reverse complement strand
CCTTCGGTGAGTTCTCGAGTGACTTCGACGGCGTCCCCTTCATCAACGAAGGATGTGAGCGGCTCCCCTTCGAGCCCAGCGTTGAGGTTCAGCCGACCTCGCGTGTAGCTGATGCGCCGTCTGGGCTCAACGTGGATCTAGCGGTTCCCCAGAGCGACCATCCGGATGGTTTGGCCACCGCCCACGTGAAGGACGTGGCGATGGTCCTGCCCGAAGGTATGTCTGTATCGCCGTCGTCGGCGGCAGGGCTTGGTGCATGCTCGCCGGCTGAGATCGGACTCGGGTCCGACGCGCCCGCGAACTGCCCGCGGTCATCGAAGCTCGGAACGGTCTCCGTGGAGACGCCGCTGCTCGAGGAACCGATGACCGGCGACGTGATCCTCGCGACGCCGGACAGCAACCCGTTCAGTTCGCTGGTCGCGCTGTACATTGTGGCCGAAGGGCCCGGCGTGCGAATCAAGTTGCCCGGCCGCGTTGATACGAACCCGGTCAACGGCCAACTGACCGCGACGTTCGCGAACAACCCGCAGCTGCCGTTCAGTCGGCTGAAGGTTCGGTTCGACGGCGGGGAGAACGCATCGCTGGCGACGCCGACGCAGTGCGGGACCTACGAGGTCCGGACGGACATCACGTCATGGTCCGGAAAGCTCGTGTCGCTGAGCTCGCCGTTGATGATCGATCAGGGTTGCGAGCCGCGGGACTTTACGCCCGCGATCTCGGCCGGATCGGTACGTCCGCTGGCGGCGAAGGACTCGACGTTCGTCCTGCGGATCGATCGTCCGGACCGGCAGCAGAACCTGTCGGAGGTCGTGTCCGTGATGCCGCCCGGTCTGCTCGCGCGGATCGGTGACGTGCCGCTCTGCGGCGATGCGGAAGCGAACGCCGGCACCTGCCCGGGGGCCAGCAACATCGGGTCGGTCCTCGCCACGGCGGGGCCCGGGTCGGCGCCGCTGCCGACGAACGGCCGGGTCTTCCTGACCGGTCCGTACAAGGGCGCGCCCTACGGGCTCTCGATCGTCGTTCCGACGGCCGGGCAGGCCGGGCCGTTCGACCTCGGCAACGTCGTTGTGCGAGCGACCATCGCGGTGGATCGCAAGGATGCGCACGTCTCGGTCGTCTCCGACCCGATGCCGACGATCCTGCGGGGCTTCCCGCTGCGGGTCCGCAGCGTCGTCGTGGCGATCGACCGAGAGCGGTTCATGTTCAACCCGTCCAGCTGCAAGCCGATGGACGTCGGCGTGCGAGCGACGAGCACGGTCGGCGGCAGTCGCACGCAGCAGGTGCCCTACCGGGTCAGCGGCTGCGGTGACCTCGAGCAGGATCAGAAGATCTCGATCGGGTTCACCAACAAGACACAGCAGCGGCCGGGACGTCATCCGGGAGTCGAGGCGAAGCTGACCAGCAAGGGCCCCGGTGGCGCGAACCTCAAGAAGGTGGCGGTGAAGCTGCCGCTGTCGGTCGCGCTCGATCCGGAGAACGCTAAGGCGCTGTGCAAGCCCGAGCAGCGGCAGGCGAAGGCCTGCCCGGCGGACTCGATCATCGGTCGCGCGTCGGCGAAATCGGTCCTGAAGGAGGATCTGTCGGGGCCGATCTACTTCGTCGAGGGCATCCGCCGGTCGGCGACCGGCCGTGAGATCAAGACGCTGCCCAAGCTGTGGATCCCGCTGTCGGGCGGAGGCGTGACGATCGATGTCGACGCGGATTCCAGCGTGCGGCAACGGCATCTGGTGTCGACGTTCGACAACCTGCCGGATGCCCCGATCTACGAATTCAACCTGCGGATCAACAGCGGACGCAACGGGATCCTGACCGTCCCGCCGAGCAAGGACGGCGGAACCTGCCAGCGCGACCGGACGGTGCACATGCAGCTGACCGGGCAGAACGGCGCGGTCAAGGAGGTCCGCTCCCGGGTGAACGTCGCCGGCTGCAAGCCGAAGGCGAAGAAGCGGTCGGCAAAGGCGAAGTCGACCAAGAAGCAAGCTGCCGCGAAGAAGGCGTCCGTGACGCCGCGCTAAGCGTGTAGCAAGGGGTCGTTCGCC
>JBQGEK010000098.1:0-3949 GCA_052039575.1 Patulibacter sp. | reverse complement strand
GGGGGGGGGGGGGGGGGGGGGGGGCGGCCGCCCCCCCCCCCCCCCCCCCCCCCCCCCCCGCTGCCCACCTCTCGACGATCGTCGAAGGCGCGCCGCGCCAGGGCTCGATCCGTTCCCGCATATGTCCATATCCGCCTGCGGACCGGGCGGAGAGGATGCCCTGCATGCAGTCAGACGAAGCACAGGGTCCGGGGTTCTCGGCCGCCGACGTCCCGATCCCGATCGCCGCGATCCACGCGGCCGCGGAGCGGATCGCGCCGCACGTGCACCGCACCCCGATCCTCAGCTCGCGGGTGCTCGGCGAGCGCATCGGCGCGACCGTGCTCGCGAAGGCTGAGCTGTTCCAGCGGGTCGGGGCCTACAAGTTCCGCGGTCCGTTGAACAAGCTCGCGCTGATGGACGAGGCGTCCCGCGGACGCGGCGTGGTCTGTTCGTCGGCGGGCAACCACGCCCAGGGCGTCGCGCTCGCGGCGCAGATCCACGGGGTCCGCGCGGTCGTCGTGATGTCGGAGCGCGCGACCCCGTCGAAGATCGAGGCCACCCGGGGCTACGGCGCGGAGGTCGTCCTCCGCGGAACCTCGTGGGAGGACGCCAACGCCGAGGCCCACCGGCTGGCCGACGAGGACGGCCTGACCTTCGTCCACCCGTTCGACGACCCGCAGCTGGTCGCCGGCCAGGGCACGGTCGGCCTCGAGATCGCCGAGGACGTCGCCGATCCGCACACGGTGATCGTGCCGATCGGCGGTGGCGGACTGATCGGCGGCGTGGCCAGCGCGATCAAGCAGCTCAGCCCGGGCACCCGCGTGGTCGGGGTCGAGGCCGCCGGCGCGCCGGCGATGCTCCGCAGCCTCGAAGCGGGCGAGCGGGTGGTGCTCGACACGGTCGGCACCACGCTCGACGGGCTCGCGGTGAAGACCCCCGGGGCCCTGAACTTCGCGATCGCGCAGCAGTGCGTCGACGAGGTGGTGACGGTCACCGACGACGAGATCTACGACGCGGTCGTCTGGACCATGCACCACATGAAGATCGTTCCGGAGGGCGCGGCGGCATCGCCGATCGCCGCCCTCCTGGCGGGGCGCGTCGCCTTCGATCCCGGCGCCGTCCTCGTCCCCGTCCTCAGCGGCGGCAACCTCGACCTCACGGCCCTGAAGGGACTCCGATGGAACTGACCGACCACCCCGTGCGTCCGCGTCCGGACGACGGCAAGCTGATCCGCCTCGAGCGGCTGCGCTGGGACGAGGTCCAGGCGCACCTCGAGCAGGACGACGTCGCGATCGTGCCGATCGGGGCCACCGAGCAGCACGGACCGCACCTGCCGGTCGGCGTCGACACGATGACCGCGATCGCGGTCGCCGAGGACGCAGCGGCGGCCACCGGTGCCGTCCTGGCCCCACCCGTCTGGTACGGCTGGTCGCCCCAGCACATGGGCTTCCCCGGCACGGTGACGGTCCGCGCGGAGACGCTGATCGCGGTCGCCGAGGACGTCGCGACGTCGCTGATCTACCACGGCTTCCGCCGCGTGATCCTGCTCAACGGTCACCGGATCGCCAACGTTCCGGCGCTCAGCGTCGCCACGACCCGGGTCCGCGAGCTAACCGGCGCGGTGGTGACCGTGGCCGACCTCGGCTACGTCGCCCAGCCCGAGTACGCGCAGGCCTGGGACGAGGGTGCGGGCGGGATCGCCCACGCCGATGGGTACGAGACCGGGCACATGCAGTTCCTCGACCCCGAGCTCGTCGCCGAGGACCGGATCCCCGAAGCGCGGCCCGACGACCACGCCGGGGTGCGCTCGGTCGACCCGAACGTGGCGAGCACGCGCGTCGCCTGGTGGCCGAGCACGTCGTCCGAGCTGCGCGAGCGCGGCCACGGCGCCGGCGGCCGCCCCGACTGGGGCACCCCGGAGCGCGGCGAGCGGCTGCACGCCGCGATGGTCCGCGACGTGGCGGCGATCGTCGAGGCCGTGCGCGGCGTCGACCCCCAGGTCACCCGGCCCCCAGTACCGCGATGAGCACGCCGAGCGCATCACCCGCCGCCGACGGTACCCCGGTCCCGGGCGGCGAGCCGGAGCAGAAGAAGTCGCTGATCCGCGTGGCGTTCGCCGCCACCGCGGGCACCACGCTCGAGTTCTACGAGTTCATGCTCTTCGGCACCGCCGCGGCGCTCGTCTTCGGTGACCTGTTCTTCCCCGACGCGGACCCGACCACGGCGACGCTGCTCTCGCTGAGCGTGTTCGCGGTCGGCTTCGGCGCACGTCCGATCGGCGGCATCGTCTTCGGGCACTACGGCGACCGGATCGGCCGCAAGAAGGTGCTCTTCATCACGCTCTGCCTGATGGGCGGCTCGACGATGCTGATCGGGTTGGTCCCGTCGTACGCGGCGATCGGCATCTGGGCGCCGATCATGCTGGTCCTGTTGCGCTGCATCCAGGGCTTCGCCCTCGGCGGCGAGGTCGGCGGGGCGATCCTGCTGCTGGCCGAGCACAGCAAGCCGAGCAACCGCGGCTTCATCGCCAGCCTGGCGCAGACCGGTGCCCCGGCGGGCAACCTGCTCGCGACCGGCGCGATGGTGCTGTTCGCGGCGATCCTCTCGGAGGCGGACTTCAACAGCTGGGGCTGGCGGATTCCGTTCCTGCTCAGCGGCGTGGTCGTCGTGCTCGGCCTGTGGGTGCGGATGAAGGTCGAGGAGACCCCGTCGTTCGCGCAGCTCGAGGACGACGCGGCGCGAGCGCGGCAGCCGATGGTCGAGGTCGTCACCAAGCACCGCAAGCCGCTGCTGCTGGCACTCGGCGTGCGCTTCGGTCCGGACGTCGTGGTCTACATCTTCCTGACGTACTTCCTGACCTACGCGACCAAGGAAGTCGACGTCTCCCGATCGACGGCGTTGATCGCGCTCTCGGTGGGTTCGGTCTTCTGGTTGACCTCGATCCTCGTGTCGGGACGGCTGGCGGACCGCTTCGGTCGCCGACCGGTCTACGTCGTCGGCGCGGTGGTCGCGCTCGGCTGGGGCTTCGCGTTCTTCCCGCTGATCAACACCGGGCAGCTCGGGATGCTGATGATCGCGTCGGCGGGCGGGTTCGTCGCCCACGGCATGATGCTCGGGCCGCAGGCGAGCTTCCTGGCCGAGCTGTTCCCGGCGCGGGTCCGCTACAGCGGGGTCAACCTCGGCTACCAGCTGTCGGGGATCTACGGGGGCAGCTTGGCGCCGATCATCGCGGTGGCCCTGCTCAACTGGAGCGGAACGACGCTGACGATCGTGGCCTACATGTCGGTCACGCTGCTCGTGACGATCGCGACGCTCGCGGTCAGCCCCGAGAACCGCGGTCGCGAGCTCGACCCCGAGTTGCTCGGCACCGACGGCACGGGCGACCCGGTCTCCGGTTCCGCGCTCGAGCCGACGACCGAGCCGGAGGTGATGCGCAATGCGTAGGGCGATCTCGACCGACGCGGCTCCGCCGTCGCAGGGCCCGTACAGCCAGGCGATCGTGCACGGCACGACGCTCTACTGCGCCGGGCAGATCGGCCTGGTCGCGGGGCAGGAGGACGCCGTCGTCCGCGGACCGGTCGAGGACCAGGCGCGGCAGGCACTGGAGAACCTGGAAGCGGTCTGCGCCGCTGCCGGGACGTCGTTGCGGTCGGCGCTGAAGGTGCACGTGCACCTGGCGGACGTCGGTGACTTCGCCGCGGTCAACCGCAGCTACGCGGCGTTCTTCGCTCGCTGGCCCGCGGACGACGACGTGCCGGCGCGGACCACCCTCGGGGCGGGCGGCCTGCCGCTCGGCGCGCTGGTCGAGATCGACGCGATCGTCGCGGTTCCGTAGCGTCGACCGGATCCGTGCGGGTGCGCTTCGCCGCACCCGCACGGCGGGTCGACGCGGGGGCCGCGGCGTGGGCCGCTCGTGGGCGTGTCACTGCAACGTCTGGTGGACGAGATCGCGGTCGAGCTCAAAGCT
>JBQGEK010000097.1:0-3159 GCA_052039575.1 Patulibacter sp. | reverse complement strand
CGTACGGATCGATCCGCAGGTTGTGCAGCCAGAGCTCACCACGGCGCACGTCGACGTAGGCGTCGCCCATCTGGCAGCCGACGGTGCGAAGGGCCTTGACCTCGGTCCCCGAGAGCACGACCCCGCACTCCAGCCGCTCGAGCAATTCGTAGCGGAAGCTCGCCTGCCGGTTGAAGCCGTAGTCGCCGCCGGACGGCTTCTTCTTCTTGCCCTTGCCCATCGACCGTCGAGCGTACCGCTCCTGCGGCGCGCAGGACCCGCCACGGCACCGCGTCGAGGGGGGGCGAGCCCGGCGCCGGCGCAGGGCTCAGCGACCGCGGTCGGCCTCGTGCCCGCGCAGGTGATCGCGGAGCTTGCGGATCTCCTGGACGTTGTCGCAGTCCGAGCAGCCGGGCCGCTCGTCGTGGACGTACTCGATCTCGACCCAGCCGTCGTAGTTCCGGTCCGCGAGTCGGTCGAGGATCCGCCCGAAATCGGTCACGTTGTCCGCAAGCTTCGCCTGGACGAAGCCCGGGGCGCCGCCGCGGACGTGCACGTGCCGGGCGTAGTCCAGCAGCGGCTCGACCTCGCGATCAGGGATCCCCTGGACGTTGAAGTGGCCGTAGTCGAGGGTCAGCTCGAGTCCGGGCACGAGCTCGAGCAGGCGCGCGACGCGCGACGGGGTGTCGATCACCGAACCGCGGTAGGGCCGGGTCGACACGATGTGCGGCTCGACGCTCAGGCGCAGCCCGGCCGCGGCCGCCTCGTCGACACGACGGCGCAGCGCCTGCGCGGATCGGTCCAGGGCGCGCTCGTGGTCCTCCCCTCCGAAGACCAGTCCGGGAAGCACGGTCAGGCCGGTTGAGCCGACCGCGGAGGCGAAGCGGAGGAACGCCCCGAACAGCTCGTCGAAGACGGCGCGCTCCGCAGGATCGGGATCGTTGACCGCCGCGCGCCCGAGGCTGCCGTCGGGCACGAGAAAGACGTCGGCCGGGCGCTGTCCGCGCTGCTCGAGCTGCCCACGCACCCGTTCCGCGGTGGCTTCGGGCGCCGCGGCGACCGCGACGGGCTCGTCGGCCGACAGGCCGCCGATAAACGCCAGCGAGACGCCCTCGATCTCGAGCGCCGAGATCAGGTCGAGCGCGAACTCGAACGGCATTCCCGGCCAGGAGAAGCTCGCCGCTGCCAGGTCCATCTTGTCCACCTCCGCGTAGAAAACGTTTCCAGCAGGTTACCCGCCCGGAGCCGGCAAGTGGGCAGGTCGCTTGACGTCGAGCCCTCGCGAAGCGTATTCTGGAAACGTTCCCAGAATCGATACGCACAACGGAGCAGCGACGCACGTGACCTCTACGGACCCGATCACCCCCCAGGCTTCACCGACCACGCTCACGATCGAGCGGATCGAGACCGTGCCGATTCGCGTGCCGCTGGGGCGCGTCTACCGCGGGAGCCATTACCAGATGACCCACCGCTCGACGATCATCACGCGGGTCTACACCCGCGAGGGCATCGTCGGCGAGGCCTACGCCGGCGATGAGGACGCCGGACTCCACGAGATCGACGCGATCATCCACGACGAGATCGCGCCGCGGCTGATCGGCGTCGACGCGATGGCGATCGAGCGGTGCTGGGAGATCGCCCGTCCGGCGACGTTCGACATCCTGCGGGACCGCCGACTCGGGCTCGTCGCCTGCGCGTGCATCGACAGTGCGCTCTGGGACGCAATCGGCAAGGCGCTCGGACAGCCGCTGTGGCGCCTCTGGGGCGGCTACACGAACGAACTGCGGATGATCTCGATCGGCGGCTACTACGACAGCCCGGTGAGCATCGCCGAGGAGGTCGCGGATCTCCGCGAGCGCGGGCTCGCGGGGATGAAGTTCAAGGTCGGCGGGCTCGATCCCGCGGCGGACGCCGATCGCTTCCGTCAGGCGCGCGAGGCCGCGGGGCCGGACTTCGTCCTCGCCGCCGACGGCAACCAGGGCTTCACCCGCGACCAGGCGATCGAGTTCGCGCGGCGCGTCGCCGACCTCGACCTGCACTGGTTCGAGGAGCCGTGCCAGTGGTACAACGACCGCCGGGCGATGCGCGACGTGCGCAACATGGCGGGCGTCCGGATCTGCGCCGGACAGAGCGAGTTCAGCGCCGGCGGCTGCCGCGACCTGTTCGTCGACGGCGTGGTGGACTTCTGCAACTTCGACGCGTCGTGGTCCGGCGGACCGACCGAATGGCGGCGGGTCGCCGCGATGGCGCTGCCCTTCGACGTCCGGATGGCGCACCACGAGGAGCCGCAGGTCTCCAGCCACCTGCTCGCCTCGATCCCCCACGGCTCGTTCGTCGAATGCTTCCATCCCGACCGCGACCCGATCTGGTGGAACCTCGTCGCCAACCGCCCCGCGCTCGAGGACGGCGTGCTGTGCCTCTCCGACGCCCCGGGCCTCGGCTGGGAGCTCGACGAGGACTACATCCAGCGGTACCGAATCGCAGCCGACTAGGATCGCGGGATGCCCGGTGACCGACGCGCAGCGCCTCAATCGACGATCCGCGAGGTCGCCGAGCTCGCCGAGGTCGCCGTGTCGTCGGTCTCGCGCGTGCTCTCCGGGCACCCCGACGTCAGCACGGCGATGCGCGAACGGGTGATGGCGGCCGTCGACCAGCTCGGCTACCAACCCGACATGCTGGCGCAGAGCATGCGGCGGCGGTCGACGACCTCGGTCGGCTTCGTCGTCGGCGACATCTCGAACCCGCTACTCGCCGAGATCACGCTCGGCGCCGAGACCGCGCTCCGCGCCGCGGGATACTCGATGCTGCTGACGAACTCCGAGAACGACCCCGAGCTGGACGTCGAGCACGTCCGGCTGCTGGCGCAGCGGCGCGTCGACGGGCTGCTGCTATCGCTCGCCTCCGAGGACCACGGCCCGACCATCGAGGCGCTAAAGGCGATCGGCAAGCCGGTGGTGCTGGTCGACCGCGAGCTGCCGGACGCGGCGATTCGCGCGAGCGCGGTGCTCTCCGACCACCGCGCCGGGATGAAGGCCGCGGTCGGCACGCTGCTCGACCTCGGCCACCGCCGGATCGGCCTGATCCTCGGTCAGGACCTGCGGTTCTCGCGGCAGCGGCGGACCGGGCTCCGCGAGGCGTTCCAGGAACGTGGTCTGCCGCCGACATACCAGATCGTCGAAG
>JBQGEK010000096.1:0-8444 GCA_052039575.1 Patulibacter sp. | reverse complement strand
TCGTGGATCAGCACGGTGACGCCGGTCTCGGCGGCCAGCTCGTCCTGCACGTCTTCGAGCTCGTCGCGGTGGCGCACCGTGGTGATCGGATCGAGCGACACGCCCCGGTAGTCCTGCGGGTCGGGCGTGGTGATCACGATCCGTCGCACCCCCTCGAGCGCCAGCCAGCGGGTCAGCTCGGGGATCGCCAACCGCCCCTGCGGCGTCTGTCCGCCCGTCATCGCGACCGCGTCGTTGTAGAGCAGCCGGTAGGTGATCGTGGCCTCGGCCGCGACCGCGGCACGGATCGCCAGCGATCCCGAGTGGTGGAAGGTCCCGTCGCCAAGGTTCTGGAGGATGTGCCGGTCCTCGGTGAACGGCTCCAGCCCGAGCCACTGGGCACCCTCACCGCCCATCTGCGACATCCCGAGCATCGTGCCGCGCTGGCCGCTGCGGTCGAGCGCGATCATCGTGTGGCAGCCGATCCCCGCTCCGACGAGCTGGTCGGGCCGGGCCTTGGTCGAGCGGTTGTGCGGGCAGCCCGAGCAGAAGTAGGGCGTGCGGGCGGGCAGCGGTACCCCGTCGCCGGCGGCAACCTCGACCGGCTCCGGCCGGGACCGGGCCCGCTCCGGCAGCGCGTCGGACGGCAGCAGGCGCAGCAGCGCCCCCGCGACGTCGTCGGCGGTCTGCATGCTGCGCGCCGAGAGCAGGGGGCGGCCATCGGCCGTCTCGCGCCCGATCACCGTCGGCTGCTCCGGCCCACCGTAGAGCGCATCGCGGATCAGGCTCTCCAGGAACGGCAGCTTGTCCTCGACGACCAGCACCGTCTCGACCCCGCGGAGCAGCGTGCGCAGCTCGTCGCGGTCGACCGGCCACGGCATCCCCATCCGGACCAGCCGCAGGCCGAGCGCGTCGCCCGCCTCGGTGTCGATCCCCAGGTCGTCGAGCGCCCGGACCACCGCCTGGTGCGCCATCCCGGCGGCGACGATCGCCAGCCGTGGGCGCCGGCTGTCGCGCACGACCGCGTTGAGCCCCGCGACCCGCGCGTACTCGCGGGCGCGGTCGAGGCGACCCGTCATCACGTCGTGCTCGGCGTGCAGGTTGCTCGGCGGCAGCAGCACCGGCGGCGCCTCGGCGACGCGCGGCTCGAGCCGCGGGATCCGGTCCAGCAGCCCATCCAGGTCGACGGTGGCGGTCGCGTCCGCGTTGTCGGCGACCAACTTGAGCCCGGTCCAGAGCCCGCTGTGGCGCGAGAGCGCGACCGCGTGCAGGCCATGCTCGAGCACATCGCCGACGGTGCCGGGCGCCAGCAGCGGCACCATCAGCGAGCGGCAGATCGGCTCGCACGAGCTGGGCACCGTCGACGACTTGCTCGCCGGGTCGTCGCCGATCCAGGCCACGGCACCGCCGAGCGGCGCGGTGCCGGAGAGGTTGGCGTGGCGAATCGCGTCGGCCGCCCGGTCGAGCCCGGGGTTCTTGCCGAACCAGAACCCGGTGACGCCCTCGCGACGCCGCCGTTCGAGCTGCCCGAGCAGCTGGGTGCCCGCGACCGCCGTCGCGGCAAGCTCCTCGTTGAGCCCGGGCCGGAAGACCACCCCGGCCGGGTCGAGGTGCCGACGCGCGCGCAGCAGCTCCTGGTCGAGACCGCCGAGCGGCGACCCCTGGTACCCGCTGACGAAGACGCCGGTGTCGTGGCCGCGCTGCTCGTCGAGCCGGCGCTGGTCGAGGGTCAGCCGGACGAGCGCCTGGATCCCCGACAGCATCACGGTGCCGGACTCCGCCACGTAGCGGTCGTCCAGGGTCACGTTCCGCCGCACCAGCAGCGGCCCGCCCGTATCCGTCTCGACCGTCGCCCCCGCTCGTCCCATGGAGCGACTCAAGCCGCGAGGTACGCCACGAGCAACAGAAGCGCATGATCGACGCACGTCACGCGTGTTCCGTGCGTCAGTGCCGCCATGTACGGCACGGACCGTTCACCCTGGCTACGCTCGCCGCATGCCGTCACCGCTCGCGCTCGACGAGATCGACCACCGGATCCTCGACCTGCTGGAGCAGGACGGGCGGCGCACCGTGGCCGACATCGCGTCCCACGTCAGCCTCTCTCCCGCCCCGGTCAGCCGCCGGATCGACCGGCTCGAGGCTCAGGGCGTGATCACCGGCTACACCGCGATCGTCGACCGCTCGCGGGTCGGCCGTTCGCTGGAGGCGTACATCGAGCTGCGCTTCGCCGGCGACACCGACGTCGACGAGATCGTCGCCGCTGCCCGCTCGACGCCCGAGGTCGAGGAGATCTCCACGATCGCCGGTGACCCCGACGCCCTGATGCGCGTCCGCGTCGACGGGGTCGAGCACCTGCAGCAGGTGGTGGTCGGCCTGCGCCGCACCGGTCGTGTCACCGGCACCAAGACCCTCATGGTGCTCCGGACCTATCCCCTCAGGTCCACGGTCCGCGGCGGCCGCTGACCGAATCGCTCAGCGCGGCGGCAGCTTGCGCTCGGGGTTCATCGTGCCGCGCGGGTCGAGCGCGTCCTTGACCGCACGCTGCGCGGCCAGCACCGTGGGGTCCAGCCGTTCCGTCGCGCGGCGCTTGACCTCGCCGATGCCGTGCTCGCCGCTGAGCACGCCACCCAGATCGAGCGCAACGCCGCAGAGCTCGTGGGCGGCCGAGCGCGCCGACCCCAGTGCCGCCGCGTCGTCACGGTCGACGAGCACCGTGGCGTGCAGGATCCCGTCGCCCGCGTGCCCCCACGACGTGACCTCGACCCCGCGCTCGCGACCCAGCGCGTCGACCGCGTCGAGCGCGTCGCCGAGCCGCTCCAGCGGCACCGCGATGTCCTCCGACAGCTTGCCGCCACGGGCCGCGACGACGGCCAGCGAAACCCCGTCGCGCCAGCGCCAGAGCGCGTCGACGTCGCGCCGCCGCTCGGGACGGACGACGGCCAGCGCGTCCGGCGCGAGCGCATCGGCGAGCGCCGCCGCCTCGATCTCGGCGACCGGTGCGCTGCCCAGGGCTTCGGCCAGCACGCCGAACGAGGCCCCGTCGGGCAGCCCACCCGGGAAGCCCGCTCCCGCCGCCCGCAGGGCTCCGGTGTCGAGGAACTCGAGCGCCGTCGGAACCACGCCGGACGCCATCACCGCGTCGATCGCGCCCAGCCCGCTCGCCCGGCTCGGGTAGACGGCCAGCACCGGCAGTGCCGCCTCCGGCGCCGGCTGCAGCCGCAGCGTGACCGACGTGATCACCCCGAGCGTGCCCTCGGACCCGCAGACCAGTCCGAGCAGGTCAAGGGTCTCGACGCTCTTGCGCGCGTCGCCTCCGAGCCGTGCCGGCTGCCCGTCGGGCAGCACCACGTCGAGCCCGCTGACCCACGCCCGCGTCGAGCCGTAGCGGAACGACCGCGGACCGCCGGCGTTGGTCGCGACGTTGCCACCGATCCGGCAGGCCTCGGCCGACCCGGGGTTCGGGGCGAAGAACAGCCCCGCCTCGAGGCAGCGACGCTGGACGTCGTGGGTGGTCAGCCCGGCGGGGAACGTGCCGCGCCACGCCTCGGGGACGATCTCCGGTGGCCCGTCCAGCCGCTCCGTCGCGAGCACCAGCGACCCCGCGTCCGGCACCGCGCCGCCGCTGTATCCGGTGCCGCCGCCGCGCGGCACGACCGGCACCCGCTGGCGGTCGGCCCAGCGGACCACCGCGGCGACCTCGTCGGCCGACCCCGGGAAGACCGCCGCCAGCGCCGCGCCGCGCACGCCACGCGCCTCGGTCGCGTCCTGCAGCAGCTCGACCGACGTGACCGGGGCCTGGACGTGCGCGTCCCCGACGATCCGCGCCAGGTCGCGACGGGCGGCAGACACGATCGGATCGCCGAAGCTCATCGACCCATCATCGCGGACGTCGGTGGGCGCTCGCAGGCAATGCGAGGCCCCACGCGGCATGCCTTGAACGTTCCCATCGGAACGATTTTGTTCCGTCTTGCGCTAGAGTGTCCCGCATGTCCGCGGCCGTCGATCCGTTGCTCACCGCCGTCGCCACCGCGCTCGCCGGCAACCTCGGCGCGTCGATGCAGGAGCTCGCCGACGAGGCCGGCGTCGGCCGAACGACGTTGCACCGCCGGTTCCCGACCCGTCAGGCCCTGACCGACGCCGTCGCCCAGCACGCAGTGGACGAAGCGAACCGGATCGTGACCGCCTGCGGGATCGACGACCGACCGTCTCCGGAGGTCTTCGACCGGCTCGCCGTCGAGGTCCTGCCGTTGGCCCTGACCTACGCCCTGCTCTGGGCGGAGCCGCCGATCACCGACCGCACCCCGCTCGAGGCCGAAGTCCACCGTCTCGACGACCGCTTCGAGCGGTTCGCGGTGCGTGCCCAGGCCGACGGACACCTGCGACCGGACGTGCCGGCCCGCTGGGTGGCCTACTCGCTCGGATCGCAGGCGCTCGCCCTCTGGTGGGCGGTCCGCGCTGGGTTCGTCGGCCCGCGCGAAGCCGAGCGGCTGTTCACCGCGACCACGCTCGACGGCCTCCGTGGCCCGGCCGCCCCATGAGGAGCACCTCCGCCGTCCCGAGCGACCACGATCCCGTCGGTCCCGCCAACCGCTGGCGCGTGCTGGCGGTCGTCTCCGCCGCGCTGCTGATCGTCGTCACCGACATCACGGTCCTGCACATCGCGATCCCCCAGATCGCGGCCGACCTCGACCCGTCGGCCACGTCGCTGCTCTGGATCGTCGACATCTTCCCGCTGGTCGTGGCGCCGTTGCTGGTCGCGTCCGGCACGCTGGGCGACCGCTTCGGCCGCAAGCGGATGCTGATCATCGGCCTCCTGGTCTTCTGCGCGGCGTCGACCCTGGCCGCATTCGCCTGGACGCCCGCCGTGCTGATCGCCGCCCGCGCCGTCCAGGGGGTCGGCGGCGCGCTGATCATGCCGAGCACGATGTCGATCATCCGCGTGGTCTTCCCTGACCGCCAGGAGCGGATCAAGGCCGTCGGCGTC
This sequence comes from Patulibacter sp., assembly GCA_052039575.1. Classification (GTDB taxonomy): domain Bacteria; phylum Actinomycetota; class Thermoleophilia; order Solirubrobacterales; family Solirubrobacteraceae; genus Patulibacter. Next base: position 3,481 of record JBQGEK010000096.1, on the reverse strand, counting down.
TGGAGCGCGGTGCTGGCCGGCGGAGCGGCCGCGGGGCCGTTGCTCGGCGGGTTCCTCGTCGAGCACTTCTGGTGGGGCGCCGTCTTCCTGATCAACGTGCCGATGCTGGCGCTCGTACTGCCGTTCGCGGTGCGGATGCTGCCGGAGTCGCGCCACAGCGATCCGCCGCCGTGGGACGTGCGCAGCGTCGCGCTGGTGACCGCCGGCGTGCTGTTGCTCGCCTTCGGCATCAAGCACGGTGCCCGCCACGGGTTCCTCGACCCGCAGGCGCTGCTCGCCTTGGTGGGATCCGTCCTGTCGCTGGCGACGTTCGCCCGACGCCAGCTGACCGCGGCGCGGCCGCTGCTCGAACTGCGGCTGTTCGCCCGTCCTGCGTTCTCGGTGGCGGTCGGCAGCGTCCTGCTGGTGATGTTCGCGCTGATCGGCCTCGAGCTGTTCTTCGCCCAGTACCTGCAACTGGTGATCGGGCTCGGACCGCTCGACGCGAGCATCCGGTTGCTGCCGCTTGCCCTCGCCACGCTCGCCGGCTCACTGATTGCCGCGCCGGTACTGCGGCGACTCGGCAGCCGGATCGTGACCGCGGGCGGCCTGGCCGCGTCCGCGGCCGCGCTCGTCCCGCTGCTGTTGCTGGGCAGCGACGACCGCTACCTGCTGCTGGCGGTGCCGTTCGCGTTCCTCGGCCTCGGTCTGCAGATGGCGCTGATCGCGTCCAACGACACGATCCTCTCGTCGGTCTCCGCGGACGACGCGGGGCAGGCGGCGGCGATCGAGGAGACCGCCTACGACCTCGGCGGCGGGCTCGGCGTGGCGTTGCTCGGTGCGATCGGCGCGGCGGTCTTCACCGACCGGATCGGCAGCGTACCCGGCGTCGGCGCTGCCGATCTCGAAGCCGCTGGACGGTCGGTCACCGAGGCGACGACGGTCGCCGAGCGGCTTCCGACCGAGGTCGGCGAGCGGCTGCTGGCCGCCGGCTTCGACGCGTTCCTGGCCGGCTTCCACATCGTCCTGCTGGTCGCGATCGGCCTGATCGCGGTCAGCGCGCTGGTCGCGGCGATGCTCGTGCCGGGCCGCGACCACGACCCCCGGATCGACAGCGGCTCCGACTGAGCAGCCCCGGTCGGCCGTCGACTCGACGGTCGACCGCCAGCTCTAGAGCGCCGCGCAATCCGCCTTCGCGTCGGTGCGCTCGACGGCACCGAGCTTGTTGACCTCGCTGTCGAAGCTGGCGATCCCGACGCTCCACCGGCCGCCGCGCAGCGACAGTCCGATCGACAGCTTCCCGCCGCCCGGTCGCGGGTCCTCGACGATCGCGGTGAACCCCTTGGGTCCGTTGGCCGCGCTCCAGCCGACCCGCCAGCGGCTGCCCTCGGAGATCCCCGTGCCGCTGCCGGACGTGTTGGCCAGCTTGTACTTGCCGTTGGCGCAGATCGTCCAGTCGACCTGCTGGCCGTCGCCGCGCGTCCCGACGTAGCGACCGTCGCCGATCGCCTTCAGCGCCTGCGTCAGCCGCCGGTTGTCGGCCGGACACTTGCGCGCCAACCGCAGCATCCACGTGCGCTGGTCGCCCTTGGCCCGCTTGGCCTTGCGGGTCATCGCGGCGCAGTTGGCCTTCTTGACCGTCGCGCTCGTCGTCTTCAGGCGCTCGCCGAGACCCGCGTCCGGAGTGGCGGAGCCGAGCGTCGGCCCCACGAGCGATCCCGGGCTCGCAGCGGCACCGGCGGGTGCGCTGAGCAGCGTCGCCCCGGCCAGCACGATGGCGACCGTCCCCACCCGCCGGCGCAGTGCTCGTGGGCCATCGACGGGGGACGGGCGAGTAGACCGTACGCGCATCGCGCCACCCTAGATTCCCGGCCCCGCGGCGGGAAGCGGATCCCCTAACCGCGCTCTAACACCACCCCGCTCACCCCCGAGATGCAGGCACTTCTCGGCGCCTCGGGATTCCGTCCGCGGGCGCTCGTAGATTGATCCGTGCCTTCACCACGAAGGTGCGCAGGAACCAGCGAAGTCCGGTCGATCCCGGCACTGTCCCGCAGCGGTAATGCCCTCGCCACGGCGAGGGACGAGTCCGATCGCCTGGCCCTGTGCCGTTGGAACGCCCTCGGAGGAAGGGCGACCGCGGACGACGCCCCGACCCGTGCGGTCCGGGCGCGACCTGGTCTCCCCTTCTCCGCCCCCACCCGGAGAACCGCATGCAGGAGACCTACACGATCGGCGACCGGACCTTCGTGCTGGACCAGGCGAAGGCCGAGGCGGCGCTCGCCGGCAAGCGGGTCGTCGGCGGCCGGGAGACGATGACCTTCAACCTGGCGCCGCTGCGCTACGGCTGGGCGTACGAGCTGTACCGCACGATGAAGGCCAACCACTGGGAGCCCGAGGACGTCCCGATGGGCAAGGACGTGGAGCAGTGGCGGGGGACCTCCAGCCTCAGCGACGTCGACCGCTGGATCGTGCGGATGGCGGTCGGCTACTTCTCGGCCGCCGAGGGGATCGTCGGGGACAACGTCCTGCACGTGGTCCGCGAGCTGGTCACCGCGTCCGAGCTGAAGCTGGTGCTCGGACGCCACGCCCACGAGGAGAACATCCACGCCGACTCGCTGCTCTACATGCTGTCGAGCCTGGGGATCGACCCGCACGAGTGCGAGGCGATGTTCACCGACATCCCGTCGATCGCCGCCAAGAACGCCTTCGTGACCAGCGCGTCGAAGGCCCTCCGCCGCGACCTCGACATGACGCAGACCGCGGCCAAGCAGGAGTTCGGCAAGAACTGCTTCCTCTACGGGCAGTGCATGGAGGGCACGCAGTTCTACGGCCTGTTCGGGATGATCCTCGCGCTCTACCGCCAGGGCAAGCTGCCCGGGATCGGCACGATGTTCCGCTACACGCTGCGGGACGAGAGCAACCACATCGAGCTGTTCCGCAAGCTGCTGCTCGAGCTCGTCGCCGAGAACCCCGACGTCTGGACGCCCGAGTTTCGGGAGCAGCTGCGCCAGCTGATGCGCGACGCGGTCGCGCTGGAGCAGCGGTTCATCGCCGACTGCCTGCCGGTCGCCGCGGTCGGGCTGTCGCTGGAGGAGTTCACCGGCTACATCGACTACATCGCCGACCGCCGGCTGGTCGGCTGCGGCCTGGAGCCACTGCACGCCGAGCCGGTCGCCAACCCGCTGCCGTGGCTGGCCGAGCTGATGGACGTCCGCAAGGAGCAGAACTTCTTCGAAGGCCGCGTCACCGAGTACCAGAAGAGCTCGTCGCTGGCCGCCGTGGCCGACGACGAGTTGTAGTCCCGCGCCCCGCCGCCGGCCGAGCGCGTCGGGTTCGACCGAACCATTCGGCAGAACCTGACGTGCGAGCCGACTCAATGCGCGCCGGCGCCCCCCCCCCCCCCCCCCCCCCCCCCCCCCCCCCCCCCCCCCCCCCCCCCCCCCCCCCCCCCCCCCCCCCCCCCCCCCCCCCCCCCCCCCCCCCCCCCCCCCCCCCCCCCCCC
>JBQGEK010000095.1:0-20597 GCA_052039575.1 Patulibacter sp. | reverse complement strand
TCAGCTCGCCGGCAGCCGCTTGGCACCGACGTAGTGGCGACCCCAGTAGCTGTCGTCGATCTCGTGCTCCTTGACGCCGGACGTCGTCGCGGAGATCACCTTGGTCGAGCTGGTCGCGATCCCGACGTGCGATGCGCCGGAACCGGCGGTCGAGAAGAAGACGAGGTCACCGGTCTGGATCTCGGCCTTCGCGACGGTGCTGCCGAGCCGGTACTGCTCGAAGCTCGTGCGCGGAAGCTTGACGCCGGCCTGCTGGAACGCCCAGACCATCAGGCCCGAGCAGTCGAAGCCGCCGGTCGAGGTGCCGCCGCTGCGGTACGGCGTGCCGATCGCCGTCTGGGCGGCCGAGAGCGCGGTGCCGATCGCGGCCGACGTGGCGGTCGGGACGGCGCTGTGCGCGCTGGTGGTCATCCGGCGCTCGATCGTGTTCGCGAACCCGAGGCGCATCTTGCGCAGCGTCTCGAGGTTCGGTCGACCGGTGCGGGTCAGGTCTTGGCGGCTCTGGTACCGGCGGATCGCGGAGCGGGTCTTCGCCCCGATCTTGCCGTCGGCGCGCACGTTGACGCGGCGCTGGACGCTGCGCGTCTGCGAGCGGGTCAGGTTCACGGCCCGGGTCACCGAGACCGTCGGCGTCGCGGCCGGCTCGGGCGTCGCCGCGGGAGCGGCGGGTGCCTCGCTGGCAACTCCGGTGGCGGGGACGCCTCCCCCGACGTTGGCCGTCGCGGACGGGGCGAGCGCGGCAGTGGCGGTCAGCGCCAGGATGGCGCCGTAGGCGAGTCGGTTCACAGCAGGGTTCTCCTTCGACGGCCTACGGGGTTAGCTGACTGGCTGGCGCAGAAAGATCAGCGCCTCCGACGCGAACGGCGGATTAGCCCCTGGCCGCTCCCCATGGGAAGCGACCGAACAGATTGGGTCCCCCGCTCACCGGATTCGGTTTCCGGTGATTCGGCTCCGGGCACCATAACAAGGGCGGAGGCATTCATGTCGCGGCGTTTTGCCGGGGTTCTCTGCGTGCGCCGTTAGCCTTGCCGCACGATGTCCGTCGCCTCGTCGCCGTCCGTGATGCCGTTCCTCGCCCGTGCAACGGCGATTGCGGCGACCGGAGATCCCGGAGGACTGCCCCCGTGGGCGTGGTTCGACGCCCACACGCACATCGGCCAGAACGACCCCGACGGCCAGACCGCCACGGCCGAGGAGATCCTCGCCGGGCTCGACGCCGCGGGGCACCGGCGAGCGTTGACCTTCGCGATGCACGAGCCGGACGGGTACCGCGACGCCAACGACGTGGTCTTCGCCGCCTGCGCCGCGTCCGACGGCCGGCTGCTCCCGCTCGCGCGGGTCGCCCCGCGCAGCGCGGACGCCCTCGCCGAGGCCGAGCGCTGCCTGGAATCCGGTGCACGTGGGTTCAAGCTCCACCCCCGCAGCGACGCGTTCGCCCTGACCGATCCGACCGTCGAGCGGATCGTCGCGCTCGCCGCGGAGCGGCGGATGCCGGTGCTGTTCCACGCCGGACGCGGGATCCCCGAGCTCGGGGCCGCCGCCGTCGATCTGGCGGAGCGCTACCCCGACGTACGCGTGATCCTGGCTCACGCCGCGGTCAGCGACCTGGGGCTGCTCGCGGGCCCGGCGAGACGGCTGCCCAACCTGTTCTTCGACACCGCCTGGTGGCACCCCGGCGATCTGCTGCAGCTGTTCGCCACCGTGCCGTCCGGGCGGATCCTCTACGCCAGCGACATGCCGTACGGGCCGGGGCTGTTCTCGATGTTCGCGGCGCTCCGATGCGCCCAAGCCGTGGGCCTGTCCGCGCCGGCGATCGAGCTGATGGTTGGCGGCCAGCTCGATCGGATCATCCGCGGCGAGCAGCCGCTCGACGGGGATCCGGTCCCGGCACGCGACGTCCTCGGGCCGCGTTTCGTCTCCGGGGAGCGGGTCGCGTCCTACGCGTCGACCGCGGTGCAGCTGGCGATCGCCGGCGCGCCGTTCGTCGAGTCGCTGGAGCTGGCTCGCAGCGCCTGTCAGGCGGTCGGCGTCGGCCCGGAGGACGCGGTCCTGGCGCAGGCGGCGGCGGTACTCGACGTCGCGATCGCGCAGGTCGGCGCGGTGGAGGAGCCGTCGATCGACCTGATGACCGACGCCGTGATCACCGCGCTGACGGCCGGGTTCATCGCGACCACGCCCTCGGCCGGCGTGCTGGCCGATCCGGACGGGGTGCTCACGCCGACGCGCTGAGCGGCGTCGCCGCGGCCCGCTACGGACGCGGAGGAGGTGCCGGTGCCTCGGCGGCGCCCGGCGTCTCCGGCGCGTCGGCGGCGGATCCCGGCAGGTCGGGCGGGGACGCCTGCTCCGCGGGCAGGGAGGTCTCGACCGCACGCGGTGTCGCCTCGTCCGCAGCTGCGACGCCGCCGATCGTGCGGTTGGTGACGTCGCGGATCAGCAGCCAGGTCAGCCACAGGCCGAGCACGAACAGCGGGATCCCCATCACCACGCGGGTGGTGCCGAGCGCGACGAGCGCTCCCGCCAGGTAGAGCGGGAGCTGCACCACCAGGCGCAGCGAGAACAACCCGACCCAGACCCAGCTCGCACGCGTGTACGCGCGGACCTTGTCCTTGTCCTTGCGCCACGACGAGTCCTGCTGGGTCAAGAGGGCGACGATCACGCCGATCAACGGCCAGCGGACGACGATCGAGATCAGGTACCCGCCGGCGTAGGCCAGATTGAAGAACAGGCCCGGCAGGAAGAAGTCCTCGGCCTTGCCGGTGCGCGAGACGATGAAGGCCGCGAGCGCGATCCCGACCAGGCCGGAGAGCGCGAACTGCGGCGACTGCCGGCGCACCAGGCGCGCGACGGCCAGGATCACGGCGACCGCCACGGCGACGATCGCGGCGAACCGCGCGTCCTCGCCGCCGATCGTGTAGACGCCGACGAACAACGCGGCGGGCAGCGCGGATTCGGCCAGCCCCAGCGGGCCGCCGATCGCCTCCATCAGCGCGGGAGGCGGCGCGGTGGACTTGCTCGCGTCCGAGCCCGTCACCACCACGGGTGCCGGGGGCGAAGGCTCGGGCGGCGTATCAGGTGCGGAGCTGGGCACGGACGAGCAGCGTAGCGGTCACCGTGCCGGCGGCCGAAGGAGGTCGGTCGGTGGACCGGGCCCGCTCAGACCACGCCGAGGGCAAGACTGATGCCGTACCCGAACGTGACGATGCCGAGCAGAACCGCAACCGAGAATGTCCAATCGTCCATAGCGCGGAAGATCCTAACCCGCCCTGTCGCAGGGCGTCGGCCGAGGTCCGCCGACCAGCCGCCGGACCAGCGCTTCCGCGGTCGGTGCAGGCAGTTCACCGAAGCTGTATCGACGGCCGCGGCGGTCCTCGACCGTGATGGTCGCACCGCGCCAGAACCGGGCCGGACGGGTGGCGACGTGCGCGATCTCCGACCGCTTCAGCGACCGCACCCGGTGGACCGGAACGTCGTCGAGCAGCCAGAGGATCCGTCGGTCGGTGACGGCCAGGTACGACTGGGGACTGGCCCACGTCGCGGTCGCGGTGACGAGCTCGACCTGCTCGTCCCGGTCGAGCACCGACGCCATCTCGGGCCCGAGCGTTCGCCGGGCGGCATGGTCGAGCGGCACGGCCTCGCGCCGCGGCGCTCGCGTCTGTCCGGGCGGGCCGCCGTCGGGGATCGGGACGTCCGGAACCGACACCGCCTCGCGTAGCTCGGCGTAGGCCGCGTTGACGAGGGCCATCCGGTCGGCGGCCTCGGTGTCGTCGGCCCGGTCGGGGTGCCAGCGCTTGGCCGCGCGCCGGTACGCAGCGGTGATCTCGTCCGCGCTCGCGCGCGGACCGACACCGAGGACCTCTCGCGGGTCCAGGCGGGACGGCGATGCCACACGAGCATGGTGGCATGTCGTCCCGCCGCCCCGGCCGGCGGCAGGAGAGCTGCGATCGCGAGCGAACTCCCCGCTGGCGGGCCCGGCTCGCATCCCCCATCCCACTGGAGAAGCAGATGATTCAGGACCTCAAGAAGTTCCTCTTCAAGGACAGCCTGATCGACGTCGCCGTCGCCTTCATCCTGGCCACGGCGTTCGGGCTCGTGGTCAAGTCGCTGGTCGACGACGTGCTGATGCCGATCATCGCGGCGATCGTCGGTCAGCCGGACTTCAACGACATCGTGATCTCGATCAGCGAGACCGACGTCCGGATCGGCGCGTTCATCACGGTCTTCGTGAACTTCCTGATCGTCGGCACGGTGCTGTTCTTCATCGTCCGCGCGATCACCCGTGCCACGCGCGGCCGCAAGGTCGAGGAGGAGATCGCGGGTCCGACGCAGGAGGTCATGCTGCTGGAGGAGATCCGCGACGCGCTGATCCGCAGCCCCCGCGCCTAGCGGGCCTCGACGCCCGCCCGCGGCTACTCGGGGTCGTCCGGCGGCGGAGTGGCCGGGTCCGGCGGTGGCGGCGGACCGGGGTCGGCCGGCAGCAGTTCGGACAGCGGCAGGTCGTCCAGCAGCCGTTGGACCTGCGGCGTCCGGTCGTCCTCGATCAGCAGGGCGCCGCCGGGCCAGAACGGGCTCTGGTGGTCCTCGCTGGTGACGAGCATCGGCTCGTGGACCCAGGCGCCGCTGTTCCAGAGGAACGGTCCGTGGTCGTCGGGCCGCCAGCTGCCGAGCCCCTCGTCGGCATTGAGCGGACCCAGCCGGTGGACGTGGCCGAAGACGACGTGCCGCGCGCGCGGCACGACGCCGAGGTCGTGCGCGACCTGGACCATCGCCTGGAGACCCGAGCGCTCGAGCCGGCGGTCCATCCAGACCGATCCGACGGCGGCGATCCGCTCGTTGCGGGCCTTCGCCTGCGGCGTCGTCGAGGCGTCGCGACCGAGCACGGCCTTTCCCCACGCCCGGGCGATCCCGCCGACCCGCTCGATCCCCTCCTCGAAGCCGTCCGGCAGGTCGCGGACGACCAGCGATGCCGCGGCGAACGATGCGGTGCGGCGCAGCTCGTAGGCGTCGGCGGGTCCGAGCGCGCGCTCGGCGGCCGCTCGGGTGATCCGGGCAACCGGGGCCGAGCTGAGGTGCTGGTCGAGGTAGTGGCCGTGGTGGGCGAACGTGTGCGGGCCGAGCCAGGCCCCCGGGTATTGCACGCGTACGCGGCCCCCACGCGGGTGCAGCTGCGCCGTCAGCTCCTCGAGCTCCTCGGTCGCGGTGCGCGGGACCTGGGTCGCCGACCCGAGTGGCTGCTCCTCGGCGCGCCGCTTGCGGAGCCAGGCGCGGATCAACAGGTGGTCGTGGTTGCCCGGGACGACGAGGATCTCGCCCCCCGCCATCGCGTGGCCGATCTCGCGCAGCACCGGGAACGCGTCGGAGAGCGCACCGGCGGGTCGGCCCTCGAGCAGCTCGACGATGTCGCCGAGCAGCACGAGCCGATCGCACCGGCGCAGGGCGTCGAGCAGGCGTTCGAGTGCCGCGGGCTGACGGAGCACGTCGCGCATGCCCCGTGAACCCAGGTGCAAGTCCGAGATGACCAGCGTCCGCATTCCACCCCCAAGGATTGCGGACTGACGGTCCGTACCGCTAGTCCGGCGGTCCGGTAGTAGGATCGACGGCGGAATGGCCAAGCAGCAGCAGCGTCAGATTCGGTTGGAGCAGCGCGGGGCGATGCAGCAGATGCAATCGCTCGAAGAGCGCTCCGATGACGACCTGTTGCGGGAGACCCGCAACCGCTCAGCCGCCCGGGCGATTCTCGGCAGCCGCGCTGCCGAGCGCTACGACGGTCCCACGGCCCGCAAGTACTTCCAGGAGGCGATTGCCGCCGCCCGTCCGCAGGAGCGTCCGGCGATCCGCCGGATGGCCGAGGCGTCGCTGGCGCTCGCCGACCGTCGATCGGGCGATCTGCGTGCGGCCGCCGAGCGGCTCGGCCACGACGCCCCCAGCCGGCGTCAGCTGTTCCTGCTGTGGCTCTCGGGCCTGGTCGCCCCGCCGCGTGGATCGTCCGGTTGGCTGCGCGCACGAGGCGTGCTGCTGATCGTGCTGATCGTCGTCGGCATGCTGGCGATCGGGACCGGCCTGGTCTCGCTGATCGCCCTGCCGTTCGGCGGCCTCGCGCTCGACGCGTCGATCCTGCTCGGTGTGCTGGTGGTGGTCGCGGCGCTGATCGGGCTCGTCGTCTACGGGCGCAAGCGCCAGCGCCGGGCGCAGGCCAAGCGGGCCGAGCTGACCGAGCAGCAGCGGCAGCCGAGCAACCGCGCGGCGCGCCGCCGCGGTTGACGCCGGACGCGGCAAACGGATCACATCCGCGCCGCTCGGCTCGCTACGGTGGAAGCGTGCTCGACGATGCGACGCTGAGGACCACGCGGCTCATCGTTCGTCCGATGGGTGAAGGCGACTTCGACGCGCTGCTGCAGGGTCTCGAAGATCCCGATCGCCCGTGGGCCGAGGGATACCCGCTCGACGAGAGCCTGGTTTCGGCGGCGATGGTGCAGGAGCGTCGCCGCGGCGACCACGCGCTCGAGAGCGACCCGTGGACGCAGTACCAGATCATCTTGGCCGACTCCGGCGTCGTGGTCGGCGACCTGACGTTCCTCGAGCCGCCCGACGACGGGCGCGTCGCGATGCTGACCTTCGGCATCGCCCCCAGCCGTCGCGGGAACGGCTACGCGACTGAGATGCTGCACGCCGTCGTCGCCTGGGCGCGTGGACGTCGCGACATCCGCGGGGTTCGCGCCGACACCGACCTGGTCAACCAGAGCAGCCACAAGGTGCTGACGGCGGCCGGCCTGCGCGTGGTCCAGGACGACGGGGACCGTCAGCTCTACGAGCTGCGCTGGGAGCGACCCGAGCGCGTGAGCGCCGGGACCTACGCCCGTCGCTACTGAGTCGGTCGAGGCGGGCGATCCACGCGGCCGGGCCGTCAGGCCCCTGCCGCGCCTCGGGCCTCAGCCCTTCTTGCCGACCGCCTTCTCGATCACCACGGGCTGCAGCGGCGTGTCGGCCGGCGGACCGGACGAGCCGATCGCGGCGATCCGCTCCACGGTGTCCATCCCGGACGTGACCTCGCCGACGATCGCGTAGTCCGGCGGCAGGCCGGTGTCCTCACCGGTCACCACGAAGAACTGACTGCCGGACGTGCCGGCCGGCTCGGCGCCGGTCTTGGCCATCGCGACGACGCCGCGGGTGTACGCGGCGTCGGCCGGCGGGGTCTCCTCGACCGAGTAGCCGGGGCCCCCCATGCCGCTGCCGAGCGGATCGCCGCCTTGGATCACGAAGCCGTCGGCGAGCCGGTGGAAGGTCAGGCCGTCGTAGAACTTGTCGCGCACCAGCGCGTAGAACGACGCGGCGGTCTTCGGCTGCCGCTTGGTGTCGAGCTCGATCGTGAAGCGGCCGCAGTTCGTGGTCATGGTGACCGTGTGGCGCCCGCTGATCCGGGCCGGGTCGGGAGCGTCGAGATCGGGCTCCTCGGACTTGGGCTCGGGTGCCTCGACGCGGGTGCAACCGTCGGCCGACTCCTCGGCGTCGGCTTCCGCCTCGGTCTCGGTCGTCTCCGTCTCGGTCTCCGTCGCCTCGGTCGGCGTCGACGCGGTGGTCTCGGTCGTCGTGGCGGCGGTCGGCTCGTCGTCGTCACCGCCGCAGGCGGCCAGCGCTGGGGCGAGCGCGGCGACGACGAGGATCAGCGGGAGTCGTCGTAGACGACCGCGGGATTCCGACGCGTGAGACAGCACGCCGCACACAATAGTGCCCGCTCAGGCGTCGGTGGTGACGTAGCCGTGACGTTCGGGTGACAGCTCTCATCGTCCGCGTACGTGGGACACCGCGCGCGACGAGCCGCCGCCGCTCGCGAGATACTGCTCGGGTGACGTCGGCGAGCCGTCAGGTCCAACCAGTTCCGTGCGGCGGTGGCGCCCGATGACGGCACCGGCGCGTCCGGTCACGCTGATCGCCAACCCGGCCTCGGCCGGTGGTGGGGCGGCGGCGGTGCTCGAGACGGTCGCCGACGGACTCGAGGCGCGCGGCATCGCCGTCGAGCGCGTGCGGTCGCGCAGCGTCGAGCACACGGTCGAGGCCGCGCAGCGGGCGTGCGATGGTGGCCACGTGGTCGGGGCGGTCGGCGGCGACGGCATGCTGCGGATCGTCGCGGCCGCGATCGTCGGCCGCCCCGGTGCGCGCTTCGCCGCCATCCCGGCGGGCCGCGGGAACGACTTCGTCGGCGCCGTCGGGCTGCCGACAGATCCCGCCGAGGTGGTCGCGGCGATCGCCGACGACGTCGCGGTGCCGATCGACACCGGCCGGGCGGTCGGTGCCGACGGTGTCGCTCACGCCTATCTGACGATCGCCGCCTGCGGGTTCGACGCCGACGCCAACCGGCGGGCCAACGACGCACCGTCGCGGCTCGGCCCGCTGGCCTACGTCTGGGGCATGCTCGGAACGCTCCGCGAGCTGCGTCCGATCCCCTACCGGTTGAACCACGACGGGACGTCCAGCGACGAGCGGGCGCTGACCGTCGTGGTCGCCAACACCGCCCGCTACGGCGGCGGCATGCGGGTCGCGCCGGACGCGACGCCCGGCGACGGCCTGTTCGACGCGGTGGTCGTCGGGCACTCGGGACGTCACCGCGACCGCTGCACGACCCGCGACCGGGTGCGCCTGCTGCGGCTGTTCCCCCGGGTCTTTCGCGGCACGCACGTCGCGCTGCCCGAGGTCCGGGTCACGCGGACGGCCGAGATCAGCGTCGCCGCCGATGGTCCGATCCCGGTCTTCGCCGACGGCGACCCGATCGGAACGCTTCCGATGACCTTCTCCGTCGATACTGATGGCTTGCAGTTGATCGTTCCCCGCACCCATCCCCTCGCCTCCCCCGGACCGGCCCCGGCAGCACCGGCGACGGCATGAGCGGCGTCCCGCTCGGCGTGGCGGTGGCTGCGTCCCGCGCCGCGGGCCGCGTCGCCCGGCTCCGTGGGCACGGCGGCACCAGCCTGCCCGGCAAGCTGCTGACGCGGCTGCGTCCCGACGCGATCGGGCGGATGTCCCAGTCGCTCGAGCACGGATCGATCGTGCTCAGCGCGACCAACGGCAAGACCACCACGGCGGCGTTGATCGCGTCGATCCTCGAGCGCCACGAGCGGCGGCTGGTCCACAACCGCCAGGGCGCGAACATGACCGGTGGGATCGCCGCGACCATGCTCGGGGCGTGGCACGGCGGCCGGCTCGATGGCGACCAGGGGCTGTTCGAGGTCGACGAGTTCTGGCTGAACGACCTCGTGCCCAAGCTACAGCCACGGGTCCTGCTGCTCGCGAATCTGTTCCGGGATCAGCTCGACCGCTACGGCGAGCTCGAGACGATCGCCGACCGCTGGCGCGAGCTCGTGCTCTCCGCACCCGTCGCCGGTACCCGACTGGTGCTCGGCGCGGACGACCCGGCCGTCGCGGACCTCGGAATCGACCGCGACGACGTGCTCTACTTCGGCGTCGAGGACCGCTCGGTCAGCCTCGGGGCCGCCGACCACGCCTCGGACACCACCACCTGCCGCGTCTGCGGAGCCGCCTACGCCTACACCGCGACGTTCGTCGGCCACCTCGGGCACTACGCCTGCGAACGCTGTGGCCACCGTCGCCCGACGCCGACGGTGACCGCGGACGAGATCCGGCTCGACGGCACCCGCGGCGCGCAGGTCCGCCTGGGCCTCCCGGATGGCACGGTCGACGTGCACCTGCGGCTGCCCGGCCTCTACAACGTCTACAACGCCCTCTCGGCGGCCGCGGTGGCGCACGCGATCGGCGTTCCCGCCGCGACGATCGCCGACGGCCTGCAGGCGACGTCGGCGGCCTTCGGCCGCGCCGAGACGGTGACCGTCGACGGCCGCGAGCTCCAGCTGCTGCTGGTCAAGAATCCGGCGGGTGCCAACGAGGTCGTGCGCACGCTGGCGCTCGACGACGAGGACCTGGATCTGCTGACCGTGCTCAACGACCGGATCGCGGACGGTCGCGACGTGTCATGGGTCTGGGACGCCGACTACGAGCTGTTGGCACCGCGGATCCGTCACGTGACCTGCGGCGGAACGCGAGCAGCCGAGATGGCGGTGCGCTGGAAGTACGCCGGGGTCCCGACCGAGCGGATCACCGTCGTCGAGGCGACGGGTGGGGCTCGTTCGGGGATCGGAGCCGGGCTCGACGCGGCCCTGCGTGCGGCACCCGACGACCGAGAGCGTCCGCTCTACGCCGTTCCGACCTACACCGCGATGCTCGAGCTGCGCGCCGAGCTGGTCGAGCGCGGCGCAGCCGCGGGGTCGTTCGTATGAGCGCCGTGACCGCCCGTACGCCGGACCTGGACCACATCCGCTGGCACGACCTGGAGTGCGGCGGATACGCCGCCGACCACGGGTTCTGGGCCCGGCTGGCCGCTGAGCACGCCCCGGCCGACGGCACCCTGCGGGTGCTCGACATCGGGAGTGGCACCGGGCGCGTCGCCCTGCCGCTCGCCACGGCCGGCCACCGGGTCCTGGCGACCGACGTCGACCCGGTGCTCTGCGCGGAGCTGGAGCGCCGCGCGGCGGACCGTGCGGTGCCGGTGTCGGTGACCGTCGCCAACGCCTGCGCGCTCGACCTGCCCGAGCGGTTCGGTCTGATCGTCGTCCCGATGCAGACGGTGCAGCTGCTGCCCGGATCGGCCGGACGTCGCGCGATGCTCGCCGGGATCCGTCGCCTGCTGGCGCCGGGCGCGGTCGCCGCGATCGCGATCGTCGAGCAGGTCGAGCCGTTCGGTCCGGAGGACGCGATCGGCCTGGCGCCCGACATGCACGACTTCGACGGCACGGTCTACGCGAGCCGGCCGGTCGGCGTGACGATCGTCGACGGCCGGATCGCGCTCGACCGGGTCCGCGAGATCGTCGAGCCGTCGGGCCACCGCGAGCAGGCGACGGACCGCACGCTGCTGGAGATCATCGACGCGGAGACGCTCGAGGCGGAGGCGACCGCCGCGCGGTTGCGCGTGCTGCCGCGGTCCGAGATCGCGGCGACGCCCGAGCACGTCGGCAGTCAGGTGGTGATGCTCGGTGCCTGACCTGCGCTTGCGGATCGCCGCGCTCTACCCCGATCTGCTGAACATCTACGCCGACCGCGGCAACCTGCTGCTGCTCGAGCAGCGCTGCGGCTGGCGCGGGATCGCGTGCACGATCACGGCGATGACGCTCGGCGACCGGCTCGATCCGGAGGCGCACGACCTCGTCTACCTGGGGGGTGGCCAGGACCGCGACCAGCTGCTCTGCGCCGAGGACCTGACGACGGTCAAGGCCGAGGGGATGCACGCCCACGCCGCGCGGGGCGGGACCGTGCTCGCGGTCTGCGGAGGTTTCCAGCTGCTCGGCCACCACTACGAGCCGGTCTCGGGAGACCCGATCCCGGGCATCGGTCTGCTCGACCTGCACACGGAGCGTGGCGAAGGCCGGCTGATCGGCAACGTGGCGATCGAGGTCGAGGGACGCACGCTCGCCGGATTCGAGAACCACGCCGGCCGTACGGTCCTGGCTCCGGGGCAGTCCCCGCTCGGCGCGGTGCTCGCGGGCAACGGCAACACCGGCAGCTCGGGATTCGAGGGCGCGCGCACCGGCAACGTGATCGGGACGTATCTGCACGGGCCGCTGCTGCCGAAGAACGCCTGGTTCGCGGACCTGCTGATCGCCCAGGCCCTCGGCATCGATCCCGACGATCTGGCCCCGCTCGACGACCGCTTCGAGGACGCGGCTCACGCCGCGGCTCGGCGCGCCGCAGGGGTCTGAGCGGGCGCTTCGTACGCCGCCGCGATCCGGGCCGACGCCGAATGCCCTCTTCCCGACTGGAGATCGGACGCTTCCGCTGTACGCGCGGTTAGAGTCTGGGGCTCCCGGGTACCCGCCACGGAGCCCGCCACCTTGGGAGCACCCATGTCATCCGAGTCCCCCACCGAAGACGGGCAGCGGACCACGACGCCGCCGGCGTCGCTCGCGTTCGTCGACGTCGCCAAGCGCTACCCAGGCGCCGATGAGCCGACCATCGAGTCACTCTCGCTCGAGGTCCCCGCCGGAGAGATCTGCGTGCTGGTCGGGCCGTCGGGCTGCGGGAAGACGACCGCGATGCGGATGGTCAACCGGATGATCGAGCCGACCTCCGGACAGATCCTGATCGACGGGAAGCCGAACACCGAGCACTCGCCGGCCACCCTGCGCCGCGAGATCGGCTACGTGATCCAGCAGACCGGTCTGTTTCCCCACCGGACCGTCGCGCAGAACGTCGCGACCGTCCCGCGCCTGGTGGGCTGGTCGAAGCAGCGGATCGCCGCGCGCACCGACGAGCTCCTCGAGCTGGTCGGACTCGACCCGAGCTTCGCCGAGCGGTACCCGGCACAGCTCTCCGGGGGCCAACGTCAGCGCGTGGGCGTCGCCCGCGCGCTCGCGATCGACCCGCCGCTGATGTTGATGGACGAGCCGTTCGGTGCGATCGACCCGATCACCCGCGAGCGGCTGCAGAACGAGTTCCTGCGGCTCCAGCAGACGTTGCGCCGGACGATCGTCTTCGTCACCCACGACATCGACGAGGCGATCAAGATGGGCGACCGGATCGCGGTGATGCGGCCCGGTGGACACCTGGCGCAGTACGCCACGCCGGCCGAGATCCTGCTCGACCCCGCGGACGAGTTCGTCGCGCGGTTCGTCGGCGCCGACCGGGCGCTCAAGCGCCTCGCGCTCGGTCGTGTCAGCGATCTCCGGCTCGAGGAGTCCGCCCGCGTCCGCTACGGCGATCCCGTCAGCTGGGTCCGGGAGCAGCTGCGCGACGCCACGGTGCCGTACCCGTTGGTCGTCGACGCCGACGGCAAGCCGTTGGCCTGGCTCGACGAGGACGATCTGCGCGGCGACCGGATCGTCGACGGGAGCGGCACGGAGGTCGCCGTCGTCGAGCGCGACGACGTGCTGCGCGACGCGTTCAGCGACGTGCTCGCGCACCGGGTCCAGTACGCGGCGGTCGTGGACCACTCCGGAGCGGTCGTCGGCGTGCTGTCGAGCGACGCCGTCGCTCGCGAGCTCGCCCCCGGTCCGGCCCCGGTCGAACCGGTCGGATCCGAGGAGGCCGTGTGATCGGCGCGACCGTGCTCGCCCAGGCGGACGGCTTCGTCCGCGATCGGTCGTCGGGATCGGGTGGCGACGCATGCGTCGCCGACAACGGCGTGTGCCCCTCGTGGATCGTCGACAACTTCGATCGCTACACCGGCCCGCTCGGCCAGCACGTCGCGCTGACCGTCGTGGCGCTGACCGTCGGCTTCGCGATCGCGTTCTCGTTGGCGCTGCTCGCCCACCGGCGCCGGTGGCTCGTCGCGCCGATCGTCCAGGTCACCGGGATCCTCTACACGATCCCCAGCCTGGCGCTGTTCTTCCTGCTGCTGCCGATCACCGGGCGCGGCTTCCTGACCGCGCTGATCGCGCTCGTCTCCTACACGCTGCTGATCATCTTCCGCAACGTCACGTCCGGGCTCGACAGCGTGTCGGACGACGGGGTCGATGCGGCCCGCGGGATGGGCCTGACCGACCGTCAGGTGCTCTGGCGGGTCGAGATCCCGCTCGCGTTGCCCGAGATCGCCGCCGGCGTGCGGATCGCCGCCACCACCACCGTCGGTCTCGCCACGCTCGCCTTCTTCGCGGGCGCCGGTGGCCTCGGCGAGCCGATCTACGCGGACCTGAACTTCCGCAGCAACGTGCTGGTGGCCGGCGGTCTCTGCGTGTTGCTGGCGGTCGTGCTCGACGTCGTCGTGCTCGGTACGCAGCGATTGCTGACCCCCTGGGTGCGGGCGGTGCCGTCATGATCGTCCCGCTCTCGTTCCTCGGCGCGTTCGGCGAGGCGATCCAGTTCATCTTCCAGGCGCAGCCCTCCCAGTCCGGGGGGCCGCCGGTCGGCGGGCTGAGCGACTTCGGCCGGATGACCGTCACGCACCTCCAGGTCGTGGCCGCGTCGGTCGCGTTGGCGACCGTGATCGCCGTGCCGCTCGGTCTCGTGCTCGGCCACAAGCGCAAGGGCGGGTTCGTCGCGATCTCCGTCAGCAACATCGGTCGTGCGGTGCCGAGCCTGGCGCTGATCGCGGTCTTCATCGCCTTCCTCGGCGTCGGCTTCGTCAACGTCACCGTCGCGCTGGCGCTGCTGGCGATCCCGCCGATCCTGACCAACGTCTACGTCGGCGTGACCCAGGTCGATCGCGAGGTGATCGACGCTGCTGTCGGTCAGGGACTGACCGGCGGCCAGGTCATGCGTCAGATCGAGTTGCCGCTCGCGATGCCGCTGATCTTCGGTGGTCTGCGCACATCGGTCGTCAACGTGATCGCGACCGCGACGATCGCGCCGATCGCCGGCGTCGTGACGCTCGGCGACCCGATCTTCAGTACCAACGTCTACGGCGATACCGGGAAGCTGGCGGCGGCGATCGTCGTCGCGGTCCTGGCGATCGTCGCCGAGGTCGGGCTGGCCGCCGCGCAGCGCGCGGTGACCCCCCGTCCTCTCCGCAGCGACCGCCGGATGACCCGGCGGGCGCGATTCACCCCCAAGATCCAGAAGGGTGCGACCGCATGATCAACATCGGAACCCTGAAGTCCGAGCGGCAGATCCGTCTGCTGCTCAGCCTCGCCCTCGTCTTCCTACTCGTCTTCACGCTGGCGGCCTGCGGCAGCGACGACAACGACGACAGCTCGGCGGCGTCCGGCGATGCCTCCACGACCACCACCGCTGAGGCGAACCCGATCGAGCGCAACGCCGACAACTCGTCGACGACGCTGACGATCGGCTCGAAGAACTTCACCGAGCAGAAGGTGCTCGGCGAGGTCTACGCGCAGGCGCTCGCCGCGGCCGGCTACACGATCCGCACCGAGCTCAACCTCGGCGACGAGCAGACCGCGCTGCGAACCCTCGAGCGTGGTGACATCAGCGCCTACCCCGAGTACACCGGCACGGCGCTGGTCTCGTTCTTCGACGTCAAGGCCGAGGACCTGCCGAAGGAGCCCGATGCGGCGTTCGAGCAGGTCAAGGAGGGCTTCGCCGAGGACGACCTGGTGGCGCTGCCGCCGACGCCGTTCACGTCGTCGAACGAAGTTGCGGTGACGAAGGCGACCGCCGACAAGTACGACCTGGAGAAGATCTCCGACCTGGAGCCCGTCGCCGGCGAGCTGACGCTCTACGGCAGCCCCGAGTGCCGTCAGCGTCTCGACTGCCTGCTCGGCCTGCAACAGGTCTACGGCCTGGACTTCCAGCGCTTCGTCCCGGTCGACCTGAGCCAGCGCAGCACGGTGCTGTCGGGTGGCCAGGCCGACGTCTCGATCGTCTTCACGACCGACCCGCAGAACACGCGCGAGGACTTCGTCCTACTCGAGGACGACAAGGACATGTTCCCGCCGTACAACTCGACCCTGGTCGTCCGCAAGGACGTCTACGACCAGGCCGGTCCGGACCTGCCGAAGACCGTCGAGGCGGTCAACACGCAGCTGACCAACGAGAACATCCAGGAGCTCAACGCACGCGTCGACCTGGACAAGAACACGCCGAAGCAGGCTGCGGAGGCGTTCCTCAAGCAGTTCGGCTTCATCCAGTAGCACCGCCGGTCGGTGCGGGGGAGTCTCCGTCCGCACCGGCTCGCCGAGCGACGGCGCTCGCTCAGCGCCCGGTCGAGCCGAAGCCGCCCGTCCCACGGACGGTGTCGTCCAGCGTCGAGACCACCTCGACCTCGGGCAGCGCGACGGGCACCAGCAGCAGCTGGGCGATCCGCTCGCCCGACGACGCGAGGAACGGCTGCTCGCGGTCGGTGTTGAGCAACAGCACCTGCAGCTCGCCGCGGTAGCCGGCGTCGATCGTGCCCGGCGCGTTGACCACGGACACGCCGTGGCGGGCGGCAAGACCCGACCGAGGCACAACCAGTCCGGCGTAGCCGAACGGGATCGCGACGGCGACGCCGGTCTGGACCATTCCCCGCTCTCCCGGCTCCAGGTGGACCGGCTCGAGACAGCAGAGATCGAGGCCCGCGTCGCCGGAATGCTGGCGCTTCGGCAGCACCGCGTCGGGGTGCAGCCGTTGGACGGCCAACGTCGGTGGATGCGGTGCGTCGGAGCTCACGGGGCCAGGATCGCAGAGCGACAGGACCGCTTGGGTCTGCTTGCGAGGTCAGTCGTGCGAGGAGCTCGCCGAGGCCACGCGGTAGCGGTCGTAGCGTCCGGCCAGCGTGCGCGGCACGCGTACGCGCACGAGCACGCCGTCCGGCCGGTGCTCCTGCTCCAGGTCGCCGGCCAGCTCGTGCAGCTCGGCGAGCGTCGCGCCGGCCGAGTACGGCAACAGCAGCTCCAGCGGCCGGCGCATCGCGTCGAACTCGCGCTCGATCCGCTCGGCGAGCCGATCGAGACCCTCGCCCTCGGCCGCCGCGATCTGCACCGCGTCGGGGAAGCGGATCCGCAGCTGCTCGCGCCGCTCGTCGTCGATCAGGTCGCACTTGTTGAGCACGAGCACGCGACCGGAACCGTCGTCCTGGGTCGCTCCGATCTCGCGCAGGACGTCGTCGACGGCCGCCATCACGGCGTTCATCTGCTCGTCCGGGGCGCTGGCATCGACGACGTGCAGCAGCAGGTCGGCGATCACCGTCTCCTCGAGCGTGGCGCCGAACGCCCGGACCAGGTGGTGCGGCAGCTTGCGGATGAACCCGACCGTGTCCGTCAGCAGGTAGGTGCGGCCGTTGTGCCGTAGCTCGCGGGTCGTCGGATCGAGCGTGTGGAACAGCTGGTCCTGGACGCCGACCTCGGCCCCGGTGAGCGCGTTGAGCACCGTCGACTTGCCGGCGTTGGTGTAGCCGGCGAGGGCGACGTTCGGGATGTGCGACGCGCGGGCACGCTCGGCCCGCATCACCGCTCGCGTGCCGGAGACCTCCTTCAGCTTGCGCTGCAGTTTGGAGATCCGGTCGCGGGCGAGTCGGCGGTCGGTCTCGATCTGGGTCTCGCCGGGTCCGCGCGTACCGACGCCACCGACGCCGAGACGGTCGAGGTGGGTCCACAGCCCCCGCATGCGGGCCAGGTTGTACTGGAGCTGCGCGAGCTCGACCTGCAGCTTGCCCTCGGCGCTGTTGGCGTGGGTGGCGAAGATGTCGAGGATCAGCGCGGTGCGGTCGAGCACGGGCAGGTTGAGGCTGCCCTCGAGGTTGCGCTCCTGGCGGGGCGAGAGCTCGTCGTCGGTGACGACCACCGTCGCACCGACGTCGGCCGCGAGCCGCTGCAGCTCGACGAGCTTGCCCTCGCCGACGTAGGTGTTGGGGTGCGGGTCGGGCCGGTGCTGGACCATCTGCTCGAGCACCTCGACGCCGGCGGTGCGCAACAGCTCGCGCAGCTCGCTGAGGTCGTCGCCCTCGGGCAGTACTCCGACGATCACGGCCTGTTGGTTGTCGGCCTTGCGCTGCTGCTCCAGGTCGTCGACGTGCGTCGTATCGAACGGACGGGTCGTGTTCTGGCGGTCTTCGCGGCGTTTCGACACTAGTTCCCAGTGTAGGGACCGAAATCCGACCGCCGGAACCGATCACCCGTCTCGGGTACTAGGGTCAGGGCGTGCCGCCGCTGTCCGATCGCCTGTCCGCCCTGACGCTCGAGCTCGTCGACTGCCCGTCGGAATCGCGCGAGGAGCAGCCGGCGATCGACCTGGCCGCGCGGTTGTTGGCCGACGCCGACGTCCCGGTCCGCGACGCGGGCGATACGTGCCTGATCGCCGGCGCGGCGGAGCGGAACGACCGACCGCTGATCCTGCTTGCCGGGCACCTCGACACGGTTCCGGCCCAGGGCAACCGGCCGGGCCGGATCGACGGCGACGCCGTCCACGGTCTCGGCAGCTGCGACATGAAGGGCGCCTGCGCGGTGATGATCGAGCTGCTGCGCGACGGTCTGCACCGCGAGCCGGACCGGGCCTGCGACGTCGGCGTGGTCCTGTTCGGCCGTGAGGAGCTGCCGTTCGTCGAAACGGCGCTGACGCCGATGCTCGAGCGCGAGACCGCACTGCACGCCGCCGATCTGGCCGTGGTGATGGAGCCGACGTCCAACGGCGTCCAGGGCGGCTGCCTCGGCAACCTCAACGCGACATGGATCTTCCACGGCACCGCGGCGCACAGCGCGCGACCGTGGCACGGCGACAACGCGATCCATCGGGCGGCCGGGGGGATCGGCCGGATCGCCGACGTTCCGGTCGAGCATCACGTCTTCAACGGACTCGAGTACGCCGAATGCGTGTCGGTCACCCGGGTCAACGGCGGCGTCGCCGACAACGTCGTGCCGGACCGCGTCGAAGCCCATGTCAACTACCGCTACCCGCCGGGCGTGGCCCCCGGGATCGCCGAGGCTCAGCTGCGGGCGTGGTGCGACCTGGAGCAGACCGAGCTGCGGATCATCGGCAACGCCCCCTCCGGTGCGGTCGCCACCGACGGCTGCCTCGCCCGCAAGCTGATCGACCACAGCGGACGCGAGGTCACGCCGAAGCAGGCGTGGACCCCGGTCGCCGAATTCGGGCTGCTCGGAATTCCGGCGGTCAACTACGGGCCGGGCGACCCGCAGTACGCGCACAAGCGCGACGAGCAGGTTGCGATCTCGGCGCTGGTCGAGAGCTACGAGACGCTCGCCGCGCTGATTCGCCGCGGCGCCTGAGAACGGTCCCGAGCGGCGCGCGTGGGCAGCGGTCGCGGAACTATCCTCCGGACCGATGGCGCCCGAGCTGCCGACCAACCCGCTGCTGCGTGGGAGCGGCACGTACCCGTTCCAGCGGCTCACCGCCGCGCGACGCGCGCTGGCCGCCGGGCACCCCGAGCTGCGGATCCTCGACTTCGGGGCCGGCGAGCCGCGTGAGCCGACACCCGACCTGATCCGTCGCGCGCTGGTCGACGCGATCGAGGCCGAGACCGTGTCGAGCTATCCGCTCGCCGAGGGCCTGCCCGAGCTGCGGGCCGCGATCGCCGGCTGGATCGGTCGTCGCTACGGCGTCGGCGTCGACCCCGCTCGCCACGTGCTGCCGACGCTCGGATCGAAGGAGCTGGTCTTCGGGCTGGCCCAGGTCCTGGTCGACCGCGAAGCCGGCCGCGACCTGGTCGCCGTGCCCCAGCCCGCCTATCCGGTGTACGAGCGCGGCGCGCGGTTCGCCGGGGCCGACGTGCTGACGCTGCCGCTGACCGCCGAGCACGGCTTCCTGCCTGACCTCGACGCGATCACCGACGCCCAGTGGTCGCGGTTGGCGCTGCTCTGGGTCAACTACCCGAACAACCCGACCGCGGCGGTCGCATCGCGGGCGTGGTTCGTCGACGCGGTCGCGCGCTGCCGTCGCCACGGCGTCGTGCTTGCCAGCGACGAGGCGTACAGCGAGCGGTGGTTCGACGGTGGCGCTCCGGCGTCTGCGCTGCAGGTGGCGTCCGAGGGCGACGGGCTGACCAACGTCCTGACGATCAACACGCTCTCGAAGCGCTCGTCGATGCCCGGCTACCGCTCGGGGTTCGCGGCCGGCGATCCGGCCCTGATCGCGCTGCTCAAGCGCCACCGCCCGAGCGTCGGCGTAGCTCCGCAGCGGTTCGTCCAGCTCGCCGCGCTCGCCGCCTGGAACGACGAGGACCACGTCGACGCGGTGCGAGCCCTCTACCGCGAGAAGCTCGCCGTGCTGCAGCCCGGGCTCGACGCCGTGGGGCTCGTCAACGCCGGCGGGCCGGCGTCGTTCTTCCGCTGGCTGTCCGTCCCCGCCGACTGGCAGGACGCCGATTGGGTCGCGACCGCGCGCCGAGACCGGCTGACCAGCGAGCTGATCACGATCCTGACCGACGGCGACGACGCGGCCACCGGACAGGTCAGCGCCACGTTCGCCGGTTGCCTGCTGCGCGCCGGGATCGTCTGCGCGCCCGGCGGCTTCTTCGGCCCCGCCGGCGAGGGCTACGTCCGAGTCGCGCTGGTCCCGACGATCGACGACTGCGCGGTCGCGGCCGAGCGGCTGAGCGAGCTGGCGGTCACGGCCTAGCGGCTGCGGGGCGAGCCGTTTGGAGACGCTGCTTCAGAACTCCAACGCGGTTGAGCATGTCGTCCTCAGCTTGGCGAAGGAGGTGAACGTCCTGACCAGCCCATTGATACGAGAGCCGCCAGCGCTTGTTCGCTGACTCGGTGCTCAACCGATCGAACCCCGATGACAGCACAAAGCCTCGTTGCCCTGCCCGAATGTGACGATCATGTTCGAACGCACCATCGGTTCCGCCGTCGGGCGCGAGCGCTACTGATACGTCACCGCACTCGATCGCCTCGGGAAGCGACCCGAAAATGCTCGCAACAAGGTCCCGTACATCCGTTGAGAATCGCCGAGGCGTACTAGCCGATTCATTCCTCCTGACGCGCGGCCTGACTTCGAATCCGGAGATAAGCCTCACGCTGCATCTAGGAGAGTGCTTCCAGATGACTTCGAGGATCCAGCCTAGCCAGGCTTCGACCTCCGCCCTACGGGGGGCGTGCGAGTCCACGCGGAGGCAGGTGAAAGCGTATCGATCGAACAGAACGACTTCCCGTGATTCTCGGATCACTGGCCCGATGCGGGTCGCGATCTCAGCTCGTCGGGTTTCTGGTGGA
>JBQGEK010000094.1:0-7178 GCA_052039575.1 Patulibacter sp. | reverse complement strand
CGGTCGGGTCCGCCGAGCTCGCCCGCCAGGGTCTCGAGCGTGCCCTGCGAGCGGGCGGCGAGGACCAGGCGGTAGCCGGCGTCGGCGGCGTGGCGCGCGGTCGCGGCGCCGATGCCGGAGCTGGCGCCGGTGATGAGCAGGACGGGATCGTCGGACACGGGGGCCTCCGGAGGGGTCGAGCGGGGTCTACGCCATCCTCCCACGTGTCTGCCGCGGCCCCGTGTGCACGCGGGCGGACGGTGTCCGTCGTCACCCATCGCGCGTGGTGCTGACGTAGGCTGAAGGCAGGTGGCCCGAGCGGGACCACCCCGGACGAGAGGGCGCGCCGTACCCGGAACGACGACGGCGCCACCGGAAGAGGGTTCTCTCATGGCCTGGATCACGCTCGTCGCGGCCGGACTGCTGGAGGTCGTCTGGGCGATCGCGTTGAAGCGCAGTCATGGCTTCTCGCAGCTCCCCGAGACGGTCGTGTTCGTCGTCGCCGCCGTCGCCAGCTTCTGGCTGCTGTCGTTCGCGTTGCGCTCGTTGCCGGTCGGCACCGGCTACGCGGTCTGGGTCGGGATCGGTGCGATCGGCGCGGCGATCGTCGGAATCGTCTGGCTCGGCGAGGCGGCCGACCCGTCGCGACTGCTCGGCATCGGCTTGATCGCCGCGGGCGTCGTCACCCTGGCGCTGAGCTCGTCGAATGCACACTGAGTGGGCCGCCGGATGGTCTGTCGGGCGAACCGTCGCTGCTCGCTACCCTGGGTGAGATGGCCGGAACCGTCTTCGACATCGAGCATGGGCTGGGGCTGCTGGAGCTCAAGCCGCCGTTCGGGAAGCGAGACGTCCAGCTGGCGCGGCGCAGCATGGCCAAGCGCTGGCACCCCGACCTGGCCCCACCCGGACGCCAGTTCGAGCACGAGCGCCATCTGAAGGCGATCAACGAGGCGGCCGACCGGCTGGAGCGCCTCGCCGAGGACTCGCGGGGCGGCAAGGTCACCGAGAACGCGGTCCGCGCCAACGCCGCGGCCGCCCGGGCTGCGCGCGAGGAAGCGGGCCGCCGCGCTTACGAGGCGGAGCAGCAGCAGCGCGACCGGGCGGAGCACGACCCGTTCGGCAGCCGCACGCCCGACCACTCGGTCGTCCACCGCTACGCGCGCTGCGTGTCCTACCCCGAGTGGGGCGTCGGCAACGTCACCGGCGTCTACTTCACGGGGGAGGGCGACGACGTGCTGCAGTTCGCGCGGGTCGCGTTCCACCTGGGCGTCCGCACCGTCCCCGCGGGCACGCTGCAGTTCGTCGACTTCAGCCGTCCCGACCCGAGCGCCGACCGGGTCCAGCGGTTCATGACCGCCGCCCAGCACGCGCTCGCCGAGGGCGAGTTCGGCGTGGCGGCCAAGCGGCTGCTCTACGCCCGCGACGCCGATCCAGGCAATCCGACGGTGCTGCGGATGCTGACCGTCGCCCTGCTCCAGGCCGACGACCTTCCGGCGGCCGCGCGCGCCGTACGCGACTGGCTGCGGGCCGAGGGATCGCGACCGGCGCCGCACCGCTTCGCCGCGCGGATCTACGAGGCCCAGGGGTCGACGATCCAGGCGGAGGAGGCGGCGACCCGGGTCGTCGAGCTGGAGCCGCACGACGGCGCCGCCTGGGCGCGGATCGGCCGCCTGCGGCTGCGGCTGCACGACCGGGTCGGAGCGCTCGACGCGCTGGAGCGGGCGATGGCGCTGGAGCCGACGGCCGAGGGGTACCTGGACCTGGCGTTGGCTGCCCACCTGACGGGCGACCTCGGTCGTCAGGTCGACGCCTGCCTGCACGCGACTGAGCTGGCCGACGACGGTCCGCTCGGGGCTCGCGCCTGGGCGCGCTACGCTCACGCGCTGGCGCGCACCGACCGCACCACCGACGCGCTCGAGGCGTGCGACCGCGCGCTCGAGCTGGACCCCCGCAACCGCGAGGTCCGCGAGCTGCGCGACCACCTGCGCGAGCGAATCCCGCGCGAGCTGCAGACCGCCGGCTGAGCGACCGCCGGCCGGGGAGCTGATGCGGGTTGCGCCCGCATGCGTGGGCAAACACGCATCAGCTCGCGTGGTCAGTCGCCGAGGAACCCGTTGTCGCGGCGCCAGGCGATGCAGTCCGCGAGCGCGGTGGAGAGGTCGAACGCGGGGACGAAGCCCGTCTGCTCGGTCAGCCGGGTGCAGTCGAGGGCGATCCCGGGACGGTCGTCCGGCCCGTCGCCGGCGACCGGCTCGACGAACGTGACGTCCGGTGCGGCGGCGCGGATCGCCGTCAGCATGTCGTCGACGTAGACCGGCTTGCCGGCCGACACGTTGTAGAGGTCGTGATCGAGCGTCGGCGCGGTCAGCAGGCCGCGGATCGCCGCCGCCGTGTCGAGCACGTACGGGTGGTCCTGGTTGAGGCAGCGGCCCTCGGTGATCCCGGTCCCGTGCGGCGAGACCTCGATCGGCTCGCCGCGGGTCGCCTGGCGGACCCAGTAGTACGGGATCGACATCTTGGCGTGGTACGGGGTGACCCGCTCCATCGGTCCCCAGTTCTGCGACAGCCGGACGCTCGCCCCCGACACCCCGAGCAGCTCGCCGTAGCGACGCAACGCGGCCTCGCTGAACAGCTTGCTGATCCCATAGGCGTGGTGCGGGTCGACCGGCTGATCCTCGGCGTAGGTCACGTGCCCGTCGTGGACGGTGAAGTACTCGGGCGTGTAGACCGCCATCGTGCTGACCGAGACGAACCGCTCGGCCTTCGTCGCGACGGCGAGGTCGAGCAGATTGAGGATCGCCGTGCCGTTGTTGTCGAGCGTACGCCGCAGGTTGTCGGCCTCCTGGTCGCCGTAGGGGGTGTAGGCCGCGGCGTGGACGATCCGCTCGATCTCGTGCTCGCGGCCGACCCGCTCGGCGACCTTCTCGTCCTGCAGGTCGGCGGTGACCCAGGTCAGGCGGTCGCGCCACGGGTCGACGAACGTCTCGGCCAGCCGGTCGGGGGCGCCGACGTCGACCGAGACCACGTCGTGGCCGGCGGCGATCAGGTCGCGGACGATGTTGATGCCGACGAATCCGGTTCCGCCGCTGACGAGCACGGTCATCGTGCGTTGCTCCTGGTCTCGAGGGTGGGGGTGGCGACGCCGGTCGGCAGACCGAGCGCGCTCACGCGAACGCCTCCGGGGCGGCGACCGTCACGCCGCGGACCAGGTCCGCGGCCATCTCGCCGACCATGTAGGCGGTCAGGTTCGGGTTGTGCATGATGTTGTCCGGAAAGACGCTGGTGTCGGCGACCATCAAGCCCTCGACGCCGCGCACCCGCAGCTGGGGATCGACGACCGCGTCGGGATCGTCGGCCGCGCCCATCCGGCAGCTGCTGCTCGGGTGGTGGGCGGTCGACAGCCGCTCGGCGAGGATCGCCGCGACCTCGCTGCCGGCACCGACCTCGCGCGCGCCGAGCGACGCGAACGCCGGACGCGTCAGCATCTCGCGGAAGAACGCCCACGCCTGCTCGTAGCGCCGCAGGTCGCGCGGGTCGGTCAGGTAGCGGTGGTCGATCGTCGGCGCCGCCGACGGGTCGCTCGAGACGACGTCGATCGTGCCGACGGCGTCCTGGCGGTTGGGGCAGACGACCACGCCCGCCCGCCCCGCGGTGGGATCGACCGGCATCGCGAAGCCCTGCCAGCCGGGCTCGCCGTCGTCGCCGAGCGGCGCGCGGCAGTTCGTCGCGAACAGCCGGCCGTGGAAGCCACTCAGCTCCGGCGCCTCGAACAGGAACGGGCAGTTCGGATGGTCGAGCAGCGACTGGCCGACCGGCAGCGGGATCCGCGGCACGATGCCGGCGGAGCGCAGCCGTTCGGGAACGCCGATCCCGGACCGCTGGAGCACCGCGGGGCTGCCGTAGGCGCCGCCGCTGAGCACGACCAGGTCGGCGTGGACCTCGGTCGGGAACCCGTCGCGGTCGATGTAGCGGACGCCGGTTGCACGGTCGCCGTCGAGCAGCACGCGGTCGACCGTGGCCTCGGCGACCAGCGTGAAGTTCGGACGCGGCCGAGCCGCGCGGACGTAGGTCGGGAGGGTGCCGAGCCGAACCTCGTCGACCAACCGGTTGTGCGGCCAGGCGCCAGCGACGCCGGCGTCCGCCCCGGGGGCGTTGAGGTCGTCGACCAGGTCCATCCCGAGCTCGCCGCAGGCCTCGAGGAACGGCGCGTGGACGGCGGTCCACTCGTGCTCCGGGTAGCGGCGGATCGCGATCGGTCCGTCGTCGCCGTGGTACGGCTGGCCACCGTGGTCGAGGTCGCGCTCCAGCCGCACGTAGCGCGGGAGCACGACGTCCCAGCCCCAGCCGCCGCCGACCATCTCGTTCCACCGCGTGAAGTCGAAGTCGGCGCCGCGGACCGCGACGGTCGCGTTGACCATCGAGCTGCCGCCGACGAGCCGTCCGCGCGGCAGCCGCACCCGGCGGCCGTTCGGCAGCGGAGCGTCGTAGTAGTTCCAGTCGAACTCGGGAATCCCGGCCGGGACCCAGGTCCGTTCGCCCGCGACCTGCAGCAGCGGCGGCAGTGTCGCCTCGTCGGGGAAGTCCGGGCCGGCCTCGAGCAGCAGCACCCGGCGATCGGGGTCCTCGCTCAGCCGGCTCGCCACCACGGCGCCGGCCGAGCCCGCGCCGACCACCACCACGTCGTAGCGCTCGTCGTTCGCGTTCATGCGGTCACCTCGATCGGGCGCGGATCGACGGGGCCGCCGGCGAGGATCCTCGCTGCGCGCTCGCCGACCGCGAAGCAGGTCAGGTTGGGGTTGTTCTTGATGTGCCCGGGGAAGACGCTGGCGTCGGCGACGTGCAGGCCCTCATGGCCGAGCACGGCCAGCCGCTCGTCGACCACGGAGCCGATCGCGCAGCCGCCCTGCGGGTGGAAGGCCGTCGCGAGGTGGTCGCGCAGCTGGTCCTCGAGCGGCTTCTCCGGGTGCTCGAGCACCAGCCCGGCGTCGCGCACCGGGTCGCTGGCGAGGAAGCGTCGCAGCGCGGCCCACGGCTCGACGAACGCGCCCTCGGCGATCGCCGCGTCGTAGGGGTGGTGGATCCGCGGACGGGCGGTCGGCTCGGCCGAATCCAGCCAGATCCGTCCGCGCCGGTCCTCGGTCGCCAGGCCGAGCGCGAGCACGCCGCGACCCTCGATCTCGTCGTGGGCGAGCGGGAACGACCAGAAGTCCTCGCCGCGGGCGGCCACGGCGTACCAGGGGACCATCAGCCGGGCCAGCGACGGCGGCATCGTGGTCGGCACCAGCATCTGCGGGTGGTCCATCAGGCCGTGACCGCCGGGCAGGTCGGTGCGCGGGGCAACGCCGGCGGCGGCCAGGTCGTCGGGGCGGCCGATCCCCGAGCGCAGCAGGATCGGGGCGCTGCCGTAGGCACCGCCGGCGAGCACCACACGGTCGGCGGCGAGATCGTAGGCGCCGTTGGGCCCGATCGCTCGTACGCCGATCGCCCGGTTGCCTTCGAACCGCACCCGGTCGACCAGCGTGCCGCCGCGGATCTCCAGGTTCGGCCGGCCGCGGGCGCGGCGGACGTAGGTCACGAGCGATCCGAGCCGGATCTCGTTGCGGCGGTTCTGCGGCCAGCGACCGACCACGCCATCCCACGCATCGGGGGCGTTGAGGTCGTCGACGGGCCGGTGGCCTGCGGCCTCCCATCCGGCGAGGAAGGCGCGCTGCAGTGGTCCGAGGTGGTCGTGCTCGTAGGTCCGCACCGGAACGGTCTCCTCGACCCGCTCGAGATCGTGGACGAACGATTCCCAGCCCCAGCCGGTCGCGCCGCACTGCTCCCAGCGGTCGTAGTCGTCCGGCATACCGCGGACGAAGACGCAGCCGTTGACCATGCTCGACCCGCCGACCATCCGGCCGCGCAGCAGGCGGACCCGACGCCCGCCCGCGAACGGCTCGCTCGCCAGGCCCCAGTCGTGCTCGGGGGTCACGGGCCCGGCCCCGGCCAGGCCCTCGCCGACCACGGTTCCGCCGGTCAGCAGGGCCGGGGGATCGGTCGCCTCATCGGGGAAGTCCGGCCCCGCGTCGAGCAGCAGCACCCGGCAGCCCGGGTCCTCGGTCAGCCGGTCGGCGATCACGCCGCCGGCGCTGCCCGCGCCGACGACGATCACGTCGTAGGGTCCGGTGGGGGCGCTCCCGTTCATACGGCGGCTCCCGGGATCCGCGCGCGCAGCGCCTCGAGGAACGGCTCGGAGCCCTCCAGGTGCTTCGGCTGGGGAGCCTGGAACGCCGCTTGCCTGCTGGTCTTCAGGCCCAGGCCGACGAGCGATTCCAGCGTCTTGACCGCGGCGGCGACGCCGTCGATCACTGGCACGCCCTCGAGTTCGTCGCGGACCGTGCACTCCAGCACGCCCATCCCTGCGCAGCCCAGGCAGATCGCCTCGGCGCCGTCCTCGGCCACCGCACGGCGGGCCTCGGCCAGCACCTCACGGGCGGCGGCGGCCGGGTCCTGTTCGATCTCGAGCACGGCGAGCGGGGTGCCACGGACCGAGGCGCAGCGGTCGCGCAGCCCGTAGCGGCCGACGACGTCCTCGAGCATCGGCACGATCCGGTCGAGCACCGTCACCACCGAGAACGAATGGGCGACGGTGCACGCCAGCAGCATCGAGGCCTCGGCGATCCCGACCACCGGAACGGGGGAGATCTCACGCGCAGCGTAGAGCCCGGGGTCGCCGTAGCAGGCGATTGCGATCCCGTCGTACTCGTCGCCGACCTTGGCGACCGTCTCCAGCACCGCTGCGGCGGACAGCACCTCCTCGACGTGCCCCTCGATCGATGCCGGTCCCCAGGTCGGGCTGACGGCGACGATTTCGGTCCCGGTCGACGCCGCGGCGCGCGCGGTCTCGCCGATCGCGTCGGTCATCGCCTGGGTGGTGTTGGGGTTGATCACGAGCAGCCGCATCAGCCCTGCTCCGTCGCGGTCGCGGAGGCGGTGGTCGTCGCGGCGCGCCGCTCGGCGGTCGCCGCGGCGTCGACGGCCAGCGCGTCGTCGAGCACCACGCCGTACTGCTCGGCCGCGGCGTCACGGCTGACGAAGCCCCGGCGGACGTCGGCCCGGACCTGTTCGGGATCGCGGGTCAGCGCGTCGCCCAGGCCACCGCCCGACGGCGCGATCATCCGGATCACGTCGCCGGAAGCCATCCGGCGGTAGGACATCAT
>JBQGEK010000093.1:0-3760 GCA_052039575.1 Patulibacter sp. | reverse complement strand
GCTGGACCGACCCTTCTTCACCGCGCCGAGCGCAGTGTCGAGGTCTTGGTGGCCGCGCCGACACGGACCTTGATCGTGGTCCGATGGCTGCTGCCGGAGCGGACGGTGACGGCGACCTGCGGCCGCGCGTTGCGGCGCGGGGCGGCCAGCGTCACGGTCACGCGCGAGCGACCTGACCGGGTCACGCTCTTCCGGACGCCGCTGACCCGGCCGGTGACGCGCACGCGGTCCTTGGTCGTGGCCCGCACCGTGCAGCGGATCCGGGCACTGGCGCTGATCCGCCGGCAGCTGACGGATGCTCGGCCGCGGGTCGAGGCCGTGCGCGCCCGAGCGGGGCGCGGGGCGTCGGCGCCCGGCGCGCCGGCCGGTCCGAGCGGCCCGGGCACGCCGATCGGCCCTGGTAGCCCGTCGTTGCCCTGGGGCCCGGGCGGCCCGCCGACGTGCTCGCCGCCTTCGCCGTCCAGGTCGACCAGCACGTCGTCGGCGGTCGTGCTCGAGATCCGCAGCTGCGCGGCGCGCGCGCCGGACGCCGACGGCGAGAACCGCACGCGCACGGTGCAGGTATCGCCGCCGTTCAGGTACTCGCCGACGCAGTCCTCGCCGCTGATCAGGAAGTCGTCGGCGTCGGCACCGACCGTCCGCAGCCGGGTGATCTGCCCGCCGCCCGCGGTCAGCGTGACGGTCCGCGGTGCGCTCAGCGTCTTGCGCGCCTGGGTCGGGAACGACAGCGGTCCGTCGCTGCGCAGCGGGACGTGGGGAATCACCAGGTGAAAGCTGGCCGCGCCGCCCTGGCTGAGCGCCTGGGCCCGGAGCCCACGCACGCGTACCGGGACGGCACTGGTGTGCGCTGTGGTGTTGCCGTCACCGAGCTGCCCGGCGCCGCCATTGCCCCACACCCAGACCGTTCCGTCGGCCTGCCTCGCGCTGCTCCCCGCGAGCTGCGCGCTGATGTCGACGATCTCGGTCAGACCGGGGACTTCGACCGGACTCGGGCGATTCGCCTCGGTGCTGCCGTCGCCCAGGCGGCCGGAGTTGTTGCTGCCGAAGGCGCGTACCGTGCCGTCCGAAAGCAGGACCAACGAGTGCCAGCGTCCGGCGGACACGGCGACGGCGTCCTCGATTCCTGGCACGAGCTCCGGTGCGGTACGCGATACGAGGTCGCCGAGCCCGAGCTGGCCCTGGTGGTTCCGGCCCCAGGCATACACGCGACCGTCGGCCCGCAACGCGAGGGTATGTTCGCCCGCGGAGACCGCGACGACATCCGAGACGCCGGGAACGACGACCGGCACCGAGGAATCGGCACCCGAGCCGTTGCCCAGCTCGTTGTTGTCGTTGGCGCCCCACGAACGAACGGTCCCGTCGGCGAGCAGCGCCACGCCGTGCTCCCAGCCTCCGCTGACCGCGACCGCGTCGACGATCCCCGTTACGGGCTGGGGAACGACCGAGAACAGCGCGGTGCTTCCGCTGCCGAGCTGTCCCCGGATCTGGCTGGGCATCGCCGCTGAGGCGTTGCTCCCGAAGGAGCGAACCGTGCCGTCCTCCATCAGCGCGAGGCTGAAGCGGCTTCCCGCCGCGAGCGCGCGAACCGGCTCCGCGATGCTGGTCACCGGACCGAACGAGTCGTAACTGGTGAGTCCACCGCGGCCGATCTGCCCGGAGGTGCTGAACCCGGAGCTGACGATGCCATCGCCGCGGAGGACCAGGCTGTGCCCGTTGCCGACGGCAGCGTCTGCGGCGTCATCGATCTCCACGATCGGCGTCGGCGTGCCAATCCCGGGGACCGTGGGCAGGCCCAGCTGACCGTTGGTGTTCTGCCCCCAGCCGACGAGCGGCCCGGGCGCCACCGCGGACGCGGCGGTCGGCGCAAGCACGCCGCCGAGGGCAACGACGCCGGTCGCCGCGGCTGCGACCGACCACCGGGCGACGCCTGGGCGACTTCGAATATTTGGTGATGCAAGCATCAGCACTCCTGGGTGACGAGAGGGACGACGGGAACGGTCGGGGCACGGCTGAGCGACGCGGACGCCGCTCGGCTCGCGCGTCAGATTCGGCTGGTGGTGGTGCGCCCGTTGGCGCGGACCGTCAGCGTGCGCGAGCGCTTGCCGACGGTGACCCGCAGCCGCACCCGCTGGGTCGTGCGCACCACCCGCGGCGAGCGGACGGTGGTGACCACGGCGCGGCGCGCGGTCTTGCGCACGGCCTTGCGGCCCGGCAGGTTGGTTCGCACCGTGAACCGACCGGTCGCCCGGACGGTGCAGCGGACGGCGCGGTTGCGGGAGACCCGGCGGCACGATGAGCGCACGGCAACCCGCTTGACCGGCGCGGTCGGCTTCCTCGGCACCGTCGGCGGCTGCGGCGGAGCCGGGGTGCCGGGCGGTAGGGAGACGGGCGGATCGACCGGCGGGAAGTACGGGGGCTGGATCGGCGGATCCGGATCGACCGGCGGGTCCGGAATGATTGGCGGATCCGGATCGACCGGCGGGTCCGGGTCGGTCGGTGCCTCGGGGTCCGGGTCGCTGGGGTCCGCGGGCACGATCTCCGACGACGGGTCGGCAAGCCGCAGCGAGACGATCTGGCCCGCGGTCACCGGCGTGTCCTCGCCTGCCGTGGCCTCCGGCGTCGCGGCTCCGTCGACGCTCCACCGCCACCCGGCCCCACCGGGAACCGTGCGTCGCCCGTTGAGCACCGTCAGCTCGCCGTCCTCCCAGCGCGGACCGGTCACGCAGCGGAACGGCTTCGCGCTTCCGCGCGCGGTCTGCAGCGTCTGCCGCAGCGTCGCCCCCTGAACCGCCGGGACCTCGCAGAACCGCAGCTCGTCGCCGAATCCCGTATCGACGGCGAGGGCGATCGAGATCGCGGCCCCGGCCGGCGGCTCGGCGGCGGGACGCTGGACCGGGTCGGCCGAGCGCGCTCGGGACGGCGGGTCGACCGCGAAGCCGGGCCGTGCGAGCAGCGCCCGCAGCGCGTCCTGCGTGGCGTAGGCGTCCGCCGGTTGGCTGCTGCTCATCTCCGGGTAGATCGCCCAGGCCCCGTCGCCCCGCTGCGTCGCGAGCAGCCAGTCGACCGTCGACTCCCAGCCGCCGTCATCCCACGCGTCGGTCCCCCGCGTCACGCCGCATGCGCCCAGGCCCTGCAACACCCACGCGTTCGCGTTGACGTTGCCGATCGAGCTGCCGATCGCGCCGCTGGGCAGGCGCCGGTCCTCGAGGAACGCGATCGCTCGCGCGACCGACGGATGGTCCGCCGTGCGTCCCGCTCCGCAAAGCGCGGCGATCGCCGCACCGGTGAGGTCGATGTCGCTCGTCGAGCTCAACGGCGAGGGACCACCGGGAACGGTCGGCGCGGTCTCCGCGGTCACGAAGCTGTACCCGCCGTCGTCGTGCTGAGCCGCCTCGATGCTCGACCGCAACCGCTGCACGACGGCGGGCGGCGCACCCGGGACCGAAGCGAGCGCGATCAGGCCGAAGATCGTCTGGTTGAGCAACGCGGTGCGCGACTGGAGGTACCCGTCGCGCCAGAACCGGCCGAGCTTGGCCGGCAGGTTCTGGGTCGGCCCGACGCGCGTGGGATCGATCCCCGATGCGCGCGCGATCAGCGTCGTTCGTGCGTAGTCGGTCGCCTGCAGCGTCCCGCTGCTGCTCCACGCCGCGTCGTCCCCTGATGTCCAGAGCCCGGAGTAGTAGTCCTGAGCCGAAGGCGCGGTGGGCGCCGCGCGGAGATCCGCGGCGTGCCGGCCGCTACCGCCGAGCCCGAGCAGGGC